>NZ_JBNJRW010000027.1:0-4286 GCF_050113895.1 Aestuariimicrobium sp. Y1814 | reverse complement strand
CGGCTGCCGACACCCCCACGCAGCAAGAATCCTGGCCCAAAACTGGACCAGGATCCTGTGGCGCTGCTGGCACGACCACACGCCCTACAACCCCGACCTACACGGCCGACTCAACAGCCTCCTGACGAAGGCTGCTTGACATAGGGCTCTCAGCCTCGCCGCGCGTCGAACCACTGGGCGATGACGACCGCAACGGTCGAGGCCAGCGCCACGATGACCGCGGTCCATGAGCCCGCCACAGCCAGCAGCGCCGCGACCGCGATGCCGAGCCCCGCGATGAAGGCCAACCGCGGTCCGGTGCTCAGGCGTCGGGCCGCCCGGGGCGCGGCGAAGATCGCCCACACGGTGATGATCGCGACCAGGAACGCCACGGTCACCACCCACCGGAGGCCACCGTCGGCGAGCACCCAACCGGCGTAGGCTGCGCACCCCCACAGGACCAGCTCGCCCAGAAAGGCGAGCAGGTGCCAGCCGGTCATGGCGCGCTCGTCCCGAGCCGTCGACTCCTCACTCATGGGTGGATGCTATCCATGTGGCGGAGCACCGCCTTCAGCCGTCTAGGCCCTGCCCGCGCGCCCGCGGGTAAGGTTCGACCCAGCCAACCGAAGGGTGAGTGCCATGGCGAAGGTCGGTCGATTCTGGAGCGACGAGGGCGAGGCCGAGTACCGGCGCGTCTACGACGACGCGAGGGCCCTCTGGCCAGAGCACGAGGTGCGCCGCGTGGAGACGCGCTACGGCGAGGTCCAGACGCTCACCGTCGGCAGCGGCGACGCCACACCGATCGTGCTGCTCCACGGCATGAGTTGCACGTCGCTGATGTGGCGCCCCAACGTCGAGGCACTCGCCGCTGGTCGACCGGTCATCGCGATCGACTCGATCGTCGACTGCGGCGGCAGCGTCCAGAGTTCACCCGTCCCCGACCTCGAGGCCGTCGTCGACAGCATCGTCCAGACCCTCGACGGCTTGGGGGTGCAGCGCGCGCACCTCGTCGGTCTCAGCTACGGCGGATGGTCGGCCGCCGGCCTGGCGATGCAGGCACCCGACCGCGTCGCCTCGACCACCCTGCTCGAGCCCGCCGCCACCCTCCACCCGATCCGCCCGGCCTACCTCCTCGGGTTCGCCGCCAGCTTTGTCCGGCAGTCGCCCCGCCGCTGGAAGCACCTGTTCGCGCATCGCCCGGCCGACGACATCATCAGCCTGCTCGACGCCAGCCGCCGCTTCTGGCCCGCCTCGCCGCTCCCCACCGTCTTCTCCGACGACGACCTCGCCGCCATCCGCGGCCCGCTCCAGGTGGTGCTCGGGGAGCGCAGCACGACGTCGGACCCGCGCCGGACCCGAGACCGACTCGCGACGGTGCTGCCCCAGACCCCGCTGACCGTAATCCCCGGCGCCGGCCACGTCGTATCGACCGACGATCCGGAGGCGGTCAACCGCCTCGTCCTGGACTTCATCGCCCGGGTCGAAGCCGCCTGACGGACGCGAGATGGCGCGAGTGCTGATCACCGGCATGTCTGGCGCCGGGAAGACGACGCTCCTCGAGGAGCTCGCCCGGCGCGGCCACGTCACCGTCGACACCGACTATGACGGGTGGGAGCTGCCCGGCGCGGTGTGGGACGAGCCCCGGATGGACGCCCTGTTGGCCGGGCACGCCGACGTCATCGTGTCGGGGACGGTGGAGAACCAGGGTCGCTTCCATGACCGGTTCGATCACATCGTCCTGCTGAGCGCCCCGGTCGAGGTGCTGCTGCACCGGGTCTCGACGCGGACGAACAACCCCTACGGCCGCACCGAGGCGGAGCAGGCCGACATCCGCGAGTACGTCCGCACCGTGGAGCCGCTGCTGCGCCGGTCCGCGACCTTGGAACTCGACGGCCGCCGCCCCGTCGACGAACTGGCGACGGCCATCGAGTCGCTCTCGACGTCGGCGACGAGCGACCTGCTCCTGCTGCCCAGCCCGCTGCTACCGGCGTCCGCCTACGACGGACTGGCCGTAGCCCTGACGAGGGGCGGCACCACGGCCCGGGCGGCCCCGACCCCCACCGGCACCGTCGACGCCACCCGCCTGGTCGAGGAGTGGTCCGCGCTGGTCGGCCCCGGCACGGTCGTGATCCCGCACAGCAACGCGGGCTTCGTGGCGCCCTTGGTCCGGGCACTCGCCACCGCCAAGGCGTCGCTGGTCTTCATGGATACGTCGCTCCCGCCGGACTCGGGCACCTACCCGCTGGCGCCGCCTCGGTTCCGAACCCACCTCGACGGCCTCGCCGACGACGAGGGCCTCCTCCTGCCCTGGACGCGCTGGTGGCCACGGGACGCATACGACGACGTCATCCCGGCGGATCAGTTCGACGACGTGGATCGTGACTGCCCGCGCGTGCCGCTGGCCTACTTCGACACGCACCTCACGGCGCCGGACGGGTGGACGTCGTCCCGCAACGCCTATCTGGCGTTCGGTGGCACGTATGCCGACGAGCTGGCTCGCGCACGGGACCACCGCTGGCCCCACGCCACTCTCGACGGTGGCCACCTCCAGTTCCTGGTCGAGCCAGACGCGGTCGCCGAGCCATTCTGGCGCTCGTCGCAGAGCTCTCTGATCGGTAGACCTCGGCCCGCGCTATTCTGGCCCCGTGACCACTGCTGCCGACTCCCGGACCGTCGAGGATCTCGTGCGCAGCATCAACGCCGGCGCACGCCCGCGGTACCTGCCCTTCTGGGGGCACCGCCCACGCCGCGACGGCCAGCTCGACAAGGCCTGCCTCAGCCAGTGGTGGCCCGCACGCTTCGATGCCGACAACGAGACGTTCGGGTCTGCCGAGCACTACATGATGTGGCGCAAGGCCCTCCTGTTCGACGACGCGGAACGCGCGGCGGCTGTCCTGACGTCCCCGTCACCCGCGCAGGCGAAGGCGATCGGACGACAGGTCCCCGGCTTCGACGAGGCCGTGTGGGTGCAGCACCGATGGGACATCGTCGTCGCCGCGTCGATCGCGAAGTTCAGCAGCGACCCCGGCCTCCGTGACTTCCTCCTCTTCACGGGGCGGAAGGTGCTGGTCGAGGCGTCGCCGGTCGACCGGATCTGGGGCATCGGCCTCGCCGCCGACTCGGAGTTCGCGGAGGTCCCCCAGCGCTGGCCCGGCCTCAACTTGCTGGGATTCGCGTTGATGGAGGCGCGGAGCAGGCTCTGACGATCTCGGCCCACAGCGAGACCAGGGTCGCAGCGGACCGTCGGTGTCCGAGACCTCAGCGGCTCGTGCGGCCCAGCGGCGCAGAACTACGGTCGAGCGCATGGACAAGCGCGGATGGATCCTCGGCATGGCGGCGGCCCTCGCGCTCGCACTCCTGTCGCTGCTCACCAGCATCACCAGCGAGGCCCAGCTCACGGGCGAGGCAGACACGCTCCTGGCGACTCGGCTCAGCGTCAACAAGCTCCTCAACACCGGCACTGCGTGGGCGGGCCTCCCGATCCTCGCGGGCTGGCTGGTGCGGCGGCCGCTGGGCGCGGCCGCGATCGGGGTCGTCAGTTGCCTGACCGCCCTTGTGACGCACTACGGCCTGGGGCAGGTGGTCGGCATCTTCGAGCCGGAGATCTGGGCGTCGAACCGCTACTGGTTCGCCTTCGCGCTCGTCCTCGGCGCACCCTTGGGCCTCGTCGGGTCGCTGGCCCATCGCCAAGGGTGGTTGGGGCTGCTCGCTCGACTGACGGTGCCGCTCGGGGCGACCCTCGAGCCCTTCGTCCTGCAGATGTTCACCCAGCCGGACTACATCCCGTGGCCGGGACGGGTGTCAACGGCCGTCTGCGGCGCCCTGCTGGTGGCTGGCGGCGTCGCCGGCCTGGTCCTCGTCGCGATGCGGGAGCGCCGACGTCGGGCTCAGTCCTTGCGGCCCTTGCAGAAGTAGACGCTCGGCAGGATCCCCACCGACGACACCAAGCTGAGCCCCACGGCCCACGCCTTCTTCGAGCCGTTGACCTTCCGCTGTGGGCGCTGGGACAGGTCGGCCAGCGCCGCGACGCGCAGGCCCAGTTCGACGGTCACGCCGCCGATGATGACGCCCCGCAGCCAGACGGGCAGGTCGCTGAACTTCCGCTTCTCGCTCATGCCACCACGGTACTCCGCGGCATCGAGGGTGCGGCGTCCCCGCTGACCGCTCACTGGTTGACCATTGGGGTGGACGAGGCGAATCGTCTTGTCTGCACCCCGGGTCCATCGGGCCACTGCCAGGCTGAGCGAGTCGCCCTTCGGGGACGACCTGGCTGAGAGTTGCAGGGCTCGGTGGCCCGGGACGCGCAG
>NZ_JBNJRW010000026.1:0-6169 GCF_050113895.1 Aestuariimicrobium sp. Y1814 | reverse complement strand
CTAGGTGTTGGTGGCAGGGACGTTCATGACAGTTGTGCGGTTGACGTGAAGGGAGGACCCCCGCTGGGCTGTGGCTTGTCGAAGGTCACATCTCAACAACGGAGGTCCTCATGTCCCACCCTAAGGCCCGGTTGAACGTCAACGGGCGACTGTTGCTGGTCCAGCGTGTGCGCGTGCAGGGTTGGCCTGTCGCTCACGCCGCGAAAGCGATGGGCATCTCACGCCAATGCGCCCACCACTGGCTCAAGCGCTACGACCAGTACGGCGAGTCAGGTCTTCACGACCGTTCCAGCCGGCCCCACACCATGCCACGGCGCACCAGCCCAGCCGTCGAGGCCCGGGTCCTGGCCCACCGCGCACAGTATCGCCGAGGCCCTGCCCGGATCGCTGCTGCCACCAACGTTCCCGCCCGGACCGTGACCGCGATCCTGCGCCGCCACCACATGCCGCCCCTGGCGCACCTTGACCCGATCACCGGCGCGGTGATCCGCGGCAGTCAGGCCAGCAGGCGCCGCTACGAACGCCAACGCCCCGGTGAGCTCATCCACATCGATGTGAAGAAGATCGGCAAGATCCCCGACGGCGGGGGCTGGCGCCTGCACGGACGTGCCGCCACCAGCGCCGCCAAGAACAAGCGGGAACGGATCGGCTATGACTATGTCCACGCCGCCGTCGACGACTGTTCCCGGCTGGCCTATGTCGAGATCCACGACGACGAGAAGGGCACGACCTGCGCAGGCTTCCTCACCCGCGCCGCAGCGTTCTTCGCCAGCCAGGGCATCACCCGCATCGAGCGCATCATCACCGACAACGCGTTCGCCTACCGCAACAGCCGTGACTTCAAAGCAGCAGTCAAGGCCATGGACGCGAAGCAGAAGTTCATCAAGCCCCACTGCCCCTGGCAGAACGGCAAGGTAGAGCGCCTCAACCGGACCCTCGCGCTCGAGTGGGCCTACCGGCAGCCCTTCACCAGCAACCAGGCCCGCCGCGATGCCCTTGCCGACTGGCTCACCTTCTACAACACTGAACGAGGCCACAGCGCCCTCAACGGGAAACCTCCCATCACCCGAGTGTCATGAACCTGTCCGCCACCAACAACTAGGCTGGTCGCATGAAGATCGCCGTCGCAGGGTTGGGCTATGTCGGCTTGGCCAATGCTGTCATTCTGGCCCAGCACCACCAAGTCGTCGCCGTCGACATCGACGAGCATCGGGTCGAGCTGGTCAACCAACGCCGGGCGCCCATCGTGGACGCCGAGTTGGAACAGTACTTGGCCACCCGCGAGCTGGACCTCACCGCCACCACCTCCGGCGAACAGGCCTACCCAGGCAGCGACTTTATCGTCGTGGCCACCCCCACCAACTACGACGAGCGCAAGAACTTCTTCGACACCTCCAGCGTCGACACCGTCATCGCCGCCGTCGCCGAGCTCGCCCCCGAGGCGACCGTGGTGATCAAGTCGACCATTCCGGTCGGCTACACCGAACAGGCCCGGCTCGACCACCCGGGTCTAGACATCATCTTCAGCCCTGAGTTCCTGCGCGAGGGCAAGGCCCTGCATGACAACCTGCACCCCAGCCGGATCGTGGTCGGCGGCAGCGGCGAGCGGGCAGAAGCGTTCGCCGACCTAATGAAGCAGGGGGCGCTGGACCCCGACACCCCGGTGCTGTTCACCGGCGCCACCGAGGCCGAGGCGATCAAGCTGTTCGCCAACACCTACCTGGCCATGCGAGTGGCCTACTTCAACGAACTCGACACCTACGCGGCCCGGTTCGGGCTCAACACCCGCGAAATCATCCACGGGGTTGGCCTGGACCCACGCATCGGGTCGCACTACAACAACCCCAGCTTCGGCTACGGCGGCTACTGCCTACCCAAGGACACCAAGCAGCTGCTGGCCAACTACGACCAGGTGCCCCAGACCCTGATCCAGGCCATCGTCGATTCCAACGCGACCCGCAAGGATTTCATCGCCACCGACATCATCGCCCGCTCCCCGGAGGTGGTCGGCGTCTACCGGTTGACCATGAAGGCAGGCTCGGACAACTTCCGCTCCTCGTCGGTGCAGGGCATCATGAAGCGGGTCAAGGCCAAGGGCATCCCCGTGATCATCTACGAGCCCACCCTGGACGACGATGAGTTCTTCCACTCCGAGGTGGTGCGTGACCTGGACGAGTTCAAACGCCGCGCCGACGTGATCATCGCCAACCGTCCCAGCGATGAGTTGACCGATGTCAACGACAAGGTCTACACGCGCGACCTGTTTGGCTCCGACTAGGGGTTTTGCCCAGCCGATCGGTCGAGAGTCAGTCGGTCACCGGGGACGCCGCAACGCCTTGGTGACCCCGTCCTCGGGTGGGCCCAGGATCGGGTCGCGGCCCACGATGACGTCAAAGATCATCTTCATGTTGGCAGGCACCTCCCGCAGCTCACCGGCGCGCCAGGCCCGGCGACCGCGCACCGAGGTGTCACCCAGGCCCTGCGCGTCCACGCCCACCATCCGGCACGTCGTGATCGCGCGCGGCAGATGGTACGACTGGCTGATGATGGTCAGTTTCGACACCCCAAAGATCTGCCTGGCCCGGGCGCAGGAGTGGAAGGTGTCGATGCCGGCATAGTCGCGCACCACGTCCTCGAGGGGCACGCCACGCTGCTCGTGGAGGTAGCGGCGCATCGCCTCGGGCTCGTTGTAGTACTTCTCGGTGTTGTCGCCGGAGACCAGGATCACCTTGGCCTTGCCCGCCTTGTACAGGTCGGCAGCCAGGTCGAGGCGTCCCTTCAGGAAGGTCGAGGGCGAACCGTTGGGCAGCACCCCGGCACCCAGCACCAGCGCCACGTCGCGTGCTTCGACATCGGCAACCTGCTCATGCTTGCGCCCCGAGGCGCCAGACCAGGCCACCGCCGTCGGGCCAACCACCACCAGCAGGCCACCCACGAGCAGCGCAACCAGTAGCTGCCGGATGCGTTTGCCCATGGGTCAAGTATGGCCGGGCGCGACAAATCGCTGGTCGCCGCCAACCTCACATCAGGTGGAAGCGCTCGGCCTTGTCGGTGGGCCCGGTCACCACGATCTCGTCGTCGGCCTGGAGCTGGGTCTGCTCGGTGACCTCGCTCCAGTCCTGCCCCGGACGCCGTGCGGCAATGATGGTGACGCCGTAGCGCTTGCGTACCCCAATCTCGCCCACGCTTCGCCCGAGCACCTGCCGGGGCGGGCTGGTGCGCACCAGCGCGAACCCCCCGTCCAGATCAATGAAGTCAGCCAGCTTTGCCCGCAACTGGTGGGCCACCCGCTTGCCGATCTCTCGTTCGGGGTGGACCACCCGCTGCACCCCGATCTGGCTCAGCACGCGCCCGTGGGTGTCGGACACAGCTTTGGCCCATACTTGCTTCACCCCCAGCGAGAGCACCAGTGAACACGTCAGGATGCTTGCCTCGATGGAGTCGCCGATGGCCACGACGACGGTGTCGGCCTCGTCCACGCCCAGTTGGCGCAGCACCTCTTCACTGGTGGCATCGGCCTTGACCACGTGGGTCAACTCGCCGTTGAGACGTTGCACGACGTCCTCTTTGGTCTCGACACCAAGTACGTCAGCGCCCATCGCCATCAGCTCCAAGGCCACCGATTCGCCGAATCGGCCCAGCCCAATCACCACGACGCTGTCGGTCAGGCGCGAGGTGGCACGCGCCCCCCGACCGAGAAAATCAACCAATGATCGGCCTTTCCTTGGGCAGCTCGTAGAGCCGGTGACGAGTTCGCAACGCAAGCGCAGAGGCGAAGGTGAAGGGACCCAACCGTCCCAAGTACATCAACACACACAGCACTGTTTGGCTGAACGGGTCGAGCTGCGCAGTGATACCAGTCGAGAGCCCCACTGTGGCGAAAGCCGAGATGACCTCGAACAGCACTGCATCCAGACCACGACCAGAAGCCACCATGATCGCGATGGTGCACCCCACCACCAGCGCCACCGCCAACAGCGCCACTGAAATGGCCTGGCGGTGGACGGCCCGGCTGAGCCGCTTGCCGAAAACGTGGACGGCGGTGTCGCCGCGCACCTCGGCCCAGATGATGAAGAACAGCACCGCGAAAGTGGTGACCTTGATGCCGCCCGCGGTGCCAGCGGGCCCACCGCCGATGAACATCATCACGTCCATGCCGACCAACGTCGCGGGGTGGAACTGGCCGATGTCGAGCGAGTTGAAGCCCGAGGTGCGCACCTGGACGGCATGGAAGAACCCGGCCAGCACCCGGTCTGCGGGCGCCAGGGCTCCAAGGGTCTTCGGATTCGCCCACTCCAGGGACGTGATGTAGATCGTGCCACTGACCAACAGCAGCACGCTCATCACCACCACCAACCGGGTGTTCATCGCCCAGCGCCGAATGGTCAGGCGATGACGGGCCAACTGGTGCAGAACCGGAAACCCCAGGCCGCCCAGGATGGTGGCACCGGCCAGGGTGAGGCTCACCCACGGATCGTCCACGAAACCCATCATGTTGTCGGAGTACAAGGCAAACCCAGCGTTGTTGAACGAGGAGACCGCGTGGAACAAGCCGTGCCACAGGGCCTTGGGTAGGGGCAGATCACCGCCCAACCACCACCTCAACGTGAGAATCGTGGCTGCGATCCCTTCGACCAGCATGGTGGTACGGAACACGCCGAACACCACCGACCTGATTCCGCCAGCTCCCTCGGCGTGAACCTCGGTGGCTGTGGCCAGCCGTGACCGCATGGACAGCTTGCCCAGCACCGCCATGGCGATGATGGTGGCCAGCAGCATGACGCCCAGGCCACCAATCTGGATCAGCGCAATGATGACGACCTGCCCGAAGGGTGTCCAGTACGTGGCTGTGTCCACCGTGACCAGACCCGTGACACAAATGGCGCTGGTGGCGGTGAAGAATGCCTCCAGGAACGAGGCTCCGCCTGGCCCGCGGCGGGCAATCGGCAACATCAGCAGCCCAACGCCAGTCCAGACCGCCATCGTGAAGGCGATCAGGATCAGCCGCACCGGATGCAGGCGCCTCAGGGCATCAGCCACGCCGTTACAGTACTCCCGCCGTCAACCCGGTACTAGGTGTTGGTGGCAGGGACGTTCATGACAGTTGTGCGGTTGACGTGAAGGGAGGACCCCCGCTGGGCTGTGGCTTGTCGAAGGTCACATCTCAACAACGGAGGTCCTCATGTCCCACCCTAAGGCCCGGTTGAACGTCAACGGGCGACTGTTGCTGGTCCAGCGTGTGCGCGTGCAGGGTTGGCCTGTCGCTCACGCCGCGAAAGCGATGGGCATCTCACGCCAATGCGCCCACCACTGGCTCAAGCGCTACGACCAGTACGGCGAGTCAGGTCTTCACGACCGTTCCAGCCGGCCCCACACCATGCCACGGCGCACCAGCCCAGCCGTCGAGGCCCGGGTCCTGGCCCACCGCGCACAGTATCGCCGAGGCCCTGCCCGGATCGCTGCTGCCACCAACGTTCCCGCCCGGACCGTGACCGCGATCCTGCGCCGCCACCACATGCCGCCCCTGGCGCACCTTGACCCGATCACCGGCGCGGTGATCCGCGGCAGTCAGGCCAGCAGGCGCCGCTACGAACGCCAACGCCCCGGTGAGCTCATCCACATCGATGTGAAGAAGATCGGCAAGATCCCCGACGGCGGGGGCTGGCGCCTGCACGGACGTGCCGCCACCAGCGCCGCCAAGAACAAGCGGGAACGGATCGGCTATGACTATGTCCACGCCGCCGTCGACGACTGTTCCCGGCTGGCCTATGTCGAGATCCACGACGACGAGAAGGGCACGACCTGCGCAGGCTTCCTCACCCGCGCCGCAGCGTTCTTCGCCAGCCAGGGCATCACCCGCATCGAGCGCATCATCACCGACAACGCGTTCGCCTACCGCAACAGCCGTGACTTCAAAGCAGCAGTCAAGGCCATGGACGCGAAGCAGAAGTTCATCAAGCCCCACTGCCCCTGGCAGAACGGCAAGGTAGAGCGCCTCAACCGGACCCTCGCGCTCGAGTGGGCCTACCGGCAGCCCTTCACCAGCAACCAGGCCCGCCGCGATGCCCTTGCCGACTGGCTCACCTTCTACAACACTGAACGAGGCCACAGCGCCCTCAACGGGAAACCTCCCATCACCCGAGTGTCATGAACCTGTCCGCCACCAACA
>NZ_JBNJRW010000025.1:0-6209 GCF_050113895.1 Aestuariimicrobium sp. Y1814 | reverse complement strand
GGGACTGCTGCACGAGTAGGTGACATTCGATCTGTGGGGCCGTGAGGTCCTGCTGGAAGGATGTTGACCATGCCTAGACCCCATCCGAAGGAGTTCCGTGACGACGTGGTCGCGGTGGCCCGTCGTGGCGAGGCTCCGATTGCCCAGATCGCGAAGGACTTCGGGATCAGTGAGTCGTGTCTGCGGAACTGGCTGCAGCGCGCTGATGTCGCAGACGGCCACCGGCTCGGTGTGACCACCGCGGAGTCGGCCGAGCTGCGGGAGTTGAAGCGCCGTAACCGGCTGCTGGAGCAGGAGAACGAGATCCTGCGTCGGGCAGCGGCGTATTTGTCGCAGGCCAACTTGCCGGGAAAATGATGTACCCGCTCGTGAAGGAGTTCGCTGCTGACGGGATCCCCGTCACGGTGACGTGTCGGGTCCTCAAGCTCGCCCGCCAGCCCTACTACCGCTGGCTCGCCCGTCCGGTCACTGCCAGGGAACTCGATGAGGCGTTTCTGGCGAACGCGTTGTTCGACGCCCACCACGATGATCCGGAGTTCGGCTACCGGCTGCTGGCCGATGAAGTCCGCGCCGCCGGCCACACCGGCTGCGACCGGCGGGTGTGGCGGATCTGTGCGGCCAACCGGTGGTGGAGCGTGTTCGGCAAGAAGCGCAGCACCAACGGGAAGAAGCCAGGCCCGCCCGCCCACGACGACCACGTACGGCGCGACTTCACCGCGTCCGGCCCGAACGTCCTGTGGCTGACCGACATCACCGAGCACCGCACCGGCCAGGGCAAGCTGTACCTGTGCGCGGTCAAGGACGTGTACGCCAACCGGATCGTCGGCTACTCCATCAGTGACCGGATGAAGTCCCGCATCGCGGTCGACGCCCTCGCCATGGCGGTGGCCCGCCGCGGCAAAGTGACCGGCTGCATCGTGCACAGCGATCGGGGCAGTCAATTCCGGTCCAGGAAGTACTTGGCCGCCCTGCGTCGTCACGACCTGACCGGCTCGATGGGCCAGGTCGCCTCCGCCGGCGACAACGCCGCCATGGAATCCTTCTTCGCCCTGCTCCAGAACAACGTCCTCGACCGGCGCCGCTGGCACACCCGCCACGACCTCCGCATCGCGATCGTGACCTGGATCGAACGGACCTACCACCGCCGCCGACGACAAGCCCGCCTGGGACGTTTGACCCCCATCGAGTTCGAGACCATCATGACCACACCGGCCGACCAAGCCGCCTAACCCAACCTGTCACCAAGACGTGCAGCAGTCCCAAGTGTTGCCCCAGTGGGCCTTGATCTCGGAGACGACGGCGGTGTTGCCCAGGTCCACCTGGATCCAGACGCTGTCCGCACTGTTGGACGACCAGCGGGAGGCTTCGGCGGCGTTGTGGACCGACGTGGGGACGTCGTTGCCCTCGGGGCCGGAGTCGCCGTCGACGGCGAGCTCTGCACCCCAGCGGTCGGGGAGTTCGTCACCGGATGCGGCCACGGGCCGATCGACGGCGAGGTTGGTGACGGGCGCCGGCGCTGCCTCGCCCATGACCTCGAGCTCCCACAGCCCGGTGCCCCACGGCGCGCTGCGGCCGTGGGTGGTGACCTTGACGTAGCGGACGTCCTCGGCCGTGCCGGTCCAGTTGGTCCAGCCGCCCCTGACGCCCGGGCCAGCACCCTCGGTGACGACGTCGGTCCAGTTCTCGCCGTCGGCAGACGTGCTCACGCTCCACTGAGTCGGATACGTGTTGCCCCAGTGCGCGTTGACCTCGCTGATGGTGGCGGCCTCGCCCAGGTCCACCTGGATCCAGACACTGTCGGCGCTGTTGGACGACCAACGCGAAGCATCAGGCGCGTTGTGGACCGCCGGTGCGACGTCGCTGCCCTCAGGTCCCGCGTTACCGTCGACGGCAAGCTCGGGACCCCACCTGTCGGCGAGCTCCTGCCCAGAGGCGGTCACGGGACGGTTGAGTGCCAGGTTGGTGGGTGCGGCGCTTGCCTGCTGCGCCAGGGGCATCAACCCCAGGACGACGGCGACGGCGGCCAGCAGCGGCACCAGACGGGTGCGGGAACGGCTCAGGGACATTGGGTTCCGATCAGGTCAACAGTGAACTGGACGATCGGCATCCTACGTAGCCGCACCACCTACGAACAGCCAACTACGAGGACTACTCACCGTTGCTGCGCGGTTGGTCGATCGCATCGGCCGGCCGTCATCCCCGCTCCACACCCCCGCCGTAGGCGAGAACCTGTTGATCGACAGTGAGGAGCGTCAGTTCCTCATGCCGCGCCTGGGCAATCAGCAGTCGGTCAAACGGGTCCCCGTGCAGGTCCGGGAGGGACCGCACGCCAAGGGCGTGTTCACCGGTCACCGGCAACTCCACAAGTCCCGCCAACCGGGCGTGGGCCCTGAGTGCGTCCGGATCCACCTGGAAGTCGGCTCTGCCGAGTTGCAGTTTGATCACCACCTCCCAGAGGCTGACCACGCTGAAGCGCACTTCGATCGATGGATCCTCGAGCACGGATCGGGTCGCGCTGGAAAGTCGGTCCGACCCGATACCTGCCCAGATGAGCAGGTGCGTGTCCAGCAAGTACGCGCTCAACCTTCCGCCCCGAAGAGTTCGGCGATCTCGGCGGTGAACATCTCGTCGAAGTCGTCCGGAACCCTGGTGGACTCGGCCACGGACTCCGGCAGGAAGCCGAAGCGACTTGCACCGTCGCTGATCGGAATCACCCGGGCCACTGGTCGCCCGTTGTTGGTGACGATGAACTCCTCCTTGATCAAGCGCGAGAAATGTGTCTTGGCCTCGTGCATGCTGACAGTCTTCACACGCCCTCCTTAGTCCATGCTTAGTCTACCTTCATCCGGCCGATTGGTCGGCGGAGGCCAGGGAAGTCAACCGAGCGCCATCCCGGTCAGCAGCCCGAGCCGGTCTCCTGCGGAGCGATTGTCGATCGACGACAGCACCCGCACATGACAGGAGGATTCCGGCCTTGACCTGGGTTCTGGCGCTGTGCGCCGTCATGGTCGGAGCAGCACTCCAACGCGTCACCGGACTAGGTTTCACGCTCGTCTCGGGGCCACTTTTGATCCTGGTACTCAACCCGTTCGACGGCATCGTCCTTGCGAACATCCTCTCGGTGCTGATCGCCGCCTACGTACTCATTCGAACGTTCCGCTCGGTGGACTGGGCCGCAGCCAAGAGACTCTCCATCGGGATCGTGCTGGGCGTCCCGATGGGGGCAGTCATCGTCTACACCCTGGACACCAACATGCTGCTGGTCTTCGTCGGGGCACTCACCACTCTCGCCGTACTGCTCGCCCTGGCAAGGCGACCGATGGCGGTCTTCAGGGGCAGAAGGGGCGCGATCTTCGCAGGAACCGTCTCGGGCTTCAGCAACGTGACTGCCGGCGTCGGCGGTCCGGCCCTGGCCATGTTCGGCGCGTCCACCAAAATGACCATGGACGTCTTCGTCCCCACGGTGCAAGTGGTGGCCGTGCTGACCAATCTGCTCTCCATCGCTGCGAAGTTCCAGATGTCGCTACCCATCCCGTTGGTGCTGAGCGCCGTCGGCTGCGTCATCCTCGGACTCACCCTGGGATCAGTCCTCCAGCGTCACATCTCCCCCACCAGGGCACAGACCCTCGCCCTCACGCTCGCCCTCCTCGGCTCCTTGGCTGCCACTGCACGCGGAGTCATCGCAATCCTGTCCTGAACGGGACTGGAGACTTCTCAGTCGAAGGCCTTGCTGGTTCGCTCCAGGTTCTTCTTGTATGCCTCGACGGCGTGCTCGTCGCCCTCGTCGGTTGCCAACTCGATCGCCCGGTTGAACTCCGCGACGGCCTCTTCCAGGAGCTGACGCCGCCCGGCAGCTTCCGCCCCATCCGCGGCCAGCTGGCACGCCAGCCCGTGGTTCGAGGCCGCAGCTGCGGAGAGCGGCGAGAGGGCGGCCACCAGCCGACCCAGCCGAAGGGCGTCGTCAGCCCGCCTGTCCAGGAACATGACGGAGACGGCGTTGTCGTAGAAGTCTCCCAGTCCGGACGTCCCCGCCACCATCCTGCCCCGCCGGCAGACCGCCAGCCCGCGAAGCGATCGCCGCCGCGATTGAGCCCACGAACGCGACAACCTTGCCGACGCTGGAGACCACCTTTGTGCCAACACCCACGGAGTTGTACTCGAGGGCGCGGAGGCGCCCGTCCGGCGCCAGGGTCGCGGTGACGGAGCGGTCCCCCTTGTAGAGCTCCACCTCCACCCTGTCGTTCGGGTCAGCCGCGTTGGCGACCTCAACCGCAAGGTCCTCCACCCGGGTGGTTGGCGATCCGCCGTTCGTGTACGGATCTGTCACGGTCACCGTCCGGGCGGTGAGGTTGATGACGGTCTCCGTCAGGGCGTAGCTGATCTTGTTGTTCATATTGGCGATCCCCCTCGCTCAACGTGTGGTGATCACATTGTGCGACTCGCCAACCACGCCCGACGCCGATTAGGCAGAACTGTCCGACCCGGGGCGTCCTTCTCACCAAGCTACCCCGCTCAAGGAGCGCCGGGGCCACCCAAGCGGTCGCGGTAGACGTCGCCGTAGTAGGTTCCGAGCTTGTCCCGGTAGTCGGGGTCATCGGGTGTGACCTTCTCCATTTCAGGAGAGGCCTTGATCTGGTCCTTGGTCAGGGAGACGTGAATCTCCTCGGCCTTGTCGTCGACGCTCTCGATCACTCCGGCCGGGAGAATGACCCTCCGGCCGAAGATCCAAGGGCCGGTGTCGACGACGATCTGGGCGTCGCCGAGGTCGTCCGTGTGCTCGTCCACCTTGCCGATTTCGCCATCAGTGGCGTGGACCTTGTAGGGCTCTTCACAGATGAGGGTGGGTGGTCAACCGGCGACGGTGTCGGCGATAGCTGGGATGTTGGGCGTGGCGCGGTGATGTGAGGGGGCCCTGGGTTGCTTGGATGAAGGTGTCTAGTCACCACCCAAGAACCCAAGGGCCCTGATGCAAAACGCTACCCCACCATGTCTGGATTCGTTCTGCCGACTCGACAGACTCGGCCTCACCGTCACCGAACAGATCGTGCATCCGGATCACTCAGTGCTGGTCTGCACGCCAACGACGCCGGCGAGTCCGTGCCCGACATGCGCCGGTCCCGGGGCCCGGCATGACACGGTGGTGCGGAAGTTGGCGCATGTGCCCTTCGGGTGGAAACCGACGATCCTGCAGGTCCTGGTCCCCAGATACCGGTGCAGGCCATGTGGTCGGGTATGGCGCCACGACGTCCGCGCAGCGGCACCGACCAGGGGCAAGCTGTCTCGTGACGCGGTCACGCTGGCGGTGAAACACATCGTGATCGACCGGCTCTCGATCGCCAGGATCGCCGCGATCCTGGGGGTCGCGTGGAACACCTGCAGCGACGCGATCCTCGCCGCCGCCGACGAGTTGCTGTTCAACGATCCCACCCGACTCGACGGAGTCACCACGGTCGGGGTCGACGAGCACGTGTGGCGCCACACCCGCTTCGGTGACAAGTTCGTGACCGTGGTCATCGACTTGACCCCGACAAGGACCAACACCGGCACATCCCGACTCCTGGCAGTCGTGGAGGGCCGCTCCAAGCAAGCGCTGAAGCAGTGGCTCCAGCTGCAGTCCGAAGCCTTCCGCGACGGCATCGAGATCGTCGCGATGGATGGGTTCACCGGCTACAAGTCCGCCACCGTCGAGACCATCGATGATGTCACCACAGTGATGGACCCGTTCCACGTCGTGGCCTTGGCCGGGGAGAAACTCGACCGCTGCCGACAACGCCTCCAACAAGAGACCCTCGGCCACCGCGGCCGCTCAGGGGATCCGCTCTATGGCATCCGCCGGATCGCCCGGACCCGCGCCGCGCTGCTGACGAAGAAGCAGTGGTTCCGGCTGCTGAACGTCTTCGATGAGGACTGTCACACCCCGTTCGCGGTCAGCTGGGAGGCATACCAACGCATCATCGACGCCTACCGGGCGCCGACTACCGTCGAGGGCAAACAGATCATGACCGCCCTCATCGACACACTCAAGTCCGGGCTGCCAGCAGCGCTCGAGGAGATCCGCACCCTGGGCCGAACCCTCCACCGACGACGCGACGACATCCTCGCCTTCTTCGACCACCCCGGCACCAGCAACGGCCCCACCGAAGCACTCTGTGAGTCTGGATCTGGCTGGTCTGGGACTGGCCGGTCAGGATGGATGTCGGTCGTATCGA
>NZ_JBNJRW010000024.1:0-9686 GCF_050113895.1 Aestuariimicrobium sp. Y1814 | reverse complement strand
ACCTAGGTATCGATGCCCGCCGCCCGCTCACCGCGACCCAGATCGCCACGACCGCGGCGTGGCGCACCCGCGACGAAGAGCTCGCCACGGCCACCGCCCGTGGTGAAGCGATCCGGCTCGCCAAACGCGTCGCCGTCCTCGACGGCGAGCTCAAGGAGATCACCACGCGGATCACGGACCTGGTCCGGCAGAGCCCCGCCGGTGGCCTGCTCAACCAGCCCGGCATCGGCCCAGTCACCGCCGCCGTCGCGCTGACCGCGTGGTCACACCTGGGCCGCATTCGATCCGAGTCCGCGTTCGCCAGCCTCGCTGGAACCAGCCCCATCCCCGCGTCATCGGGCAACACCGTCCGGCACCGGATCAACCGGGGTGGCGACCGGCGCCTCAACCGAGCACTCCACATGGCCGTCGTCACCCGCATGCGAATGGACCCGCGAACCCGCGCCTACGTCGAGCGCCGTACCGCCGAAGGGCGCACCCTCCGGGAGATCCGTCGCTGCCTCAAGCGCTACCTCGCCCGCGACATCTACCGCCGCCTCAACACCGCCGCTCAGAATGAGCTCACCGGGGCTTGACAGACATAGGAGATTCAACGGATTGATGGAACACCTCCGCGGCACCGCCAGAGGCTTCCGCAACCTCACCAACTACATCGCCCGCTGCCTACTCGACGCCGGCGGCTTCAGACCCCTCATCCACTCTCTTCTGTGAAGAGCCCCAAAACTTTCCACATGATCTTACCTAGTCCCTCTTGTATAGAGTTGTATAGCCATGTACTCTGGACCATGAGGACCGGAACGAAGGATGTTCTGGCCGGAGCTCGCTGAGGCAGAGCCTGACACAAGTAAGTGAGATCGGACTATGGCCGTATCAACTCGTCGTCTCACGACGGGAGCGCGGAAGCACGGATACGCGGTTCCCGCTGTGAACGTCTTCGACGAGATCAGCATGCGCGCGGTCATCGCCGCAGCCGAGGAGAAGGACTCGCCTCTGATTGTCCAGATCTCGACAAAGACTGTTCGCACCTCGGGGACCGCTTTCATCACGAGCCTTTTCCAGGCGCTCACGCGGCACACATCCGTGCCGGTCGCGCTCCACTTGGATCACTGCCCGGACCGTTCTGTCCTCTCTGACGTCATTGCCGCCGGGTGGTCATCGGTTCTCTTCGATGCTTCTGACCGTGATCTTGCTGACGCAGAGCGTGAGACGACGGAAGTCGTCAAGGAGGCTCACGCAGCGGGCGTCGACGTCGAATCCGAGATCGAGAACATCCTCGGGGTCGAAGACGGAGTCGGCAGCGACGAAGCCCACCACGCGTATACCGTCGACCAGCTCGCAGCCATCGCGGAGCGCACCGGTGCTGACCTGCTCGCCCCGCAGTTGGGCACGAGCCACGGCCTGTTCACGTCCAAGCCGACCCTTCTCCCTGAGCGCGCCCGCGAACTCGCGCACCTCACGGACAAGGGAATTGTTCTTCACGGAGGAACCGGCCTTGAGCCGGCCGACTTCCGCGCCTTCATCGACAATGGCGTCTCCAAGATCAACATCTCCACAGCCGTCAAGCACGCGTACATGCAGGCATCGGCGGAGCATCTCGATTGGGCGCGCGCCAACAACCATTGGGATCCGCCGAAGTTGGTGACTGCCATCGGTGATGCTGTCACCAGCGTCATCGGTGACCACATCGAATGGTTCGGCTCCGATGGCACGGCAGCCAAGGCGAAGGCCGCCAAGCCGTGACTCGCGCCTTGATCTTCGACTGCGACGGAGTGCTCGCAGACACCGAGCGCGACGGTCATCTGCCTGCGTTCAACGACACCTTCGCGCATTTCGATCTTCCCGTGCGTTGGTCCGAAGAGGACTATGCCGAGAAGGTGCGAATTGGCGGCGGTAAGGAGCGTCTCGCCTCGCTTCTCACCAGCGACTTCGTTGCATCGGCGAACCTGCCCACCGATGAGGCTGCGCAGATCGACCTCGTCAAGCAGTGGCATCGGTTCAAGACTGACCGCTACACGGCGAAGGTTCGAGCCGGCGAGATGCCGGGGCGGCCCGGAATCGCCCGAATCGTGAATGCCGCCCATGACGCAGGATGGCTGCTCGCCGTCGCATCCACGTCCGCCGAAGAATCGGTGCGCGCTGTGCTGGAACATGCGGTCGGCGAGGACGCGGCCTCCTGGTTCCGTGTCTACGCAGGAGATGTCGTCCCAGCGAAGAAGCCGGCACCGGACATCTACCTGCTCGCTCTGCGGGACTTGAGAATCGACGCAACGGACGCCGTCGTCGTCGAGGACAGTCAGAACGGGCTCCGCGCCGCGGCTGCGGCAGGGATCGCCACCGTCGTGACGGTGTCCAGCTATACCGCCGATGAGGACTTCACCGAGGCGGCACTGGTCGTTGACAGCCTGGGCGACCAGCCGCAGACGCCAGCACACTTCCTTTCCAACCCGCGCGGCGTCGAGGAGACCGGCCAGGTCACTCTCGACACCCTCACTGCCCTCACCATCCGATAACCGAAGCCGAGGAACATCATGAGCAGCACCTTCAGCCAGGCGGGCGTCGCCCGCGTCGAGAGCGTCATCAAGCTCATCGCACAGACGTGCGTCGACAACGAGAAGTACTTCAGCGACCTGGACGCCGTCGCCGGCGACGGTGACTTCGGATACTCGCTCGCTCGCGGGTTCGAGAACGTCATCGCCGAGTGGGATGAGTACGACCGGTCGGATCTCAGCACCTTCATTCAGAAGGTCGCGACAACGATGTCCGGCCGCATCGGCGGTACGTCCGGCCCGATCTGGGGCACCGCGTTCCTGCGCGCTGCGATCTCCGTGAAGGACAAGAACGACATCACCCAGGCCGATGTGGTCGCGATGCTCCGCTCAGCCATCGAGGGCATCATGAAGCGAGGTGGCGCATCCCTGGGAGACAAGACGCTGCTCGACGCTCTGGTCCCGCTCACCGACGCCATCGAGGCGGACCTCGGTAAGGGTCTGGACGGCAAGGCCGTGGCTCAGCACGCCGCTGAGGCCGCGCGCGCCGCCGCCGAAGAGACCGCGAAGCTCGAGGCACACCGCGGCCGAGCGTCCTACGTAGGTGAGCGCAGCATTGGCTCCCCTGACCCCGGCGCCATCGCGATAGCGGTGCTCAGCGAGCGCGTCGCCGAGGCCTGGTAACGACTTACCCTCCCTCCATTACCCATCCGACACAAAGAAAGTGAGAACACAATGAAGAAGTTCATCAACGACCCGAAGGCGTTCGTCCCGGAGATGCTGAAGGGCCTGGCCCTGGCGAACCCCGACACGCTCACGTACGACCCGAAGTACAACCTCATCGTCCGCGCCGATGCGCCCAACAACGACAAGGTCTCTATCATCCAGGGCTCCGGCTCCGGCCACGAGCCCGCACACGTGATGATTGTCGGCAAGGGCATGCTGGACGCCGCCTGCCCCGGTGACGTGTTCGCCGCCCCGCCCACCGATTTCGTCGTCGAGGCCGCACGCCGCGTCAAGAGCGACAAGGGTGTGCTGCTGCTGGTGAACAACTACACCGGCGACAAGATGGCATTCGAAATGGCAGAAGAGCTCGCTGCCGCAGAGGGCATCAAGGTGCGCACCCTCTTCATCGACGACGACGTCGCGGTGAAGGACTCGCTGTACACCATCGGTCGCCGCGGCGTCGCCGGCAACTTCTTCGTCATCAAGGCCGTCGGCGCTGCCGCTGAGGCCGGCAAGGACCTCGACGAGATCGTCCGGATCGGCGAGAAGGTCAACGCCGTCACTCGCACCATGGGCGTGGCGCTCACCGCCTGCACCCCGCCCGCCAAGGGCGAGCCGCTGTTCGAGATCCGCGACGACGAGATCGAAGTCGGCATCGGTATCCACGGTGAGCCCGGCCGTGCACGTCAGAAGTGGGTCCCGGCGAACGAGATCGTCGACCTGCTTCTGGAGCCCATCGTGAGCGACATCCCCTACAGCAGCGGCGATGACGTCGCGCTGATGGTGAACGGTCTCGGTGGCACCCCCATCAGCGAGCTGTACCTTCTGTACGGCATCGCACACGAGAAGCTCGCGGCCCAGGGAATCACCCCAACCCGTAGCTATGTCGGCGAGTACTGCACCTCGCTGGACATGGCGGGCGCGTCCATCACGCTTGTCAAGCTTGACGACGAGATTCGCGAACTTCTCGAGGCTCCCGCGGAGATCCCGATCCGCACCTTCTGAGGAGCGCCATCAACCCCGCGCGCGACCTCGGGCCTCGCATCATTCACGCCATCCTCCCCATCAAGGGCAAGGGCACCTCCGACTGGGCGTACTCCTGGGTGCCCGTGGCCGGCCCGCTCATCGGAGGCGCGCTCGCCGCCGCGCTCTCCATCGCACTGCTTCCCGTCGCCTGACGGGAACTTTCAACCCCTCGGCCGGCCCATGTCTGTCAGGCCTTCATCGGGGCCGGCCGAGGCTCCACCCCAGTCGTCGCTCACGCGACGCCTAACACCCGCAACACCTGACCTTCAATGAAGAGGAGACACCATGTCGAACCCCAAGATCCAGGACACCATCACCCTTGAGGACGCTCGCCGCGTCATCGATGCCGCCATCGCGCGCGCTGAGGAGATCGGACAGCCCCAGGACATCGCCGTCGTGGACGCCGGAGGCAACCTCAAGGCACACGTGCGGATGGATACTGCGAACATTGGCAGCATCCACATCGCCATCAACAAGGCGTACACGTCCATCGCTTTCCAGACCCAGACCAAGGACCTCACCGAGGCAACGCGCCCGACGGGCGACCTGTACGGACTCAACGACGCTCACGGTGGCCGTATCGTCGTGTTCCCCGGGGGCATTCCGCTGGTCCGCGACGGCGTCATCGTCGGAGCCATCGGAGTGTCCACCGGTAGCATCGAGGAAGACCAGACTGTGGCTGAGGCCGGAGCCGCCGCACTCTGACTTCGGACCGCACGAGCTGGCGCCGACCCCTGTTGAGCGGTGTCCGATCTCACGAGAACCTCAACTCCACCCAGCCGTCAGCACAAGACGGCCAGCAAACGCTAGTCAATCGGGGTAGCGACGGTCGCCTCCCAAAGCTCGCCAGCCGGCAGTACGGCGTCTTCCAACGGTGCCGCCCGCACGCCCACGAACCCCGCGCCTGCATCGACACCGACTAGGTGTGATGTCCAGGGACGTTGTTGCGTGAATTGCGTGTGAGCTGTTGACGGGTGAAGGCCTCCCGTTGCGAGAGTGGAGCTGTCCAGGAACCACTTTTCTCACACAGGAGGCCTTCGTGTCCCACGCTAATGCTGCTCTCACTCCGCGCGCTCGTCTGCGCTTGGCCAAGCTCATCGTTGAAGACGATTGGCCGGTCCGCCGTCGCGGCGAAGATGTTCATGACCTCGCCGCCGACGGCGCGCAAGTGGGCGGCGAGGTTTCGGACCGAAGGGTCCGCGGGGATCGGGCAATTCTCGTGACTGCCGACAGCGGGATCCTCGCGGCCGGCCTGCCTGAGACTACGGATGCCCGCCGCTGATCATTAGTTCGCGCTGAACGCAACGGTCCCCGGCACGGAAGCCGTGCCGGGGACCAACGCGGTCGGTCAAGCCCTACTTGAACCTCACCATGTTGTTGAACACCCACTTGTCCACCTGGTGGAAGGTCGCAGCACCCGGGCTGGTGGCCTCCCACACGGTGCTCCAGATGTGGCTGCGGCAGCCATTGGCACCAGTGGTGGCAGTGTCGCACTCGGTGTACCACTCCCGGCCGTCCTCAGCCGTCCAGGCGGTGTTGTTCGCCAGGGGGTTGTCACCCCACACCGACCTGTCCAACGGCAGGTACGTGAGGTTGTTGAACGCCCAGCCGTGCACCCAGCGCGGCTCACCGTCGACCACACGCACCTGGCTCGCCCAGATGTCCGTGCGGCACCGGGTGGTCTGCGAGTACGGCTCGCACTCGGTGAACCACTCCCGCCCGTTGACGTTGTGGTAACCGGGCGTGGTGTACAGGTCCACGGGGCCGTCGCTGGTGGGCGCGGACGTGGGCTCCGAGGTGGGCGACGTCGTCGGCTCACCGGTGGCGGTCGTCGGCGGCGCGGTGACGGTCCGGGTGGCCGTCGCCGTCGAGGTGGCCGTCTCGGTCACGTCCACCGTGGTGGTCTCGGTGGGCGTGGTGGTGACCGTCGCGGTCGCCGTCGCTGTGACGGTTGCGGTGCTGGTGGACGTGGCGGTGGCCGTCACGGTTGCCGTCGCGGTGGCGGTGGGCTCCGCAGTCACGGTCACCGTGGTGCTCGGCGTCGGCGTGGGCTCGATGCCCGTGCCTTCACCGATGGCGAGCGCGACGTCGGTGGTGAGGGTCTCGCCGTCGGCGGTGACCGTCAGCGTGCCGGTGTAGTCGCCCTCGGGCAGGGAGTCGGCCAGCGTGAACCGGAACAGTCCGTTGACCTGGCGGCCGTCGAACTTGCCCGTGTCCAGCTGGAACGGACGATCCACGGAAACCTCCAAGGGAACGTCCGACCCGTTCAGCGTCAGCACCGCCGAGACGTCGGCCAGCAGCGTGGCGGGGATGGCCGCAACGGCCACCTCGACGGCGTCGTCGTCCTCGGTGAGACCCTCGTGGACCAGGGCAGCGAGGTCGGCTCCCCAGGTGGCGTCGCCGTAGTAGAAGTTGCGCCCCTGCGAGGTCAGCGACGTGGCGACGTCGACGAGACGCTCACGGAAGTTGTCGATGTCCTTCACGGCCTGCGGGCTCCACGCCACCTCGGCGGTGGCCATCAGCCGCGGGTACATCAGGAACTCGGCCGAGCCCAGCGAGCGCAGGTGCTCCGACCAGATTGGCGCCTCGACGCCCACCACCTGGTCGTCGCTGGTGAGGCCCATGAAGGTCAGCGGGTTCCAGTCGTAGAACGCGTTGATGCCGCAGCCGCCGCCGCAGGCCCAGCTGGGGCCGGTGATGCCGGTGCCGGGCACCTGCGGCAGGTACGCGCGGCTGGCCGGGGAGACCAGCGCCCGCCCGTCGTGGTTGTTCACGAAGTTCCGGGCCGAAGCGGTGTCGCCCGCCCAGTGCTGGACGATGGTGCCGTCGGGCAGCTGCTCGGGAGCGGTGCCGGCGGCCTCGTTCCACACGACCGGGATGGCGTCGAGGCTGGTGACGATCTCACCCGTGCGCTGCATGTAGGTGCGGTAGGGCTCGGCCCCGGTGTTGTGGGACTCGTCGCCGCCGATGTGGAGGTAGCGCTCCCCGGCCACGAGGCTGGAGTTCTGCGCCACGATCTGCTGGAGGACGTGGGTCAGCACCGTGTAGGTCACCTCGCTGCCCGGATCCAGGCTGGACTCCCCCACCGAGGTGGTGGTGTTGACCGGCGCGGCGACGGTGCCGTCGCGCTGGGCTGCCGGGAGGCCGGAGAAACTACCCGCGGTGTTCAGCTCCGGGAGGGCGTGCAGCATGGCGTTGGAGTGCGCCGGGCCGTCCACCTCGGGGACGATCGCGATGTGCTTGCTGTCCGCGTAGGCGATGATCTCCGCGAAGTCGTCGGCGGTGTAGAAGCCGGTTCGGCCGGGGAGGTCGGTCCAGTTGGTGGTGGCGACGGCGGTGCCGCCGGAGACGCTCGTCAGCAGTGAGTAGTCGATGGTGTCACCCTCCACTCGACCCTCGTTGCTGATGGCGATGCGCCAGCCCTGGTCGTCCGCGAAGTGCATGTGAAGGACGTTGAGCTTGTACTGGGCCATCTGGTCGATCATCTGCTTGACCTCGGCCACCGGGTAGAAGGAACGCGAGGAGTCCAGCATGAAGCCGCGCCACTCGTAGCGGGGGGCGTCGGTCACGGTGATGCCGGGCACCGTCCAGTCGACGGCGACCGTCTCGGGCGAGTGCGCCCACGGGCCCAGCAGCTGCAGCACCGACTGGGCGCCGTAGAACAGCCCGGCCTGGGCGCCGGCGCGGACCTCGACACCGTCGGCGGTCGCGGTGAGGACGTAGCCCTCGGGCTCGGTGATCTCAGCGTCGATCGCCAGCGTGATGCCCTGGCCGGTGGCCGTCACGGGGAGCTCGAACCCGGTGGAGGTGCGCAGCGTCTCGGCCAGCTGATTGGCGGTGGCGATGGCGTCGCCGGTGGCCACGATTGCGGCGTCGGAGGTGAGGACGTAGTCACCCTCGGTGCCCTCGGTCACGCTCGCGGGGGCGGGGACGACGGTGGAGCGGAACGGCTCCTCGGGCTCGATGATGGGGCCGTCGAGGGTGCCGAAGACCTGCAGCTCCCACAGCGCGGTGCCCCACGGGGCGCTGCGGCCGTGCGTGGTGACCTTGATGTAGCGGAAGCCCTCCACGGAACCGGTCCAGGTGGTCCAGTCGCCCTGGTTGGCCGGGCCGGCGCTCTCGGGCTGGATCTCGGTCCAGGCTACGCCGTCCGCGGAGCCGCTGATGGACCAGCCGAGCGGGTAAGGGGACTGCTGCACGAGTAGGTGACATTCGATCTGTGGGGCCGTGAGGTCCTGCTGGAAGGATGTTGACCATGCCTAGACCCCATCCGAAGGAGTTCCGTGACGACGTGGTCGCGGTGGCCCGTCGTGGCGAGGCTCCGATTGCCCAGATCGCGAAGGACTTCGGGATCAGTGAGTCGTGTCTGCGGAACTGGCTGCAGCGCGCTGATGTCGCAGACGGCCACCGGCTCGGTGTGACCACCGCGGAGTCGGCCGAGCTGCGGGAGTTGAAGCGCCGTAACCGGCTGCTGGAGCAGGAGAACGAGATCCTGCGTCGGGCAGCGGCGTATTTGTCGCAGGCCAACTTGCCGGGAAAATGATGTACCCGCTCGTGAAGGAGTTCGCTGCTGACGGGATCCCCGTCACGGTGACGTGTCGGGTCCTCAAGCTCGCCCGCCAGCCCTACTACCGCTGGCTCGCCCGTCCGGTCACTGCCAGGGAACTCGATGAGGCGTTTCTGGCGAACGCGTTGTTCGACGCCCACCACGATGATCCGGAGTTCGGCTACCGGCTGCTGGCCGATGAAGTCCGCGCCGCCGGCCACACCGGCTGCGACCGGCGGGTGTGGCGGATCTGTGCGGCCAACCGGTGGTGGAGCGTGTTCGGCAAGAAGCGCAGCACCAACGGGAAGAAGCCAGGCCCGCCCGCCCACGACGACCACGTACGGCGCGACTTCACCGCGTCCGGCCCGAACGTCCTGTGGCTGACCGACATCACCGAGCACCGCACCGGCCAGGGCAAGCTGTACCTGTGCGCGGTCAAGGACGTGTACGCCAACCGGATCGTCGGCTACTCCATCAGTGACCGGATGAAGTCCCGCATCGCGGTCGACGCCCTCGCCATGGCGGTGGCCCGCCGCGGCAAAGTGACCGGCTGCATCGTGCACAGCGATCGGGGCAGTCAATTCCGGTCCAGGAAGTACTTGGCCGCCCTGCGTCGTCACGACCTGACCGGCTCGATGGGCCAGGTCGCCTCCGCCGGCGACAACGCCGCCATGGAATCCTTCTTCGCCCTGCTCCAGAACAACGTCCTCGACCGGCGCCGCTGGCACACCCGCCACGACCTCCGCATCGCGATCGTGACCTGGATCGAACGGACCTACCACCGCCGCCGACGACAAGCCCGCCTGGGACGTTTGACCCCCATCGAGTTCGAGACCATCATGACCACACCGGCCGACCAAGCCGCCTAACCCAACCTGTCACCAAGACGTGCAGCAGTCCCA
>NZ_JBNJRW010000023.1:0-14047 GCF_050113895.1 Aestuariimicrobium sp. Y1814 | reverse complement strand
CTGATGCCGCAGGGGATGATGTTGTCGAACCCGCCGGTGGAGTTGATCAGGTTCAGGGCGAACCCGTGGATCGTGGTGCGGCGGCTGACCCGGATGCCGATCGCGCACAGCTTGCGCTCGGGGCGCAGGGCATCGCCGGCAACCCAGACGCCGGTGCGCTCAGCCACTCGTCCACAGGTCAACCCCAGCGAGGTGAGGTAGCGGATGATCGCCTCTTCGAGGCGGCGCACGTAGTCGACCACGCCGATGCGGCCGGGCAGCCACACGATGGGGTAGCCGACCAACTGGCCGGGGCCGTGCCAGGTGATCTTGCCGCCCCGGTCGACGTCGACCACCGGGGTGCCGTCGAAGGGACGTTCCTCGGGCAGCGTCTTGCGGCCGGCGGTGTAGACCGGTTCGTGCTCGACGTAGAGCACCTGGTTGCAGATCTCGTGGGAGGCGACCCGCGCCAGCACCTCACGCTGGTAGTCCCAGGTGGGCAGGTAGGGCGACAGCCGCGGCGGGTCCTCGGTGAAGCCGAGGTACTGGAACTCGAGGCCTGCGGGGTGCTGCTGGTCATTCATCACCGCAAGGCTACCGGGTGCCGGTGGACCGTGGCTGCGTAGAGTGCGGTGGATGGGAGCCCGACTGTTCACCGCGATCCTGCCCGACCCGGAGGTGGTGCAGGACCTGACGACCTGGCTGGAACCACGGCGTGAGGCCGGCGCCGACGTGTGGCGCTGGACCGCCGCCGAGGGCTGGCACCTGACCACCTGCTTCATGGCCTCGGTGCCCGAGCGGGTGGTCGAGCCGCTGGTCGCGGGGTTGGACGAGGCAGCCGCGCGGATGCCCGCCTTCGAGGTGCGCGTCGAGGGCGGACTGTGCTTCCCCGACGTGGGCCGGGCGAAGCTGCTCGCCCTGGCCGTCACCGACGGGCATGAACAGCTGGCGGCGCTAGCCGCGTCGTGCCGCGGGGTGGCCTCCCACGTGGGGGCATCCCCCGACGGGGCGCGGTTCCGGGGGCACCTGACCCTGGCCCGTGCGCGGCGCGGTTTCGACGCCACCCGCTGGGTGCAGCTGGTCGATGCGTTCCCGGGGTGGACGTGGCGGGCCTCTGAACTGGCGCTGGTCGAGTCGCACCTGTCCGACCGGGGCAGCCGGTACGAGGTGCTGGAGCGCTTCCCGCTGGGGGCCGGGCTCGGGCTCGGGTGAGGGTCAGCCGGCCAGGCGGGCGGCGTCGAGCTCGATGGCGTCGGCGAGTTCCCGGGCGGTGAAGCTGCCGTTGAAGACGGCGGTGCCGGGTTCCAGGGCAGCACCGGCGGCGAGGGGGCCGGCCTGCACGGCATCGAAGCCGATCCGGTCCACCAGGTCGGCCACCGCAATGGCCGCGTCACAGTGGTCGGAGGCGACTGCCAGGGCCCGTCGTCCGGGGGTGCCCTTGGGGGTGGCGTGCTCCTCGAGGTCGTGGTAGCCGATGTGGTTGAACGCCTTGACCAGCCGCGAGTGCGCGAAGTGGCGGGCCACGACCTCGCTGCTGGTGGTCCCGGGGTCTTCGAAGTCGGCGATGATGCCGTCGACCGGGGCCCAGTAGTTCATCGCGTCGACCACGACCTTGCTGGCCAGCAGCTGCGGGTCGACCGTCGTGTGCTTGTGCAGCGGGACCGCGAGCACCACGATGTCGGCCTCACGCACGGCGTCGGGGGCATCGAGTGCGGTCGCTCCCGGGATGACGACCTCGGTCAGCAGCGCGATCTCGGCGCCGGGCTGGGAACTGGCGACGTGCACACGGTACCCGGCGGCCACCAGGGCGCGGGCCAATGCGGAGCCCACTCGTCCGACACCAAGCACTGCGACGGTGGTCACGCTGGGCCCTCCTGTGGTTGCGGCGTCAATCAGTTCTACACTTGCGCCAACACGGGTCGGGGTCGGGTTATTCCGGGCGGTGGTACATCTGGACGACCACCCGCAGCGCCAGCACGAACCCGGCGAAGGTCAGCAGGTAACCGAAGACTGCCATCAAGGAGACCCCGGGCAGGAACGCCGGCCCGCTGCTGGAGGTGACCAACAGGATCCCGCCCAGCACTGCGGCTGCTGAGAGCAGTGCGCCCGAGAGCTGCTGCACCAGGCCGGTGGCGTAGCGGCGGTCATCCGGGTTGGAGATCACCCGCACATGCGCCTGAAAACTGCCGTCCTCGAGGTCTTCGGTGATCCTGGCCAGGGAGCGCGGCATCCGGTCGAGCAGCGGCATCATCTGCGCGAGCCGGTTGGTGACCTCCTGCTTCAGGGTGGCCGGGGTGACCTCACCGACCATGGAGGACCCGAACTCGCGCGCGGAACTGACCAGGTCCATCTGCGGGTCGAGCGCCGACAAGGTGCCCTCGAGGGCGCCCAGGGCGCGCAGCGCGGCGGCGAGCATCGGCGGGATCCGGAACCCGTGGCGCACCACCATGCCCATCAGCGCCCCGAACAGTTCCATGGACCCGCCCCCGGCGCGCACCTGGGTGATCAACGCTCCCAGGTCGCGACGCAGCGCCCGTTCGTCGACCCGTTCAGGCGGGTCGAGCAGCACCAGCAGCACGTCCATCGCGGCGGTCGAGTCGTCCCGGTCGATCGCCCACAGCAGGTGCACCAGTTGCTGGCGGGAAGCGGCGTCGAGTCGTCCGACCGACCCGAAGTCGAGCAGCCCGACCGTGCCGTCGGGCCAGACCATCAGGTTGCCGGCGTGCAGGTCGGCGTGGAAGGTGCCGGACTGGAAGACCTGGTGCAGCACTACCCCGAGCAGGTCGTCGGCCATGGCGCGGCGGGTCTCGGGGGCCAACTCGGCGACCAGCGCCGCGGACTGGCTGAGCGGGGTGCCGTCGAGCCGGTCCATGACCAGCACCCGGTCGCTGCTGAGTTCGGTGACGATGCCGGGCACCTTCACCCTCGGACGATCGGCCACGCTGGCCGCGATCGCCGCGGTGTTGCTCGCCTCGACGCGGTAGTCGATCTCTTCCCGCAGTGAGGTCGCGAACCCGCCGACCAGGCTGGTCAGCCCCAGCCGCTGCGCCCACCGGGTGGACGACTGCAGCTGGGCGGCGAGTGATTCCAGGGTGGCCAGGTCGGTACTGACCTGCTCGGCGGCACCGGGTCGCTGGACCTTGATCACCACGTTTCGCCCGTCGGTGAGGGTGGCGCGGTGTACCTGTCCCAGGGAGGCCGAGGCGATCGGGGTCCGGTCGACCTGGGCGAACACCTCGTCCGGGTCGCGACCCAGCGAGGCCTTGATGACGGCGGCGGCCTCGTCCCAGGGGATGGGGGTGGCGCGGTTCTGCAGGGTGCTGAGTTCGCGGATGTAGGGCTCGGGCAGCAGGTCGGCCCGGGTGGAGAGCATCTGGCCGAGCTTGACAAAGGTGACCCCGGCCTCGTTGAGGGCGCTGCGCAGCGCGCGGGCGGTCTCTTCGTGGCTGCCGCGGCGGCGTCCGAACCCGCGAAGCTGGGCGCTGAGGCCGTGCTTGGCGGCGATGGTCATGATCGCGGTGTTGCGGCGGGCACGGCGCCAGCGGCCACCCCAGCCCAGGAACACGTGCCGCAGCGGGGGCAGGCTGCCGGTGGGCAGCAGCACCTCGAGGCCGACCAGCACGGCCGCGGCCCCGGCGAAGGTCCACAGGGCGATCACCCCGGCGAAGGCGGCGAACTGCCCCGGTGATTCGGTGGCGATCTCCGCGAGCCGGCCACTGGTGCCGGCCCACACCCCGAGGCCCTGCAGTACCAGCAGGCTGATGAAGCTGACCACCAGGGTGCGCACCATGCCGGTACGCACCCCCAGGACCCGGCGGACTGCGGCGCCCAGCAGCCAGGTCTGCACGACCAGGATGATGAGGCTCGTGAAGGCGAGCACGACGTTGCCGGCACCGGACAGGAAGTCGGTCATGGGCCCATCCTAGGGACGGTGGGTCAGGCGCAGGCGTCGGCGTAGATCCAGTCGAGGCTTGTCATGCGGAGCTTGCCGGCCTTGTCGCGGGTGAAATGGGCGAAGTAGATGCGCGGTGGCTGGCGATACAGATTGTTGCCGAGGTGGATGTGGGAACGGTCATAGCAACTGGTGAGAGCGACCACCGAGCCGCGGAGCCGTCGAGGCCACTCGGTGATCTTGCCCTGCTTCGCGGGGGCGCCAACGTCGTAGTGAATCTGATTGGCCCTGCGCGATTCGAGCTCCCACATGATGGCGTTGCGTGCCTCCCCGCCCAGGTAGGGCCCGAAACCACTCGTGGAGTAGGCAGTGGGACTCAGTCCGTCGCCGAGCAGGTACTTCTCGAACAGGGTAAAGACCGTGGTGTAAACCTTGGTGGCTTCGGCAACCACCTTCGGGTCGGCTGAGGTGGGTGTGCAAGCGGTGACCTGGATGGTGTCCAGTTGGGCGATCTTGAGCAGGCCGTCGTCATCACGCTTGAGGTAGACCACCTGCTGCTCACTCGACTCGTCGCGGCCGTAGCCCTTCTCGTCGGCGACCCGCACCTCGGTCTTGCTGCTGCATCCAGTCAGGGCGACCAGGGACCCGGCGTCCATGGCCGGATAGGGGCGCACGTTGACCAGTTCCACCTTGCCGTACTCGCGTTGGCCCTCGTCGTGAAGGTTGGCGGCCTGCATGACGGCATTCATCAGCGTTCCACCCATCAGGTGTTTCGGGTAGTCAGGTGGGATGTCGTCGAAGCTGAATCCGCCCTCGGCGCGGGCTTTGCGGATTGCCGCGAAGCCCGCCCCGTAGACGGCCTTGGCCTCTGCGAGCAGTTCCTTGCTCACCGGCGGTACGGTCTCCGTCGGGCTCGGCGTGGGCCGGCTCGAGCCGGCGGACGAAGGGCTCTGGCTGGTGGTCGCGGTGGCTTGCGGCGTTGCGCTGGTCGTGGGTGAACCGGTCGTCGACGGGGTTGGTGCGGTGCTGGCGTCGCTGCCGGTGCATCCGGCCAGCAGCGCGATCACGATGGCCAGGGCGACCAGGCGGTGGGTAGGGGCAGGACGAGGCATGGCGGCTCCTTCTGTGTGCCTCGAGCCTCATGGGTGGGCGGGGCAGATCACCTGCCGGTGTGCGCGACGGACGACACCTGCGGCCGGATCGACAACACCTGCCTGCCCTCGGACAACACCTTGTCTGGAGCGGACAACATCACTGCTGGTGGTCCTCTGGCACGGTGGGTTCCGGTATGGAAGCCTCCAGGGACTGTTGTGCCGCATCTTTGGCGCCCTGGTGGTCGTCGGCATCACCTTCAGCCGGCGAGTCCTGCCCCGGCTGTGGGTCGTCGTCAGCGTTGCCGCCGCCGGTGGGATCATTCCCATTGGCGGCCGCCGCCTCTACGGTGTCGGTGAGCTTCTTCAGCAGGTTGTCGAGGAGCTTCGCCGACCAGCCGAACGCGATGGCCGCGCCGAGCACGAACCCGCTGAACGGGGGCGGCTGTGGGTCCAGCGTGAACCCGGGAAGGCTTCCCAAGGCAGTCTTCACCGTGTCGCTGAACAGGTCGAGCGCCGTCAGAGCGGTGATCACGAGCAGGCCGAGAACGGCCGAGACGGCGCCCACCAGCGGGGTCAGCAACAACGCCATCCACCGCGGCCCGCCGTCGTAGACCTTCGGGTCGCCGCTGGGAGTCGCGTCGCGGATGCGAAAGATGATGGCGGCGACCGCGGCGACGCCCATCGGCCCGGCCCAACCGAAGGCCCCGAAAACGGCCACCGCCGCGAGCAAGATGAATGCCCAGACGCACAGCTGGTTCTGGAACTTCATCAGGAAGATGAACCGTCGCCGCTCCTCGCCCAGGGTGGTCAGGGCGACCTGCTGCATGAGCTGCCTTGCACGTGCTGGGGTCAAGGTGACGGAGCCGTCCAATGAGCCCTCGAGTGCCTTCCGGGCAGTGTCGAGGGACGTGTTCCCATTGGCCGCCGCGATGGCGCGGGTCGTCTGGAAGGCGAGCTCGGCGTCCGGCGCACTGGTGATGTCATCGAGCCACTTGGCTCGTTCCGCCAGGTACTGGTGGAGGAAGTAGCCGTCGGACAGCAGCGAAATCGTCGGGTAGTCCTCGGGGGCAAGAGGAAAAGTGACCGCACCGGTCGCCAGTTCCATGCTCGGCACCAGGATCCAGCGGTATCGCACGGCCAGGACGAGCACGACGTAGCCGGCCACGACCGCCCCCACCAGCAGCATGCGTACGTTCAGGGTGGAAACCAGCAAGGTGCCCGTGCCGGTGTGGACCGCCACCATCAGCAGGCCACCCAGGGCCACCGCCAGGAAGGTCCACAGCCACACCAGCAACAACTGGGCGAAGACCTGCCCCCGCCCGGGCGCAGTACCACTCGTCCGCGACATCAGGACCAGGTGCGTGATGACCAGGAGCGCGATCGCCGAGCCCAGGGCCAGGGTCACGGCGTTGGCGCCGCTCGGGTGCCGGACGAGCCACAAGGCAAACGCCGCCGCCAGCACAATCGAGGGCAGACTGCCCAGGAACCCCGCTCGGTTCGACGCGCTGCTCGAAGAATCGTTGGTGTTGTTCGGAGGATTCATCGGACCGCCCCTTTCTCGCTGAGCCGGCTGGGAGAATTTTGTCGTCAATAACACTGTTTCGCCATGGTTGGAGGTGGGCTGATCTGGCCGCGGCCAGCTCTTCTCTCGCCCAGCACGTAGGTTCGAACCATGCAGAATGCACCGAAGTACCTGCCTAAGCTGCTGGGCGCCTCCGTCGCGGTGGCGGCAACGGCTGTGGTGGGAGGAGTCGCGACCTCGTCGGGCACCTCGTCCGACTGGTACCAGGAGTTGGACAAACCCGACTGGCAGCCGCCGCCGGCTGCCTTCCCCATCGCGTGGACCACGCTGTACGCCATCATCGCGGCAGGGTCTGCCTCGGCGCTGACGCGGCGAGCCCGGCGGGTCGCCGCGGGCGGGGCCGCACGGCCGGGCCTCAAGCGGGCACTCGTGCTGAACCTGGCCCTGAACGCAGGGTGGTGCTGGGCCTTCTTCGCGCGCCGTGACCTGCGCCTTGCGCAGGCGAATGCGGCGGCGCTGGCGCTCAGCAGTGCCGATCTGGCCCGACGGGTCGGGAAGGAGAGCCGTGGCTGGGGCCGGGCGCTGGGCCTGTACGCCGCCTGGTGTGGGTTCGCGACGGCGCTGACCGTCGAGATCGCTCGGCGCAACCCGGGGGCCGAGTGAAGTGATGACTCAGGAATCCTCCCCCAGATTGCCCGTGCCCCGCCCTGGCCGGTCTCTGGCCCAACTGGGGGAGGAATCCTGAGTCAATGCCCTGTGGATGACTGAGCATCCGCGGCGCACTGGCCCCATAACCGGTCCATGAGGGACCAACTCGTACTTCGCTCGCAGCTCTCGCAGCCGGAAAGGGTGCGGCTGGACTACCTGGCCAGGCGGGGCCGGCGCCGACGGATCCTGCCGGGGGTGTACTCCATTGATGACCACGAGACCTGGCTGCACCGCGTGCATGCCTGCCAACTGCGCTTTCCCAGGGCCGTGCTCTGCGGCCCCACCGCGGCGAAGCTGCAGTTCTGGGACGATCTCGACGTCAATGAGGTGCACCTGACCGGCGCCCGGGTCGACAAGCCGCCTGACTGGCTGAAGCACTCACGTGCCGTGGTGCCCCCACAACTGCGCACCGAACGGGAGTTGTTGGCAATGACGACTCCCGAGCTCACTGTCCTGGACCTGATTCCCACAATGGGTGGCAAGGCGATCGATGAGGGGCTGCGCCGCAAGGCAGTCACCCTGTCGGGGCTCCACGAGGCGCTCAGGTTGACCCCTGGCCGCAGCGGGAACCAGTCGCGCCTCCGACTCCTGGAAGAAAGCCGGGAGAACCCGTGGTCGGAGCTCGAGCGCCAGGGCCACGCGCTGCTGCGCAAGCACCGCTTCCGGCACTGGCGCGGGAATTATCGGATCCAGGTGGGCTGGGAGGTCTTCTACGCCGATGTCGCCATTCCCGACCTGAAGTTGTTGATCGAGTTCGACGGATGGCGATACCACCGCAGCAAGGAGGACCTCGCCCGCGACATTCGGCGCCAGAACACGCTGGTGCTCGCTGGCTGGACCGTGCTCAGGTACTGCGTGGCGACACTGGAGGACATGCCCGACCAGATCCGCCGGTACCAGCGGCGCCTGGGGGCTCCGGGCCCCTCGGATGACAGGAACCCTCCGCCAGATGCCTCGATCCCCCCGGAGGTGGGGGATTGGGACGATCTGGGGGAGTGGTCCTGACATGCGACCGTGTTCTGAACGACGAAAGGGCCCTGTCCAGATGGACCGGGCCCCTTCGCTCCCCGACGGGAGTGTTGATCAGGCGCCGAGCTCGGCGTCGAAGTCGCCGGCCTCCAGGCGGGCCTTGACCGCCGACAGGAAGCGGGCGGCATCAGCACCGTCGACCAGGCGGTGGTCGTAGGTCAGCGAGATGTACATCATGTGGCGGATCGCGATGGTCTCCCCACCGAACTGGTCCTCCACGACGACCGGACGCTTCACCAGCGCACCGGTGCCCAGGATCGCCACCTGCGGCTGGTTGATGATCGGGGTGTCGAACAGGGTGCCCGCCGAGCCGTAGTTGGTGACGGTGAAGGTGCCACCGGTCAGCTCGTCCGGGGTGACCTTGCTGGCGCGGGTGCGGGCAGCCAGGTCACCGATCTTCTTCGCGATGCCGGTCAAGTTCAGGTCACCGGCGTTCTTGATCACCGGCACCATCAGGCCACGATCGGTGTCGACCGCGATACCGACATCCTCGGAGTCGTTGTAGGTGATCGTGCCGGCCTCGGTGTCGATCGTCCCGTTGATCTTCGGGTAGGCCTTCAGCCCCTCGATCGCGGCCAGGGTGATGAACGGCAGGTAGCTCAGCGAGGCACCGTTGCGGGCCCTGAACTCGTCCTTGTGCTGGGCACGCAGGCGCGAGATCGCCGTGAGGTCAACCTCGACGGTGGCGGTCAGCTGGGCCGAGACTGCCAGCGACTCGACCATGCGGGCGGCGATGGTCTTGCGCATGCGGCTCATCTTCTCGGTGGTGCCACGCTTGGCGGCGTCCGCACCAGCCGGGACCGGCGCCGCAGATGCCGGGGCAGCAGCGGGAGCCGGTGCGGGGGCAGCCTCGGCGGCCTTCTTGGCCTCGGAGGCAGCCAGCACGTCCTGCTTGCGGATGCGGCCACCGACCCCGGTGCCCTTCACCTCGGCGAGGTCGATGCCGTGCTCGGCGGCGAGCTTGCGCACCAGCGGGGTCACGTAGGAGCCGGTGTCACCCTCGGCGCGACGAGCCGCGGGCGGGGCAGCCGGAGCAGCCGGCGCCGCGGGGGCCGGGGGAGCAGGCGGGGCCGCAGGTGCCGGGGGGGCAGCGGGCGCGGGCGGGGCAGCGGGCGCCGGGGGTGCAGCAGGCGCCGGGGGTGCAGCAGGAGCCGGCGCCGGCTCCGGAGCAGGCGGCGCGGCGGGCGCCGGGGCAGCCTCGGCGGCAGCGGCGTCACCGATGATGGCGAGCACCGCACCGACCTCGGCGGTCTCGTCCTCCTGGACGCGGATCTCGAGCAGGGTGCCGGCGACCGGCGACGGGATCTCGGTGTCGACCTTGTCGGTCGAGACCTCCAGCAGGGCCTCGTCGGTGTCCACCGAGTCACCGACGGCCTTCAGCCAGCGCGACACGGTGCCCTCGGTGACCGACTCACCCAGGGCGGGCAGGGTCACCTCGGTGCCGGAACCACCAGCACCGGCGGGAGCAGCGGGGGCAGCCTCAGCAGCGGGCTGTTCGGCGGGGGCGGCGGGCTCGTCGGGGACGACGGCCTGCTGCTCCTGGGTCTCGGCGACCTGCTCCGGCTCCTGGGCGGCAGCGGGCGCACCGGCCGACTCACCGGCATCACCGATAATGGCGAGCACGGCACCGACCTCGGCGGTCTCGTCCTCCTGGACGCGGATCTCGAGCAGGGTGCCGGCGACCGGCGACGGGATTTCGGTGTCGACCTTGTCGGTCGAGACTTCCAGCAGCGCCTCGTCAACCTCGACGGTGTCACCCACGGCCTTCAACCAGCGGGACACGGTACCTTCGGTGACGCTTTCGCCCAGTGCAGGCAGGGTGACTTCAGTCGACATGACGGTGGAGGCTCCTTTGCTGAGGTGTCAGTGGTCAGCCTAGCCCCACTTGCACACGGGTGCAGCCCCGCGACAAGCGGGCAAGGCTCAGGCGTGCATGTGAAGTGGGCGTCCGGCCAGCGCAAGGCAGGCCTCGCCGAACGCTTCGCCCTGGGTCGGGTGGCCGTGCAGCAGTTCGGCGACATCCTCGGGCAGCGCTTCCCAGCCGGTGACCAACTGCGCCTCCCCGATGACCTCGCTGACGCCCTGGCCGATCATGTGCACCCCGACGATCGGGCCGTCGACCAGCCGCACCACCCGGACGAAGCCGCTGGTGCCCTTGATCAGGCTGCGCCCGTTGCCGCCCAGGGGGTAGTCGAAGCTGGTGACCTCACCCATCCGCTGGGCTGCCGCCTTGGTCAGGCCGACCGAGGCGATCTCGGGGTTGGCGTAGGTGACCCGGGGCAGGTCCGTGTCACGCGGCAGCGTGGGGGAGATGTCGAGCTTGCCCAACTGGTGCGCGACCACCTCGGCGACGAACATGCCGTGGGCGAAGCCGCGGTGTGCCAGCTGGGGGCCGGGCACGACGTCGCCGGCGGCGAAAACCCCACGGACGGAGGTCATCAGCCGGTCATTGACCCGGACCCAACCCCGGTCCAGCGTCACGCCGGCCTCGGCGAGACCCAGATTGTTGGTGGCCGGCTCTCGTCCGACTGCGACCAGGACGACATCGGCCGACAGCTGCGACCCGTCGTCGAGCACCAGGGTCGCCGAGTTCGCCCCGGCGGTCGCACCGGTGACCTTGACCCCGAACCGGGTGGTGATGCCGCGCTTGGTGAAGGCCCGCAGCAGCGCCTTCGAGATGTCGGGCTCCTCAGCCGGGACGAGCCGGTCGAGCGCCTCGACGATGGTCACCTCGACCCCGAGCGAGCGCCACGCCGAGGCGATCTCGGCGCCGATCACACCGCCGCCGATCACCAGCGCGGTCGAGGGCAGTTCCTGCAGCTTCAACGCGTGCTCGCTGGTGAGGATCCGCTGCCCGTCAATGGTCAGGCCCAGCGTCTTGGGGCGGGCGCCGGTGGCCACCAGCACGTTTCGTCCGCGCACGACCCGGTCGCCGACCTGCACGCCCAGCCCGGCCCGGTCGCTGACCAGGGTGCCCCAGCCCTCGACGCGGGTGAGGCCGGGGGAGGTCTTCACCAGCCCGCCCAAGCCCTTGTACAACCGGTCGACGATGCCCTCCGACCAGGTGACCACACCTGCCGCGTCCACCCCGTCGTAGCTGGTCCGCAGACCCATGGACGAGCCCTCACGCGCGTGGTCGGCGACCTCGGCGGCGTGCAGCCACGACTTGGTCGGGATGCAGCCGCGGTGCAGGCAGGTGCCGCCGAGCAGGTCGGCCTCGACCAGCGCGACGTCAACGCCGAGTTGGCTGGCGCGCAGTGCGGCGGCGTACCCGCCGGAACCCGCGCCGAGGATGACCAGGTCGTGCCGGTGCTCAGTCATTGGTTCCTCACAGACTCATCGCCCGGGCGAGCGCGACCAGGGTGCGGACGCCGAAGCCGGTGCCACCAGAGGGGATCTCCTCGTGCGGTTCGCCGTCGTTCCAGCCCGGCCCGGCGATGTCGATGTGGGCCCAGTCGGCATCGTCGGGCACGAAGTGGCGTAGGAACGCGGCCGCGGCCATCGCGCCGCCGTGGCGGTCACCGGAGGACTTCACGTCGGCGATCTTCGACTTCAGCCCCTCGGCGATGTGGGCCGGGATCGGCAGGTGCCACATCGACTCGCCGGCGACCTCCGCGGCGTCCAGAACGGCGTCGGCAGCCAGGTCATTGGAGGCCATCAAGCCCGCGATCCGCTTGCCGAGGGCCACCATGCAGGCGCCGGTGAGGGTGGCGATGTCGACGACCAGGTCGGCGTCGTCCTCACTGGCGCGGGCCAGGGCATCAGCCATCACCAGCCGGCCCTCGGCGTCGGTGTTGGCGTTCTCGACCGTGGTGCCGCCGTAGATGCTGAGCACGTCGCTGGGGCGGTAGGCCGCACCCGAGGGCATGTTCTCGGCCAGGGCGCCGTAGCCGATCACCCGCACCGGCAGGCCCAGCCGGGCGATGGCGCCGATCGCGGCCATCACCGCAGCAGCGCCGGCCATGTCGCACTTCATGTCGTACATGCCGGTGGGGGGCTTGATGTCCAGGCCGCCGGAGTCGAAGGTGATGCCCTTGCCGACCAGGGCCAGCGTCTGGCGGGCGCCGCGGGGGGCGTACTCGGCGCGCACCAGGCGGGGTTGGCGCGACGAACCGCCACCGACGGCCATCAGCCCGCCGTAGCCGCCCTTGGTCAGGGCCTTCTCGTCGAGCACCTCGACGTTGACCTTGACGTCCTTGAAGTGGGCCGCGATGTCGGCGGCGAAGCTCTCGGGGTAGAGCTGGTTCGGCGGCGCGTTGACCCAGTCGCGGGCGGTGGCGGCCGCGGCGGCGATGACCTCGGCACGCTGCACGGCCTGCTTGGCGTCGGCCGACTTGTTGGTGCTGACCACCTCGAGGTCGGGCAGTGCCTTGCGGGGGGAGGAGCCCTGCCGGTCGATGGCGTAGGCCCCCAGCACGGCGCCCTCGGCGGCGGCCTGCAGCAGTTCGGGGTCGACGAGCTCCAGGCTGATCGCCACCGGGCCCTCGACTCGGTCATTGGCCTGGATGCTGCGCAGTGCCGCAGCGGTGGCATGTCGAACCTGGTCGGGGGTCACGTCGACCACCCCGACGCCCACGACGACCAGTCGCTCGCCGTCGATGGCGGGCAGCACGGTGACCTTGCCCAGTTCGGCCTTGGCGCCGAGGTCTTCGGCCAGGGCCACCAGGTCAACACCATGGCGCTTCTGGACGGCCTTGGCGGTGGCGGCGCTGACGCCGAGCAGGGTGGGCTCGTCCTTGCTGGAGGTCGCCAACCCGACCACGGTCACCCCGACCGCCTTCGAGGCAGTGGTGACCAGGGACACGGCGGGCGGCTGGAACGAGGAGAGTCGACTCATGGGGAACAGGCTAGCGGGGTGCTGTGACACAACTGTCGGTGTTCGCGATCCCCGGGGACGCTGCCCAGCCCCTGACGTGCATTCTTTGCTCCCATGCAAGGACTGCAGGGCGGCAGGGCCCACCGAGGTTGCATTCCTTGTCGTGGGGCAAAGATCGCAGTCAGGGGCCTCCGAAGCAATCTGTGAGTCTGGATCTGGCTGGTCTGGGACTGGCCGGTCAGGATGGATGTCGGTCGTATCGAACCGGGTGTGACTCTCGAAGCAATTGGCCCGCTTGCGGTGTCTTCCCGTTGAATTGTCCGCCCGGGTCGGTGCGGCCGACACCGTCCGGCCCACCTCGGTGACCTCATCAGGAGACTGCCCGGCCCTCGGGCCGTGGCCCATCACAGATTCGCCCCGAAGTGACCTCTTCCCGGACCCGTGCCGGCCGCTTGGCGACCGTGACCATGTCCGTCTCGAAGAGAGGAGCGTCGATCGCCATGGCTATCGTCGCGCATACCCGCCCGTTCGTCATCGGCGTGGATACCCACGCCCGCAACCACGCTGTCTCGATCCTGGCCTGCCCGACGGGCGAGATTGTCGATGAGGCTCAGTTTCCCGCAACGGCAGCAGGCTTGTCACGCGCGGTGTCTTGGGTCGGGCGCCGCACCGGAGGGGACCTCGACACGCTGTGGGTGATCGAGGGCACCGGCACCTACGGCGCACGCCTTGCCCGCACTGCAGCAGACACCGGACACACCGTCGTCGAGGCCCCGCGGATGAACGCTCGCGCGAACCGCGGCATCGGCAAGTCCGACCCGCTGGATGCGCGCCGCATCGCCGCAGCAGCGCTCCCGCTGCAGCAGACGCAACTGCGTCAACCGCGCGCCGACGAAGGTATTCGCGCTGCCGTGAAGGTCCTGCTGGCCTCCCGCGACCACATGAGCACCGAGCGCACCGCGACGATCAACGCGCTCACCGCGCTACTGCGCGTGGTCGACCTAGGT
>NZ_JBNJRW010000022.1:0-14919 GCF_050113895.1 Aestuariimicrobium sp. Y1814 | reverse complement strand
GGGACTGCTGCACGAGTAGGTGACATTCGATCTGTGGGGCCGTGAGGTCCTGCTGGAAGGATGTTGACCATGCCTAGACCCCATCCGAAGGAGTTCCGTGACGACGTGGTCGCGGTGGCCCGTCGTGGCGAGGCTCCGATTGCCCAGATCGCGAAGGACTTCGGGATCAGTGAGTCGTGTCTGCGGAACTGGCTGCAGCGCGCTGATGTCGCAGACGGCCACCGGCTCGGTGTGACCACCGCGGAGTCGGCCGAGCTGCGGGAGTTGAAGCGCCGTAACCGGCTGCTGGAGCAGGAGAACGAGATCCTGCGTCGGGCAGCGGCGTATTTGTCGCAGGCCAACTTGCCGGGAAAATGATGTACCCGCTCGTGAAGGAGTTCGCTGCTGACGGGATCCCCGTCACGGTGACGTGTCGGGTCCTCAAGCTCGCCCGCCAGCCCTACTACCGCTGGCTCGCCCGTCCGGTCACTGCCAGGGAACTCGATGAGGCGTTTCTGGCGAACGCGTTGTTCGACGCCCACCACGATGATCCGGAGTTCGGCTACCGGCTGCTGGCCGATGAAGTCCGCGCCGCCGGCCACACCGGCTGCGACCGGCGGGTGTGGCGGATCTGTGCGGCCAACCGGTGGTGGAGCGTGTTCGGCAAGAAGCGCAGCACCAACGGGAAGAAGCCAGGCCCGCCCGCCCACGACGACCACGTACGGCGCGACTTCACCGCGTCCGGCCCGAACGTCCTGTGGCTGACCGACATCACCGAGCACCGCACCGGCCAGGGCAAGCTGTACCTGTGCGCGGTCAAGGACGTGTACGCCAACCGGATCGTCGGCTACTCCATCAGTGACCGGATGAAGTCCCGCATCGCGGTCGACGCCCTCGCCATGGCGGTGGCCCGCCGCGGCAAAGTGACCGGCTGCATCGTGCACAGCGATCGGGGCAGTCAATTCCGGTCCAGGAAGTACTTGGCCGCCCTGCGTCGTCACGACCTGACCGGCTCGATGGGCCAGGTCGCCTCCGCCGGCGACAACGCCGCCATGGAATCCTTCTTCGCCCTGCTCCAGAACAACGTCCTCGACCGGCGCCGCTGGCACACCCGCCACGACCTCCGCATCGCGATCGTGACCTGGATCGAACGGACCTACCACCGCCGCCGACGACAAGCCCGCCTGGGACGTTTGACCCCCATCGAGTTCGAGACCATCATGACCACACCGGCCGACCAAGCCGCCTAACCCAACCTGTCACCAAGACGTGCAGCAGTCCCACTCGTCGTGCCTTCTTCCAGGCCACCGCCGGACTCGGTCTGGCCGTCGGCGGCATCACCCTGCTGAACCCCGCCACCGCACATGCTGATGCCCTCACCGAACGCATCCAGCGCAACCTCAACGGACTCGGCTACAACGCCGGCACCGTCACCGGCACGCTGACCGCCGCCACCATCGCGGCGGTCAAGCGGTTCCAGGCCGACAACCGGCTGACCCAGGACGGGCAGCCCGGCAACATCACCCAGGCCGTGCTGGCGGCCCGGGTCTCACTGGTGCAGAACCGTGCCGGTGTCCCCCACGACTCGTCCTACGGGTCGGGCACCACCGCGGCGGTGCGCGCCCACCAGCTGTCGAAGGGCCTGGTGGCCGACGGCATCGCCGGGGCCAACACCCATAAGGCCATGGCGATCACCCGGGTCGTCGGCGCGGGCACCTCGGCGATCGGTGGCAGCATCAAGCGCACCGAGATCATCCAGCGGGCCGCCTACTGGCCCACGATCCGCCTCGGGTACAGCCAGGCCAAGTACTTCCGTGACCTGACCAACTCCAAGACCTACCGGCAGGACTGCTCGGGGCAGGTCTCCAACGCGTTCCACGCCACCACGAGCTACTCGACGCGCACCCTGTCGCAGATCACGACCTTGATCACCAAGACCCAGCTGCTGCCCGGTGACATCCTGAACAGCTACGACTACCACACGGTGGTCTTCTGCGGCTGGTTCGATTCCTCGCGCACCAGCTACTACTCGATGGAGCAGTCGGGCAGCCTCGGGGCGGTGGCCCGCCGGGTCAGCCCGTACCCCTTCTTCGGGCTGGGGTCGAACTGGCAGGCGCGCCGCTACACCAAGGTGCTCTGGGGCTGATCAGACCCCGGACGACCCCGGGTCGAGCCACCTGGGCGGGCACCCGTCGACGATCCTCGTCGGCGGGTGCCCGTGCCTCACGCCAGCCGGGCCTTCACCTTGGCAGCCACGGCGCCACCCTGGGCGCGGCCGGCCACCCGGGTGTTGACGGCCTTCACGATGCCACCCATCTGCTTCATGGTGGGCTTCTCCCCGGCCGCGGCCTCTGCGGCTGCGACCTCCTCGGCGACGATCTCGTCCAGTTCGGCCTCGGTCAGCGGGGCAGGCAGGTACTGCTGCAGGAACTCGGCCTCACTGATCTCCTTGTCGGCCAGCTCCTGGCGGCCGCCCTCGGTGTAGGCCTGCGCCGAGTCGCGACGCTTGCTGACCTCCTTGGTCACCACCGCGACCTCTTCGTCGTTGGTCAGCGCGCGGGCGCTGTCACCGGCGACCTCCTCGACCCCGATCGCGGCGATCGCCATCCGCAGGGTCGACTTGGCGGTCTCGTCCTTCGCCTTCATCGCGGTGACCAGGTCGGCCTTGAGACGGTCCTTCAGCTCAGCCATGTGGCATTCCTTTCCTCGCGCCCCAGTCTTCCACGCGGGCCTCGGGCGGCGCATGGTCATTACCGGTGACCGGGGCGCGATACGGTGGCCCTGCAACGTCGCGTGGAAGGGGCAGCCGATGTGGCAGGTGGGAATCATCCTGGTCGTGCTGGCCGTGATCCTGGCGATCCGCGTGGCCAGCAACCCGGGCTCACTGCGCCGAATGGGCCGTCGGGCAAGTGACTGGTTCGGGCTCAACGGCCCACCCCAGGACGCACTGCCGGCGCCCCGGCACGCCCTCGAATCCGCGCAGTCGGTGCTGCTGCGCCGCAACTCGGCGATCCGCAGCTTCAACCAGATCAGCGAGCAGTACGGGGCCCTGCGCTCCGACATCGCCGACTACATCAACCACTACGCCCTGTTCGACGCAGCTGTGCCCGCCACCGCCGCCTTCGACACGGCCTACTTCCGGCTGGCGAATGCCGACATGGCCGGCATGGACGTGTCGATCCTCGAGGCCTGGGTCGCCGACCTGAGGGCCACCTGGCAGCGGGCCCTCAGCCACGCCCAACGCGTGGGTGCTGCCGCGCTGGGTGACCCCAAGCAGGGGGCGCGGGCAGCGAAACTCGCCGCCAGGGCCAAGTCGGTCTCCGGCGCCGAGTTCGACTCGACCATGCAGGCCCTGCGCGCCATCCTCGACGTCCTGGGAGTGGTGCTGCCCCGGCAGGCCACCCAACGCCTCGAGGCACAGCACCGTCGCGAGATCTCCGACTGAGGCGGTGCAGGGTGGGAACACGCAGGTGGGTGGCGCGCGGGCTGGTGCTGGCCGTGCTGCTGGTGGTGGCCGCCTGCGCAACGCCCGAGGACGACGGGCGCCTGCGGGTCTATGCCACCACCGGCCACCTGGCCGACGCCGTCCGCGCCATCGCCCCACACGCCCAGGTGTCGACCATGGTCGGGCCGGGCAGCGACCCGCACAGCTACCAACCCTCGACCCGCGACATCACGACGATCCACTCCTCCGACGTGGTGTTCTGGGTCGGGCTGCACCTCGAGGCGCAGATGGACGACCAACTGCGCAGCCTCGGCCACCGGCAGGTCGCCGTCGGTGAGCGGGTGCCGCGCGAACTGCTGTTGGAGGTCCCGAGCAGCGGCACGCGGGGCACCCCGGTCCACGACCCGCACATCTGGAACAGTCTCCCGATCTGGTCGCTCGTCGTCGACGTGATCGCCGACGCCCTGGCCGAGGTGGACCCCTCCGGGGCAGCTGACTATGCCGCGAATGCCGCCGACTACCAGGACCGGCTCGCGGCGGTCCACGAACGGGCGGGTGAACTGCTGGCGCGGGTGCCACCGCCGCGGATGGTGGTCACCGGCCATGATGCGTTCGGCTACCTGGGCGCCACCTACGACCTCGACGTGCGGGCCACCGACCTCGTCTCGACCGAGGCCAGGCTCCGCCCGCGCCAGCTCAGCGCCCTGGCCGACCTGGTCGCGGGGAACCGGGTGCCGGTGATTTTCACCGACAACCAGGCCAACCCCCAAGCCATCACCAGCCTGAAGGAGGCGGTGCATGCCCTGGGCTGGCAGGTGCAGGTGGCAGACCAGCAGCTGTATGCCGACTCCCTGGGCAACGAGGCGGGGGTCGACACCCACCTGGGTGTGCTGCTGCACAATGCCACCGTGATCGCCGACGCCCTGGGGGAACCATGAGCAGCACCGAGCACCCGGGCGGCGCGGGGCACCCGACCGGCATCGGGAGCATCGCCTGCCGCACCGTCGACCTGAGCGTCGCCTACCGGCGTGACCCGGTGCTGCGCCACGTGGACTTCGCCGCGCCGACCGGGGCCGTGATGGGGGTGGTCGGCCCCAACGGCGCCGGCAAGTCGACGTTGTTGAAGGCGATGCTGGGGCTGGTCACCCCGTTGACCGGCCATGCCGAGTTCTTCGGCCAGCCGCTGGGGAAGGTGCGCCACCGGGTGGGCTACGTACCCCAGGCCACCTCGGTCGACTGGGACTTCCCCACCACCGTGGCGGACGTGGTGCTGATGGGCACCTACGGCAGGCTCGGCTGGCTGCGTCGTCCGGGGGCCGAGCAGCGTCGCCGCGCAGCCGAGGCCCTGGAGCGAACCGGCCTGTGGGACCTGGTCGGGCGCCAGATCGGCGAGCTGTCGGGCGGGCAACGCCAACGCGTGTTCCTGGCCAGGGCCCTGGCCCAGCAGGCCGACCTGTACTTCATGGACGAACCCTTCCAGGGCATCGATGCCCGCAGCCAGCAGGCCATCGTCGACGTGCTGCACCAGTTGCGCCAAGAGGGCTGCAGCGTGGTCATCGTCCACCACGACCTGGCCACGGTGAAGGACTACTGCGACCAGGTGACCCTGTTGAACCGGCGCATTGTCGCGGCCGGGCCGGTCGAGCAGGTGTTCACCAAGGCCAACATCCGCACCACCTACGAGGTGAGCACCGCCGACGACTCCTTCCTCGGGTTCGCGCTGTGAGCCCGGTCGAGTTCTTCAGCGACCACACCTATCGGATGGTCTTCCTCGCCACCGCCCTGATCGGGTTGGTCTCGGGTGCCCTGGGCGTGTTCGCCTACCTGCGCCGGCAGTCGCTGGTCAGCGACGTGATCTCGCATGCGGCCCTGCCCGGGACCCTGGTGGCGTTCCTGGTCGGGGTGGTGCTGCTGGGCACCGACGGGCGCAGCATGGTGGGCCTGGTCACCGGCGCGGTGGTGGCCGGCACCCTGGCGGTGCTGTGGGCGGCCAGCATCACCCGCCACTCCCGGCTCAAGGTGGACACGTCGATGGCGGTCGTGCTGACCACCTTCTTCGCCGGCGGCATGCTGCTGCTGCAGGTGATCACCCGCGGCGACTTCCGCGGCAAGGGCGGCATCGAGGACTACCTGTTCGGCAATGCCTCGGTGATCACCACCTCAGACCTGGTGGCCATCATCGTGGTCGGCATCGCCGCCCTGGCGGTGCTGGTGGCGTGCTGGAAGGAGTTCGCGCTGCACGCGTTCGACCCCGACCATGCCAGCGTGCTGGGGTTCGACCGCCGCGTGGTGGACACCGTGATGTTCACCAGCATCGTGGTGGCGACCGTGATCGGGGTGAAGGCCGTGGGGCTGGTGCTGATGGTCGCCTTCGTGGTCACCCCACCGGCGGCGGCCCGACAGTGGACCCGCCGGCTGCCGAGCATGGTGGTGCTGTCAGCGGCCATCGGCGCGGTGACCAGCGGGGTCGGTGCCTACCTGTCGATCGCGGTGGTCGATGTGCCCACCGGTCCGCTGGTGGTGATGGTGATGTTCGCGGTCTTCGTGGTCTCTATGCTGGCCGCCCCGCGGCGCAGCATCCTGGTCAGGGCCATCGGACGAGCGAGGCTGCGCGACCGGTTGCGCCGCGAGCTGCTCAAGGAGCAGGCATGAACTACGTCGTGGGCATCATGCTGCTGGCGGTGGTGACGGCCGTGGCCTGTGCCCTGCCCGGGGTCTTCGTCGTGCTGCGCCGCGACTCGATGCTGGTCGATGCCATCGGCCACGCGGTGCTGCCCGGCATCGTGGTCGGCTACGCCCTGACCCGTGACCTGAACTCCCCTTGGCTGATCGTCGGTGCCGCGCTGGCGGGCCTGGTGGTGGTGCTCGGCAGTGAGTGGCTGGCCAGCACCCGGCTGCTCACCGGGGACTCCCCGCAGGGGCTGGTCTTCCCGGCCCTGTTCAGTGCCGGGGTGATCATGGTCAGCCTGGACTTCGCCGACATCCACCTGGACACCCATGCGGTGCTGGTCGGTGACCTGAACCTGGCCGCCTTCGCCCAGTGGTACGTCGGCGGTGTCTCGATCGGGCCGCGCTACCTGTACGTGATGCTCGCCGTGCTGGCGGTCATGGCCGGATTCCTGGTCACCTTCTTCCGGGTGTTGACGATGACCACCTTCGACCCGGCATTCGCCGCCAGCGCCGGGGTGCGCACCCGGTGGCTCAACACCGCGTTCATGTTCCTGGTCTCGGTGACGGTCACCGCCGCCTTCCACGCCGCGGGGGCGGTGCTGGTGCTGGCGTTGATGGTGGTGCCGGCGGCAACGGCCCTGCAGGTGGCGCGGCAGATGTCGACGATGGTGCTGGTCAGCCTGCTGGTGGCGGTGGGTGGGTCACTGGTCGGGTTCTGGGCGGCCTACGCGCTGGACGCGGCGACCAGCGCCGGGATCGCGTTCGTCCACGGCCTGTTGTTCACCCTGGTGCACCTGTCGGTGCGCGGGCGGCGGCGCTGGGAGCGTTTCCGCGACGCGAGTAGAGTCGAGCGCGGCCCGGTGGGCCTCGGTGGTTCCGCTCTCTGAGAGAAAGCTGCGATGTCTGCGTTGTGGAAAGTGATCAGGCACGTCGACGAACTGCGCCACTACTACATCGGCGTGGCGTTGTGTTCAATCCTGATGGCGGTGACGGCGCTCGCCTCACCGTTCCTGCTGCAGGGCGCCACTGACCACGTCGTCAGGCGGTTGCAGGGCCAGCCGGCCCCGATGTCGGTGGTCATCTGGTTCGCGGTGGCGATCCTGGTGGCCGAACTGGCCAATGCGCTGCTCAGCAACATCGGCGGCTACCTCGGCGACGTCATGTCGATGCGGATGCGGGCGATCCTGAGTTCGCGCTACTACGCCAAGCTGTTGCGGCTGCCGCAGCGCTACTTCGACAACAACCTGTCGGGGGCGATCATCGCCCGCCTGACGCGTTCGATCACCGAGTTGTCGAGCTTCATGCAGATGTTGAGCAACAACTTCCTGCCGATGATCATCACCCTGGTCGCAGCACTTGCGGTGACCGCGTTCTACTACTGGCCGCTGGCGGTGCTGCTGATTGCGGTCTTCCCGATCTACACGTGGTTGACCGCACTGACCAGTGAGCGCTGGCAGCGCTACGAGAAGCAGAAGAACGAGCATGTCGACCTGGCCGGTGGCATGTTCGCCGAAGTCGTGGCGCAGATGCGGGTGGTCAAGAGTTTCGTGGCGCAGCGTCGCGAGCTCGACCGGTTCGACGCGGAGTACGACCAGACGGTCGCCCTGACCCGCCCGCAGTCGCGGTGGTGGCACCGGATGGACACCCTGCGCCGCACGGCCCTGGCGCTGATCTTCTTCTTGATCAATGTGGTGATCCTGTGGCAGACGATGACCGGACGATTCAGCCTGGGCACCATGGTGCTGCTGGTCCAGCTGGTCGGCATGGCCAAGGGGCCGGTGACCGGCATGAGCTTCCTGGTCGACAGCACGCAGCGGGCGCTGGCCGGCTCACGCGACTACTTCGCGGTGCTCGACGAGGCGGACGAACCGGGCGCCTCGCTGCAGGCGGTGACCCCGACCAGCACCCTGCCGCCACCGGTGCCCGGTGCGCCCGCGGTGGAGTTCCGCGACGTCAGCTTCGGCTACGACGACGAGCCGAACGTGCTCGAGGAGATCACCTTCTCGGTGGCGCCCGGGGAGCGGATCGCGCTGGTCGGTGAATCGGGCGGCGGCAAGAGCACCATCGTGAACCTGCTGATGGGGCTGTTCCCGCCCAGGCAGGGGACGATCCACCTGTTCGGTGAACCCCACATCGAGCACGGGCTCGACGTGTTGCGCCGCGAGGTCGGTGTGGTCTTCCAGGACGCCTCGCTGTTCTCGGGCACGATCGAGGACAACATTCGCTACGGCGCCCCATGGGCGAGCGACGAGCAGGTGCGTGCGGTCGCGAAGCGGGCCAACGCGGCCGAGTTCATCGAGCGGTTCCCCGACGGCTACGAGACGGTGATCGGTGAGCGTGGCTTGAAGCTGTCGGGTGGGCAGAAGCAGCGCATCGCGGTGGCCAGGGCCATGCTGAAGGACGCCCCGGTGCTGGTGCTCGACGAGGCCACCAGTGCGCTGGACACGCGCTCGGAGCGCTTGGTGCAGCAGGGCCTGGAGGCGCTGATGGTCGACCGAACGAGCATCATCATCGCGCACCGGTTGTCGACCATCGCCAGCGTGGAGCGGATCATCACGATCCAGCAGGGGCGCATTGACGAGATCGGGACGCCGGCCGAACTGGCGGCCAGCGGGGGCATCTACGCCCAGTTGCTGGCGCTGCAGGAATCGGGCTCGAAGCAGGACCGCAAGCGCCTGCAGAGCTACGACATCCTGAGGTGAGTTGAGCTGCTTGCGGGGTGCAGGGGGTCGTCCCCCGCTGCGGGGGTGCAGGGAGGGCGTCCCCCGCGAACAGTTCAGCGCCGGGTGGCCTTGGGGCGGACGACCTTCTGGGCCTGCCACTGGTCGGAGACGTCCACGGGGGTGGTCAGCGCCATGCCAGCAGTGTTCACGCCCTCGGCGATGTCGCGGGCGTTCACGTGCCCGGGCCGGCCCACCTTGGGGGTCATCAGCCAGATCACGCCGGTGTTGGACAGGTCGGTCAGCGAGTCAACCAGGCCGTCGGCCACGTCGCCGTCCTCTTCACGCCACCACAGCAGCACGGCGTCGACGGCCTCGACAGCCTCTTCGACGAGGTCGTCGTCGATGGCGTCCATGACGATCGTGCGCAGGTCTTCATCAACGTCGGAGTCCCATCCGAGTTCCTGGATGACCATTCCTTCGGTCAGGCTCATCGCCTGACGAACTCCCAGTTCCCGCTCTGTCGCGGCCACCACCTGTGCCCAACCCTCCTGATGCTGGCGTCCCCGCGGTCGGGGACGTCCGTCGTGGAACCAGACTGCCAGAGATGGGCCCCGCCGCAAAAGACGGGGCCCATCCTGTGGTCAATCGGTCAGGCGTCGCCGCCCGCGGTGCCGGAGGTGCCGGCGTTCACGTCGAGCAGGCGGTACTTCTCAGCGGCCTGGTGGGCCCACTCGGCCGGGACCTCACCGCGCTTGGCGAGCAGCTGCAGGGTGCGCACGGCCAGCGAGGGGCCGTCGATGTGCAGGTGGCGACGCGCTGCCGCGCGGGTGTCGGAGAAGCCGAACCCGTCGGCACCCAGGGACGCGAAGTCGGTGGGCACCCACTGCGCGATCTGGTCCTGCACCTGGCGCATGTAGTCGCTGACGGCGACCACGGGGCCGGGCCGGCCCTGCAGGGCCTGGGTGACGTAGGGCACGCGCTGCTCCTGGTCGGGGTGCAGGAAGGCGACCTCGTCGCACTCCATGGCCTCGCGGCGCAGCTCCGACCAGCTGGTCACCGACCAGACGTCGGCCACGACACCGAAGTCCTGCTTCAGCAGCTCCTGGGCCTCCAGCGCCCACGGCACCCCGACACCCGAGGCGAGCAGCTGCGCGCGGCGGGCATCCTCGCCGACACCGGTGAAGTCGCCCTCCTTGAACAGGTACATGCCCTTGAGCAGGCCCTCGACGTCCAGGTTCTCCGGCTCGGCCGGCTGCTGCATGGGCTCGTTGTACATCGTCAGGTAGTAGATGATGTCTTCGGGGTTGTCCCCGTACATGCGGCGCAGGCCGTCACCCATGATGTGGGCGATCTCGTAGCCGAAGGCCGGGTCGTAGGCGAGCACGGCCGGGTTGGTGGCGGCCATGAGCGGCGAGTGGCCGTCCATGTGCTGGGTGCCCTCACCGGTCAGCGTCGTCTTGCCTGCGGTGGCCCCGATCAGGAAGCCACGGGCCAGCTGGTCGGCCGCCGCCCAGACGAAGTCGGCGGTGCGCTGGAAGCCGAACATCGAGTAGAAGATGTAGATCGGCACCATCTGCACCCCATGGGTGGCATACGCGCTGCCGGCGGCCGTGAAAGCGCCCACCGAACCGGCCTCGTTGATGCCCGTGTGCAGGATCTGCCCGTTGGTGGCCTCACGGTAGGCGAGCATCAGCTCGTGGTCGACCGGGGTGTAGTTCTGGCCGTGCGGGTTGTAGATCTTGATGGTCGGGAAGAACGAGTCCATGCCGAAGGTGCGGGCCTCGTCGGGGATGATCGGCACGACGTGCGGGGCGAAGTCCTTGTCGCGCATCAGGTCCTTCAGCAACCGGACGAACGCCATGGTGGTGGCGATCTTCTGGTTGCCCGAACCCTTCTTCACGCTGGCGTAGGCCTTCTCCTCCGGCAGCTTGATGGGCTTGGGGTTCTCGCGGCGTTCGGGCAGCGAACCACCGAGCTCGGCGCGGCGGGCCTTCATGAACTTGATCCGCGGGTCGTCCTCACCCGGGTGGTAGTACGGCGCCGAGTACGGGTCGTCCTCGAGCACCTTGTCGCTGATCGGGATGCGCAGCCGGTCGCGGAAGTTCTTCAGGTCCTCCAGCGAGAGCTTCTTCATCTGGTGGGTGGCGTTGCGGCCGGCGAAGTGCTTGCCCACCATGTAGCCCTTGATGGTCTGCGCCAGGATCACGGTCGGGGCGCCGGTGAACTCGGTGGCGCTCTTGTAGGCGGCGTAGACCTTCTGGTAGTCGTGGCCACCGCGCGACAGGCGCCAGATCCGCTCGTCCGACCAGTCGCGCACCATGGCGGCGGTGCGCGGGTCACGGTTGAAGAAGTGCTCGCGCACGTAGGCGCCGTCGTTGGCCTTGTAGGTCTGGTAGTCGCCGTCGGTGGTGGCGTTCATCAGGTTGACCAGCGCACCGTCGGTGTCCTGGGCGAGCAGTTCGTCCCACTCGCGGCCCCAGACGACCTTGATCACGTTCCAGCCGGCGCCACGGAAGAAGGCCTCGAGCTCCTGGATGATCTTGCCGTTGCCGCGCACGGGGCCGTCGAGGCGCTGCAGGTTGCAGTTGATCACGAAGGTGAGGTTGTCGAGTTCCTCGTTGGCGGCCAGCTGCAGGAAGCCACGCGATTCGGGCTCGTCCATCTCGCCGTCGCCGAGGAAGGCCCAGACGTTCTGCTGGGAGGTGTCCTTGAGACCGCGGTTGTGCAGGTATCTGTTGAACTGCGCCTGGTAGATCGCGTTCATGGGCCCGATGCCCATCGAGACGGTCGGGAACTCCCAGAAGTCGCGCATCTGGCGGGGGTGCGGGTAGGACGGCAGGCCGTAGGGGCGCCCGTCCTTCAGCGCCGAGAACTCCTGGCGGAAGCCGTCCATGCGCTGCTCGTCGATGCGCCCCTCGAGGAACGCACGGGCGTACATGCCGGGGCTGGCGTGGCCCTGGAAGAAGATCTGGTCACCGCCGCCGGGGTGGTCCTTGCCACGCCAGAAGTGGTTCATGCCCACCTCGTACAGCGTCGCCGCCGAGGCATAGGACGAGATGTGGCCGCCCACGCTGATGTGGGGGCGCTGGGCACGGTGCACCATGATGGCGGCATTCCACCGCAGCATCCGGCGCACCTGCAGCTCCATGTCCTCGTCACCGGGGTACTCCGGCTCACGGCCCGGCGGGATGGTGTTGACGTAGTCGGTGCTGGTCAGCGAGGGGACACCGATCTGGCGGTCACGAGCGCGTTCCAGCAGACGCAGCATCAGGTAGCGGGCCCGGTTGCGGCCGCCGCTGTCGATGGCACCCTCCAGCGAGTCCATCCATTCCCGCGTCTCCTCCGGATCAGTGTCGGGGAGATTGGTGGGAAGGCCGTTCAGGATCGGGCCAGCCTCATCGCGTTGCCTCACGCTCGCAGTCCTTTCATCGTGACTACCGGTCAGCCTACCCGCGGGCTCGGACACCTCGCCAACACCCGATGGAAGGCGTGACAATTGTGCCCGTGACCGAACTGGAGTTTCGAGCAGCACGACCCGAGGAATGGGTACAGGCCCGCGACCTGCGCCTGGAGATGCTGGCCGACACCCCCATCGCCTACCTGCAGACCCTGGCCGATGCCGAAGCCACCAGCGACGAGGACTGGCAGCGCCGGCACACCGACCGGTTGGCGACCCCGACCACCAGCGCGGTCTTCGTGGCCGTCGACCCGGACGGCGTGTGGCGCGCACAGGTGGCGACCATGGTCAACCTGTTCAGCGACCCCGTGCGGGTGTGGGCAGGAGTGATCTACGTGACCCCGGCGCTGCGCGGGCAGGGGGTCGCCGAGCGCCTGGTCGGCCTGGCCGAGCAGTGGACCCTCGACCTGGGCCACGACGAGTTGTTCCTCGAGGTCAACGAACGCAACGAGCGGGCGATCCGTCACTACCAGCGCACCGGGTGGACGATGACCGGTGCCCGGCGGCCCTACCCGCTGGACCCGAGCATGGCCGAACTCGAGATGCGCAAGGCACTCAGCCGCGGGTGAACTCGAGCAGCCGGTCCACCGGCCAGGTCGTGATGATCCGGTCGTCGGGAATGCCGGCCGCCTCGGCGCGGGCGGCGCCGTAGGCCAGGAAGTCGAGTTGGCCCGGGGCGTGGGCATCGGTGTCGATGCTGAACAGGCACCCCATGTCGTGGGCCAGCGCCAACAGGTCATCGGGTGGGTCGCAGCGTTCGGGGCGCGAGTTGATCTCGACCGCGACGTCGAACTGCACGCAGGCCTGGAAGACCACCTCGGCGTCGAACGCGGACTGCGGCCGCACCCCGCGGGCCCCTTCCACCAGCCGGCCGGTGCAGTGGCCCAGCACGTCGGTGTGGGGGTTCGCGATCGCCGTGACCATCCGGCGGGTCATCGACTCGGGGTCCATCTTCAGCTTGGAATGCACCGAGGCGACCACCACGTCGAGACCGCCCAGCAACTCGTCGCCCTGGTCGAGGCTGCCGTCGTCCAGGATGTCGACCTCAATGCCCCGCAGGATGCGCACCTGACGGGTGGCCTGCACCTGCTCGATCTCGGCCCACTGTTGCTGCAGGCGTTCGGGGCTGAGGCCGTTGGCGACCCGCAGCCGGGGCGAGTGGTCGGTGATGGCCTGGTACTCGCGGCCCAGGCGTTCAGCGACGGCCACCATCTCGGCCAGGGGTGAACCGCCGTCGGACCACAGGGTGTGGCTGTGCAGGTCACCCCTCAGCAGACCGAACAGGTCGGACGTGGCCAGCGGGATCGCGCCGGCACTGCGCAGGGCCGTCAGCGTGTCGGCCACTCCCCCGTCCAGCGCCGCCGTGATCACCGCACCCGTCGACTTGCCCACGCCGGCCACCTGCTGGACCCCACCGGGTGACTCGTGCAGCAGGACCAGGTCCTCGGGGTCCAGCCCGGCGATGGCGTCCGCGGCCTTGCGGTAGGCCTCGACGCGGCGGGTCTCCTGCCGGGAGCGCTCCATCCAGAATGCGGTCTCGCGCAGGTGGTCGACGGCGGTGGCGGCCAGGGTGGCCGGGGTGGTGCTCATCACCGCAGCCTAGGTGTTGCGGGTCATGAGGTTGATTGCACGCGCCGGGACGTGAGAGGGGGCGGGTCCTCGGCAGGATGGGAGTTGCGAGACAACCATCGGAACGAGGAGCCCGCCCTTGATTCACCACCGTAATGCCGCGCTGACCTTTGAAGCACGTCGACGCCTGGTCATCCGGTGCCAACACCGCCCGATCGCCCACGTCGCCGCCGAGGCCGGAGTGTCGAGGGCCTGTCTGTCGAAATGGGTCAACCGTCACCGCCTCCACGGCGAGGAAGGCCTGCTGGATCGTTCCAGCCGACCCCACAGTTCACCGACCCAGACCCCACCGCAGGTGGTGGAGTTGATCGAGCAACTACGCCGCGACCACAAGTGGTCGGCCCGGCTGATCACCGCCGAACTGCACGAGCGTGGGCACCGGACCAGCGTCGCCACCGTCGCACGCTGGCTGACCCGGCTGGGACTCAACCATCGCCGCTGGCTCGACGTCGAGGGAGAACCGACCCGTGCGCCGGCACGGATCATCGCCCGCTACCCCGGCCACATGGTCCACGTCGACGTGAAGAAGGTCGGCGCGCTGCGAGAGGGCGGCGGCTGGCGGGCCCATGGCCGCGGATCGAACCAGGACAAGGCGAAACACCGCACCCGGGTCGGCTACCGCTACCTCCACTCCGCCGTGGACGGATACTCCCGGCTCGCCTACACCGAGTCCCTGACCGACGAGCGGGCCACCACCGTGCTCGGGTTCATCAACCGGGCCAGGGCCTGGTTCGCCGCGCACGGGATCACCCGCGTCACCCGCGTGGTCACCGACAACGGCAACCCCTACAGGGCAGCGATCGTCGAACGCTCGCTGCGGGGCTGGGCACGCCAACACCAGTTCATCCGCGCCTACACACCTCGCCACAACGGGAAAGTTGAGCGCTACAACCGGATCCTGGCCGAAGAAGTGCTCTACGCCCGGCCCTACAACTGCGAGGACCAACGCACCCGGGCAATACAGATCTGGAACATCCACTACAACTACCATCGACCCCACACCGCCTGCCGAGACCAACCCCCAGCCACCCGAACCCCGGCACGCGTCACCAACGTCATGCGCTCCAACACCTAGG
>NZ_JBNJRW010000021.1:0-22650 GCF_050113895.1 Aestuariimicrobium sp. Y1814 | reverse complement strand
CGGGCGGACAATTCAACGGGAAGACACCGCAAGCGGGCCAATTGCTTCGAGAGTCACACCCGGTTCGATACGACCGACATCCATCCTGACCGGCCAGTCCCAGACCAGCCAGATCCAGACTCACAGAGTGCTTCGGTGGGGCCGTTGCTGGTGCCGGGGTGGTCGAAGAAGGCGAGGATGTCGTCGCGTCGTCGGTGGAGGGTTCGGCCCAGGGTGCGGATCTCCTCGAGCGCTGCTGGCAGCCCGGACTTGAGTGTGTCGATGAGGGCGGTCATGATCTGTTTGCCCTCGACGGTAGTCGGCGCCCGGTAGGCGTCGATGATGCGTTGGTATGCCTCCCAGCTGACCGCGAACGGGGTGTGACAGTCCTCATCGAAGACGTTCAGCAGCCGGAACCACTGCTTCTTCGTCAGCAGCGCGGCGCGGGTCCGGGCGATCCGGCGGATGCCATAGAGCGGATCCCCTGAGCGGCCGCGGTGGCCGAGGGTCTCTTGTTGGAGGCGTTGTCGGCAGCGGTCGAGTTTCTCCCCGGCCAAGGCCACGACGTGGAACGGGTCCATCACTGTGGTGACATCATCGATGGTCTCGACGGTGGCGGACTTGTAGCCGGTGAACCCATCCATCGCGACGATCTCGATGCCGTCGCGGAAGGCTTCGGACTGCAGCTGGAGCCACTGCTTCAGCGCTTGCTTGGAGCGGCCCTCCACGACTGCCAGGAGTCGGGATGTGCCGGTGTTGGTCCTTGTCGGGGTCAAGTCGATGACCACGGTCACGAACTTGTCACCGAAGCGGGTGTGGCGCCACACGTGCTCGTCGACCCCGACCGTGGTGACTCCGTCGAGTCGGGTGGGATCGTTGAACAGCAACTCGTCGGCGGCGGCGAGGATCGCGTCGCTGCAGGTGTTCCACGCGACCCCCAGGATCGCGGCGATCCTGGCGATCGAGAGCCGGTCGATCACGATGTGTTTCACCGCCAGCGTGACCGCGTCACGAGACAGCTTGCCCCTGGTCGGTGCCGCTGCGCGGACGTCGTGGCGCCATACCCGACCACATGGCCTGCACCGGTATCTGGGGACCAGGACCTGCAGGATCGTCGGTTTCCACCCGAAGGGCACATGCGCCAACTTCCGCACCACCGTGTCATGCCGGGCCCCGGGACCGGCGCATGTCGGGCACGGACTCGCCGGCGTCGTTGGCGTGCAGACCAGCACTGAGTGATCCGGATGCACGATCTGTTCGGTGACGGTGAGGCCGAGTCTGTCGAGTCGGCAGAACGAATCCAGACATGGTGGGGTAGCGTTTTGCATCAGGGCCCTTGGGTTCTTGGGTGGTGACTAGACACCTTCATCCAAGCAACCCAGGGCCCCCTCACATCACCGCGCCACGCCCAACATCCCAGCTATCGCCGACACCGTCGCCGGTTGACCACCCACCCTCATCTGTGAAGAGCCCCTTAAGTGGTGGATTTTCCTTCCGTGGAGAGGGAAAACCCGCCACCTAAGGCCTGTTTCGTCCGGTTGCCGCCCATCGTCCGGTGATCAGTCGGGGTGAGCGGCCGGGGAAGCTGACCCCAAGGCGTGACAGCTTGACGCCATGCAGACGCCAAGGCAGGTCGTCGACAAGTCCCACCGATCCCAACTACTGCTCAACGCTGTCGTGGCCGGGCTGCTGGCGCAGACCGCGATGGTGTTCGTCCATGAACTCGCCCACCTGGTGGCCGGAGCTGCCCTGGGCCACCCCTCACGCATGTACGCCTTCGGCGTCGACCACTTCGGCGACATCCCGGTGGCCGACGGTGCTGTCATGGCCATGGCCGGGCCCGTGTTCAGCCTGGTCACCGGATTCGTGATGGCGATCTGGACCCCGCTGCGCCGACGTGGCGACTTCGCCCACCTGTTGTGGCTGTTCTTCGCCTTCGCCTCGATGCAGGAGATGGTCGGCTACCTGGTCATCACGCCGTTCGGCGCGGGCGACACCGGGGTGACCGCCGCACTGCTCAACATTCCGCTGGCCGGACAGTTCGCCATCTGCGCGGTGGGCATCGCGGGCATGTTCCTCACCGCCCGCGGCTTCGCGACCCACATGGCCCGCCACGCCGGCCCGGACGAACTGGGCCTGCGCAATGCGATGACCCTGTTCCCGTGGATCGCCTCATCGGTGGCCTCTGCCCTGTTGAGCCTGCTGTACCTCGCCATCACCCCGGCCGACGTGCCGCCCGAGTCGCAGATCGCGATCATGGCTGCCAGCACGGCCATCCTGGTCTTCGCACCCATGGCGCACATCTTCAGCCGGGCTGTCCGTGAGGTGGCCCATGAGCCGCTGACCCTCCCCCGGGTCCCGGTGGCCGGCCTGGTCGCGTTGGGCGTGCTGGTCGCGGTGAACATCGTCCTCAGCATCTGGGGGCTCCCGCTCGGCTGACCGGGTCTGCAGACGCGAAAGGGGCTGCAGACCGGGTGGGTCTGCAGCCCCGAGTGGGTGGCGGGTGGCCTCAGCGGTCGACAGTCACCGGGCCGGTGGTGGTCAGCGAGGTGCGGGCAGCAAACTGCTTGTCCAGGGCGTGCAACTGCTTGACCGCCTGGTTGGCGCGGGTCTTGTCACCCGAGCGCAGGGCGGCATCGAGCTGCTTGACCTGCTCCACCGAGATGCCCGCGGCGGCAGCCTTGGCGAGGTTCTCGGACGAGGCCAGGTCGGGCACGAGCTGGCGGGCCTGCTCGACGGTCAGCTCGGCCGTGGCCGCGGTGCGGGTGGCCGACGAGGTGGTCGCGAAGGTGGTCCGCAGGCCCAGCGAACTGCTCACCAGCTGCGCATAGGCGGTGTTGCCGGCCGCATTCGGGTGGTACGAGTCGGTCAGGTTCCAGCTGGGCCCGTTGATCCAGGCCTGCTTGTCGCACCAGGCATGCCCCGTGAAAGACACCCGCGGGTCGGCATAGCTGAAGCCCTTGTTGCTCGCCTGGGTGCGGGTGACCACGTTGAGGCGATCGGCCAAGGCATTGGCACGGGTCATCTCGGCGGCGCTGAAGAAGGTCAGCACATTGCAGTCGGTGCCGTTGAACAGCCGCGGGTAGCCGACCACGACCACCTGGGCGGCGGGAGCCTTCGTCCGGATGTCGGTGTACAGCCCTCCGAGTCGGCCGGGCAGGGTGTTGTTGATCACGGACTCGGCGGTGTTGAGCTTGCCGTCGCAATTGCTCATCCAGCCCGGCTTGGCGCACTCGAGCAGCGCGTCGGCGAAGCCGATGTCGTTGCCGCCGATCGAGATGGTGATCTTGGTCGTGGACGACGACACCCCGGGCAGTTGCTTGGTGCGCACATCATTGACGACCGCCCCGGAACAGGCGCGGTAGTCCAGCGTCCAGCCCGCCGCAGCAGCGATCAGGGGGGCATAACCCTTTGGGGACTGGTAGCAGTCGTTGACGGATCCACCGGCACCCACACCGGCAGAGAAGGAGTCACCCAGTGCGGCGTAGCGCACGGGGGCGGCATGGGCAGGCGCTGCGAACAGCGTCGTGGTCAGCAGCAGGATGGCTGTCGCCAGCAGCCCGAGAAGGCGGTGTTGAGGGGACACAGACACAGCCTGCCCCGTGCGCGGACCCCTGTCAGGCGATCGTTCAACGAGGGCCACGAGCCGGTCGCGGCGAATCACCGCCGCACCCCTGAAAGACTGGACGAATGCGTTTCGATCTCGAGGTCATCGGTACCGGGCTGCCGGTCGCCGCTGTGCTCGCCGACCTCGAAGACGCGCTGGCCACCAGGGGGGCGGTGGTGGTCCAGGCACCACCCGGCACGGGCAAGACCACCCTCGTCCCGCCCGCGGTGGCGAACCGGGTCGGCGGACGAGTGGTGGTCACCCAACCCCGCCGGGTCGCCGCCCGTGCCGCCGCGCGTCGGCTGGCGGAGCTGTCCGGAGTTCGCCTCGGCGCCGAGGTCGGCTTCGTCGTCCGGGGTGAGCAGCAGGCCGGCAACGCCACCCGGGTCGAGTTCTGCACCGCCGGGGTGTTGCTGCGCCGCCTGCTCAGCACCCCCGACCTGCCCGGCATCGACGCCGTCGTCCTCGACGAGGTGCACGAACGCGCACTCGAGACCGACCTGGCCTTCGCGATGCTGGTCGAACTGCGCCAGTTGCGCCCGGACCTGCAACTGGTGGTGATGTCGGCCACCCTCGATGCCCAGCGGTGGGCCGACCTGCTCGATGGCGCCCCGGTGGTCGCCGTCGCCGCCGACCTGCACCCCCTCACCGTGCGCTGGGCACCGAGCCCGGCGCCGCGACTGGACGCCCGCGGGGTCACCCCGGCGTTGCTCGACCACCTCGCCGACCAGGCCGAGCAGGCGCTGGCGAGCCAGCCGGCCGCCAATGCTGCCACCCTGGTCTTCGCCCCCGGCGCCCGGGAGTGTGACCAGGTCGTCCAGCGGCTGCGTGACCGCGGGGTGTCGGCCGAGGCACTGCACGGCTCCCTCGACATCCGTAGTCAGGACCGGGTCTTGCGCGGTGACGGCGGCCCGCGCGTGGTGGTGGCAACCTCGGTGGCGGAGTCGTCGCTGACCGTTCCCGGGGTGCGGGCGGTGGTCGACTCAGGCCTGTCGCGCGAGCCACGATTCGACTCCGGTCGCGGCATGACCGGGCTGGTCACGGTCAGTGAAGCCCGCGCCTCGGCCGAGCAGCGCGCCGGTCGGGCCCGCCGACTGGGCCCCGGGCTGGTGGTGCGCTGCTTCCCCGAGGGCGATTGGGCCGGCCTGCGCCGCTTCTCCCAGCCCGAGATCCTGACCGCCGACCTGACCCAGGCCGCCCTCGACCTGGCGGTCTGGGGCTCTCCCGCCGGTGAGGGCCTCGCCCTGCCCGACCCCCCGCCGGTACCGGCGATGTCGGCTGCCATCGAGACGTTGACCGGGTTGGGCGCCCTCGACGAGCGGGGCCACGCCACCGACCTCGGACGACGCCTCGCCCGCATGCCGGTCGAACCGCGCCTGGGCCGGGCCCTGCTGAGGTCGGCACCGCTGGTGGGTTCGGCCGAATCAGCCGAGGTGGTGGCCCTGGTCGCGGGGGACGCCCGCGTCGAGGGTGCCGACCTGGTCGCCGCCTGGCGCGCAGCCCGCTCGGGTGCGGCACCCGGCTGGCGGCGTGAGGCCGACCGGCTCGTCCGTCTGGTTGACCGCACCCCGCGCCCCGCCGGGCTGGGCGACGACGACCTGGTCGCCCGGGTGGTCGCGGCCGCGTTCCCCGACCGGGTCGCCCGACGCCGCGGCGCGGGTGATGAGTACCTGCTGGCCTCGGGCACCGGGGTGGACCTGCCCCGCGGCTCCCGGTTGCAGGGGCAGGAGTGGCTCGCCGTGGCCGACATGGCGCGGGTGGGTGAGCGGGCCCTGGTCCGCTCGGCCGCCCCGCTCACCGAGGACGACGCCCTCGCCGCGGCGTCCGCCCTGGTGCGTGAGGAGACCACGGCGACGTGGGACGGCGGCAGGGTCACTGCGCGGCGCACCACCGCGCTGGGGGCGATCACCCTGACCCGGACGCCGGTGCCGCCGACTGCCGAACTGGGTCGGGCGGCGGTGCGTCGGGCCTTGTCGGAGCGTGGTCTGCGGCAGGTGCTCGGCTGGGGTGAGGGCACCGAGCTGCTGCGGCGGCGGTTGGCCCTGCTGCACCGGCACGCCGACCTGGGGCACCTGCGCGACCCCTGGCCGGGCGTCGACGATGCCTCGCTGGTCGACCGCGTCGAGGAGTGGCTCGGTCCCGAACTGGACCGGCTCGCCGGCGGCACCCCGGCAGGTCGGCTCGACCTCACCTCGGCGCTGCGTCGCCTGCTGCCGTGGCCGGCGGCCGCCCGGTTGGACGAGCTGGTCCCCGAACGCCTCGAGGTGCCGACCGGCTCACGGATCAGGCTGGACTACCCCGAGGACCCGACCGAACGGGTGGTCCTCGCGGTCAAGCTGCAGGAGTGCTTCGGGTGGACCGACACACCGCGCATCGTCGACGGGCACGAACCGGTGCTGCTGCACCTGCTCTCCCCCGCGCAGCGTCCGCTGGCGGTCACCGACGACCTGGCGTCGTTCTGGGTCAATGCCTACCCGCAGGTGCGGGCCGAGAACCGCGGCCGTTACAGCAAGCACCCCTGGCCCGAGGACCCGCTGACCGCGCCGCCGCGACGCGGGACGAAGAACTCGGGCCGCTGAGGGGTACTCGTACCCGGCCTGCGGTGACAGACTCGACCCATGACTGATGACACCAGCGAGACCGGGGAGGCCACGAAGGCCACCGCGAAGGCCACCACGAAGAGGGCCCCGGCGAAGAAGACTGCCCTCAAGAAGACGGCCCCCAAGAAGACGGCGGCGAAGAAGGCCGCGGTGGAACAGGGTACCGGCGACGACGGGAGCTTCTCGTCCGAGGAACGGGCGGCCATCAAGCAGGCCGCCGCCGAGAAGCGCCGCACCGCCAAGGGCAAGAACACCGAACAGGACGTGCTGGACGCGCTGGCCGCGATGGACGACCACGACCGCGTCATCGGTGAGGGGCTGCACCGGCTGGTCAAGGAGGTCGCGCCTGACATCTCCAGCCGAACCTGGTACGGATTCCCCGCTTATGGCAACGGCAAGGACGTCATCTTCTTCTACCAGTTCGCCGGCAAGTTCAAGTCCCGCTACGGCCACATCGGGTTCAACGACGGCGCCCAGCTCGACGACGGCAGCATGTGGGCCACGGCCTACGCGATCACCGAGTGGAACGACGAGAACGAGGCCCGCGTGCGCGACCTGATCCTGCGAGCCCTGGGCCAGTCGGAATAAACCCCCCACGCCGCGGATGCGCAGGTTCCGACACGGATCCTTCACTGGTGGCGTGGATTCCGGGACGAAACCCGCGCATCCGCGGTGAGGGGGCGACCCCCGGGGGCCGGGCAGTCCGACCGCGGTGAGGGGCCGACCCCGGGCCAAGCAGCCCGACCCCGGGGGACGACGTCAGCGGACGTTCAGCTCGCCGACCATCACGCAGCGGCGGCTGCGGGCGAAGCTGCGGGCCGAGGTGAGTCCCTCACCGGTGGGGCCGGCGATGGTGAAGGTGGTGTAACCCTCACCGCCGATGCCCAGGCCGGTGAACGACGGGCCGTTCTTCACGAAGACCGTGGTCTGGATGAGCTTGCCCATCCGGGTCAGCTTGGTCACGTCACGCGAGTGCATGATCGCGGTGTGGCGCAGGCCCTTCTCGATCTCGATGGCGAACTGGATGCCCTCCTCCACATCAGGCACCCGCACCAGGCCGATCACCGGCATCATCAACTCGTGCTGGACGAAGGGGTGGTCGCGCCCGACCTCGGCGACGACCAGGCGGGTACCCGGCTTGGGGGTGATGCCGATCGCGTTCAGGATCACCTCCGCGTCCTTGCCGACCCAGGCGGTGTCGGGACGCCCGTCCTTGAGCAGCAGGTCCTCGAGGGCCTTCAACTGGGCCGGGTCGTTGATCTCGTGGGCACCGGCCTTGACCATCTCGAAGCGCAGCAGGTCGGCGATGGCGTCGACGGCGATGATCTCCTTCTCGGCCGTGCAGGGCAGGTTGTTGTCGAAGCTCGCCCCGGCGACGATGTCGCGCGCCGCCTTCTCGATGTCGGCGGTGGCATCGACCAGCACCGGCGGGTTGCCGGCCCCGGCGCCGATCGCCTTCTTGCCCGACTTGAGCACGGTCTTCACGATGCCGGGGCCACCGGTGGCGACCAGCATCTTGATGAGCTTGTGCTCCATCATCGCGTTGGTGTTCTCGATCGAGGGCTCACGCACGGTGACGATGAGGTTCTGCGGGGCACCGGCCTCGCACAGCGCGATGTTCAGCTGCTGGATCAGCCACAGGGTGATCTTCTTGGCCCGCGGGTGGGGGCTGAAGACCACCGAGTTTCCGGCGGCCAGCATGCCGATCGAGTTGCACAGCACCGTCTCGGTCGGGTTGGTGGTGGGGGTGATGGCCCCGATCACGCCGTAGGGCGAGTACTCTACGGTGGTCAGGCCGTCGTCACCCGACCAGGCCGTGGTGATGAGGTCCTCGGTGCCGGGGGTGCCGAGCGCCGCGACCCGGTTCTTCTCGATCTTGTCGTCGACCCGGCCCATGCCCGTCTCCTCGACAGTGCAGCGGGCCATGTACTCCAGGTGCTCCTCGGTCGTCGCGACGGCCTTGATCGTCTCGACGAAGCGGCGCCGATCAGCCATCGAGCAGCTCAGGTAGGCACGCTGGGCGGCGGCCGCGGCGACGACCGCCTCGTCCATGCTCTCGAAGACCCCCCAGTCACCCTCAGCGGACGAGGGCTTGGCGGGGCTCGCAGCCGCGCCCCCCTGCAGCTCGCGCACAACCTGCGCGACGACGCGTGCGATGACGTCCTTGTCGGTTCCAGCGGTCATGTCATCCACTCCTATGATGCGGCGCTCATGGCATGGTCAGCGATGACCATGTCCTCTTCGACTGTTCCCCCGGAGACTCCAATGCCCCCGGCGATGCTTCCGTTGACGAAGACGGGGTACCCGCCTCCGAAGACACAAATGCGACCCGAGCTCGAGCCCGACACCCCGTAGAGGTCGCCGTGCTCCTTGGCCCGCTCGGTCAGCTCGTGGGTCGGGGCCTTGAAGGCCGCCGACGTGAAGGCCTTGTCACCGGCCAGGGCGATGCTGGCCATCAGCGAGTCGTCCATCCGGTGCAGCAGGATCGGGTTGCCGCCGGCGTCGACCACCGCGAACACGATCGGCACGCCGAGCTCGCTGGCCTTGGCCTGGGCTGCGGTGGCCATCCGGGTGGCGACCTCCAGGTCGAGCCTGGCCAGGTTGCCACCACCGGCACCGGCAGCCGAACCGGAAGACCCCAGCACCTCGGCCAGCACCCGGCGGATGGTCGACTCGACCTGGTTGCGGGTGTGGCGCTCCTCGACCACTCGTCCGATCGCGTAGACGGTGTCCGAGAGCCGGTTGAGGTACTTGACGACCTCGGGACGAATGGGCGTGGTCTCGGCGGCGGTCAGCACGCGCCGCTCGGCGCGGCGCACGACGGTGCGGGCGACGTGGAAGCTGCCCGAGACCTCGTCGCGACCCGGGACGACGAAGTTGCGCGGCGGCCCGGTCTCTTCCAGGCAGCGGTCGATCAGCGCCTCGAGGGCCTCGATGTCGGCGGCACCGACCAGGTTGTCGAGCTGCGCGGCACCCAACTCGTCGCTGGCCAGTTCGGCCCCGAGGGTGAACATGCGCTGCTGGATGTGCTGGATCTCGGCGACCAGGTCGGGGTCGTCCAGCCGGGACTTGGCCAGCCCGAGCACGGTGTTGGCCTCGTCGACGGTGCCGTAGGCCTCGACGCGCACCGACTGCTTGGTCACCCGGGAACCCCCGAACAGGGCGGTGTCACCCCTGTCACCGGTGCGGGTGTAGATGGCTGCCATGGATCAGCTCCGCTCAATCTCTACGGTGTCGACAATGCCGACGATGGTGGCGTCCACCGGCGCCTCGCGGTCGGCGAGGGCCAGCCGGGCTGCGCTGCCCGTGGTGATGATGACGGTCTCACCGTTGCCGGCGCCGACGGTGTCGACCGCGACTTCCGGGGCCCCGGTGGCCTTGTCCTGGTCGTCGACGCGCTGGACGACCAACAGCTTGAACCCGACCAGCCCGGGGTCCTTGCTCGTCGAGACCACGGTCCCGATGACATTCGCGAGGTACATCTCAGCCCTCCTGTCGTTCGATGCGGATCCCGCGGGCGTCGGCCTCGTCGCGGGCCAGCGCGGTGACCAGTGCCTTCCTTGCGACCTTGAGCACAGCTCCGTCGGCGACGGTCTGCAGCAGGTCAAAGCTGACCAGGTCGGGCAGGGCGGCGTCACCGGCCCCGGCTCCACCAGCCGAACCGGACGCCGACGCACCTGCCGCGTCGATCCTGCGGCAGGCCGCCAGCACCTGCTCGGCCAGGCCCTGCACCCCGGTCAGGGTGACCCCGAAGGATTCCAGCTTGACCAGGTTCTCGCGCAGCACCTGCGCGAAGGCCGGTGGGATGTTCGGGAACCATTCCTGCTTCTCGGGGTCGTCGGGGCAGGCCGCGGTGCGGACCGCCACGATCGGCCGGTTCAGCAGGATGAACTCGTGCATCAGGTTGGTGGCAAGGTTGTCGGCCATGCCGTGGGCCACCTTGGCGGCAGCATTCACCGTCAGGGTGGGCATGATCAGCAGCGGGTGGGTGCTGACCAGGTTCTTGGTCACCTCCGGGCCCAGCGAGGTGATCTTGGCCTGGTCAAGGTGCAGCCGGGAACTCTCGGTCTGCACGATGTCTAGGTGGATGCCGGCGTCGCGGACCTTCTGCAACTGCCGCACGGATTCGTCGAAGCCGAGCCAGGCGCCGGTGAAGACCACCAGGGCTCGGCGTTCGGGCTGCTCGGGGGTCGACGCGATGCCGGGCTCGTTGGCCAGGATCTCGAGGATCGTGCGGCGCACGAGGTCCTTGAGGGCCTGGGCATCGACCTGCCCGGTACCCGGGTCAACCGGGAGCGCTGATCCGCCGGCAGCCATGCTCACTCCTCCTCCACCAGCACGGTGACGATGTCACCGGTGCGGCCCATGACCGCGTTGGCCTCGTCTGTGTCGAGGTGCACCTCTGAGGTGAAGTTGTCCTTGACCCGGCAGATGACGTTGTCGAGCACGCCTCCGCGCTCACCCTCGAAGCGCACCTTGACCAGCTGCTGGTCCTTGACGCCGAGGGCTTCGGCATCGCCGGGGCCCAGGTGGATGTGCCGGGCGGCGATGATGGCGGCATGTTCGAGGTCGACGCGACCTTCCGGGCCGATGATGGTGATCGGGGCTGCCTCGTCCAGGTAACCGGACTGGGTCACCGGGGCGTTGATGCCCAGCGCACGGCAGTCGGTGGCGCTGAGCTCGACCTGGCTCTGCCGCCGACAGGGGCCCATCACGCGCACCTTCTCCATCCTGCCCCGCGGGCCCTCGATGGTGACCACCTGGTCAGCGGCAAACTCCCCATGCTGGACCACCCACGCCTTGACGGTCGGTTCACCCGATCCGAACAGGGTCGCGAAGTCCTCGGGGCTGAGGTGCACGTGACGGTTGGACACCCCGAGCACCACGCGGTGCGGGTCGGTGTGCTTGGCGAGCGCATCCACCACGAGGGTGGTGATACGCGTGATGAGCTCCTGGTCGGCCACAGTCATGGGTCAGTCCTTCGGCAGCAGCTTCTCGGTGTCGCCATGGGGACGCGGGATCACGTGGGTCGACACGACTTCACCCACGGCGCGGGCAGCCACGGTGCCGGCATCGACGGCAGCCTTCACGGCACCGACGTCACCACGCACCATCACCGTGACCAGGCCGGCGCCGATCTTCTCGGTGCCCACCAGGGTCACATTGGCGGACTTGACCATGGCATCGGCAGCCTCGACGGCGCCGACCAGGCCCTTGGTCTCGATGAGACCCAGTGCTTCGCTCATTCCTCTTCTCTCCGTTCGTTCGGGGGCGGCGACCGGTTGGTCGTCGGCTGGGGCAGCCGGTGGCTGCGGGTCCGGCTGTGCCGGGGTCTGTGGTGGCGGCTTCTTGGCGGAGCGTCCCCGCCTGGTCGTGGTGGTGCTGATGGCTACTGCTCCTCTCCCTCGGTCTCTTCCGCCGGGACGACGTCGTCCGCGGCCGGTTCAGGTTCCGCTGCGGGTTCGGCCTCCGGTGCCTGGTCAGGCTCCGGGGCCTCCTGCGGATCGGGGGCCGGTTCGGGGGTCGGCTCCGGCTCGGCAGCCGGTTCCGGTTCGGGTTCAGGTTCGGGGGCCGGGGCCGGGGCCGGCTCGGCGACCGGTTCGGGGTCGGCAGCTGGCTCGGCGGTCCAGCCGACGGTCTGGGAGTTGCCGATCAGCTTCTCGAGCTGCTCACTGGGCCGGGCGATCACCGAGGAGCGGGCGACCTTGCCGACCTTCGTGGCGGCCACCTTGGCGGCGGCGACGGCAGCCTGCACGGCACCGACCTGGCCGACGAACTTCACGGCGACGAAGCCGCCGCCGCGGGCCAGCTCGTAGCCGACCAGGGTGACGTCAGCGCTCTTCACCCCGGCATCGGCGGCGGCGACGGCGGTCGGCAGGCCGATGGTCTCCACCTGGCCGAGGGCCAGCTGTGGACGGTTGCTCATGGTTCACTCCTGTGTGGAACGGCCTGCAGTGGCAGGCGCTTGACGAGGCGGGCGGCGTTGCCCCCGAAGACGCGGTCGGCCTCGGCGGACTGGTTCAGGTGGCCGGCCAGGTACGGACGACCGGGCGGCAGCTTGTCGGTGGTGACCACGACGTAGTCGAGGCTGACCCCGATGCCCACGCCCAGGACTGAGCGCAGGCTGGCCTCGTGGGCCAGCTCCAGCGGGTTCAGCTCGTCCAGTGTGAACTGTTCGAACGGCACCCCCTGCTCCTCGAGGCCGAGCAGCAGGCAGGCCACCTCAGAGTCGGTGGTGCGGGTGTGGCGGGCCACCATGATGGTGGGCTTGGGCATCTCCTCGATCCGTGCCATCACGGCCTCCAGGACAGGACCAGTCCGGTGGCCACCGCGTTGCGGGGGCCCTCGCTGCCACGGATGTTGGCCCGTCCGGCGACCACCCGGTAGTCGGCCAGGGCGCGGGTCACCAACTGGGGAATCTCGAAGTCCATCGCCGAGCCGCCCACCAGCACGACGAAGGCGATGTCACGCACGTTCTGGGTGGGGCTGACCCGCTCCAGCGCACGGATGGCGTTGGTGACGAAGACCCGTTCCTTGGCGCGGATGCGCACCTGGCGGATGTGTTCGACCGGGTGGTCGAGGTCCAGCGGCACCATGCCGTCCTCCTTGAGGACGACGGTGCGGGCGAACACCGACGGGGGCAGCGGGTCGCTGAAGAACTCGACGGTGCCGTCCTCGTGGCGGATGCTGAACAGTGACTCGACCTTGGCCAGCGGGTGGCGCTTGATGTCCTCGGCGGTGTCGAACAGTTCCAGCCCGAGTTCGGACTGGATGAGCAGGGTGACCATGTTCCCGGCCCCGGCCAGGTGGATGGAGCGGCCCTGGCGGTCGGCGCGCAGCACGGCGGCGTCGGTGGAGCCGGCACCCATGTCGAGGATGGCGATCGGTACGTCGGTGCCGGGGGTGGTCAGTGCGCCCAGGATCGCCATGTCGGCCTCGACCCCACCGACCTCGACGGGCACGTCGAGCTGGGCGGTCAACCTCTGGGCGATGCTGTTCATCTGCAGGTGGTCGGCCTTGACCATGACGGCGATGCCGACGGCGGCCTCCATGGAGAACTCGTTGGCGATGCCGCCGGCGACCGTCTGCGGCATGTGGGTGTCGACGGCCAGCAGGTCGGAGATCTTGATCTCCTTGGGGGCGGTGTCGGTCAGGTTGCCCATGACCACCCGCACCTTCTCCATCATGCCGCCGACGTTGGTGCCGGGCTCGCCGCGGATGTCGGCGATCTCGGTGAGCTTGCCGGCGGCCTGCATGATCTCGCCGGCGCCGCGCTCGACGTCGACCTCAGCCGGGTTGGGCTTGCCCTCGAAGATCAGCTTCCCGGCGGGGATGCGCCGTTCCTTCACGTCGCCGGCCGGGGTCTTGATCACCACGGCCGAACGGTTGCCGACCAGCGAGCGGGCCAGCGGGACGACCGACTGGGTCTCTTCGGGGTTCAGCTCGAACAAGGTGGCGATACCGAAGGGGTTGGCCAGGGTTTCGATGATGTGGCCGGGGCTGGCCACCTCGATCGCGGCCAGCATGCGCAGCGGCACCTTCTCGATGAGGCTGACCTCGTCGACGATCGGCACCTTGGTGGCGAGCCGGTTGTGCACGAGCACACCGTCATCGCGCTGCAGGATCGCGCCGGTGACCCTCAGGTGGTTCGCCTCGTTGATGGTGCTGGCGATCTCTTCGTGGCCGTGGGACCGGTCGGCGACGACAATCCAGGGGCCCGGGGAACGTTCGGAGGACAACTCGTCAAGGCGGATCGTCGTCCCCACCCCGATCCCCAGGCCACCCGGGGTACTGGGGTTGTGGCCGATCATGGTCGACTCGGTGATGATCGTTTCGGTGATGGTTTCCATCGCCACGTCACCGATGACGGGGGCGGCCTCGTTGATCCGGATCAGGGACAGGTCGCTGACCTCCTGGCCTGCCTTCTGCAGGGCCACGGTCAGTGCGTGGAAGACGCCGTTGACGTTCTCGGGCGTGCCCTTGATACCGGTGGTGGGAATGATCGAGCTGGACAGGAACCTGGGCTCGCCGGTGGACTCGTCGGCCAGGGCCACTTCGGTGGTCGCGTTGCCGATGTCCACGCCTGCAACAAGCCGCATGTCTGTCTGCCTCTCGATTCGGGGGTGGGCGGAGCCCACGGGGAATGTGTGCAGGCAGGGGCCTGGGGCCCTGCCCGGGGGCGGTGGGGGGCCGGCATTGGCCCCCCACCGTCGGGGTTGCGGGGTCTCCCCCGCGCACGCCGGTCAGTCGACGCGCAGGCGTCCGCGCTTCTCGTACACGTCAGCAGCCTGTCGGATGAACTTGGCGCTGATGGTGCACTGGTACTGCGACTCGAGCTCGCTGGCCAGGCCGTAGAGCTCGTCCTTGGTCGAGCGGTAGGGACGCAGCGCGTTGTAGACGTCCAGCACCTTCTCGTCGGGCACGGCGATCAGCTCGGCGGCGCGGCGGAAGTTGTTGGCCAGGGTGGGGCGTCCGACGGACTCGGCCACCTGCGCCTGCAACTCGAGGGTCTCCTTGGAGATGCGCATGTCGTCGGCGCCGACCTTGCCCGAGATCACGTCCTCGTAGGTCACCTCCGACAGCGACTTCCCGGTCGGGGTGGTGATCCGGTCAGGCAGCTTCTCGCCGAGCGGGTACTGCTCGCGCGAGACCTTCGCCCCACTGCTCGCCGCCGAGGACGAGCTCGAGGAGCTCGCCGCCGGCTTCTTGGCGAACTTGACGGCGTCCTTGTCCAGATTGGCCATCACCTCGGCCATGATCGTACGGATCAGTTCTTCGGATTCCATTGTCTGCTCCTACTTCTTGACCTGGAGGGCGCGCGGCTTGGCACCGGCCTGGACCTTCTGGGTCTCCTTGATGTGCAGCAACGCTGCGATGGCCTGGTACTTCGGACGAGCCATCTGGTCGTTGCGCACCGGCACCGGACGGGGCGACTGGCCCTTGGCGTACAGCGCGGCGTTCTTGCCGATGGCCCGGAAGGTGTCCAGGTCGATCAGCGGTGCCTGGGAGAACAGCTCCAGGTTCGACAGCGGCACCAGGTCACGCTGGTGGATCACCGTGGTGCCCTTGGACTGGATGCCGATGCCGATGCCCGAGCCCGACAGCTTCGCGGCGTCGTGGGCGAGAAAGCCCACGTCGGAGGTGCGCAGGACGCGCACCAGCCGGTAGGTCAGGCCCTCCTCCTCGATGCCGGCGCAGACCTCACGGATGACGTCAGCGTGCGGGATACCGGTGATGGTCTGGTGCTGGTCGATGCTGAACGACGGCGCCAAGCCGATGACGACCTCGGTCGGGTCGGTGCCTCGGGTGGCCTCACCGGTGTCGACGAACTCGATGGAACCGGACGAGGGCAGGCTGGGTGCGGAGCCGCCGCTGGGAGCGGCCTGGCCCTGCAGTTCACGCATGACCTCGGCGATGATCCCCTTGAGTGTTGCTTCATCAATAGTGGTGCTCATGGTCGGCCCCCTCAGATGCTTTCTGCGCTGACGGCCTTGCGGTGGAACTTGATCTGCTCCCACCGCTCGTCCGAGATCTGGTACCCGGTCTGCGGACCGAGGTACTCGTTGGGATTGTTGACCGCCGAGTCGATCCGGAAGTTCTCGTCGATGATCGCGGAGGTGTGCAGGTAGTCACCTGCCACCCGCTGGCGCAGCACGTTGAACACCGAGCGGGCGACGTCCTCGTGCCCACCGGCGGCCAGGGCCTTGACCACGTCGACACCGGTGACCTTGCGGTCCATCATGTCCTGGGTGCCCTTGAGGTCCTCGACGACGTTGCGCTCCGGCATGTCGTTCGAGCCGTGGGCGTAGGTCGCAGCCTCCACCTCGGCGTCGGTGATCTCGGGCAGGCCGAGCTCCTTGAACGCGGACTGGACGGCGCGGGCAGCCTTGTTGCGGGCCCGGACGACATCCTCTTCGAGAACGGCAGTCAGGCCGCCGTCGACCTTGAGGTCACGCTGGATGGTGGTCCAGTCCTCGAAGTCCTCGGCGTCCCAGTTCGAACCGGCGAACATGTTGTCGTAGTTCGGGGTGGACGAGTAGCCAGAGCAGATGAAGTCGGTGCCGGGCACGAACTGCATCAGGGACCGGGCCACGCGGCGCAGGTCGGAGTGGGTGAAGGTCTGGTCGTTCGACGATGCGCATTCCAGGTCGAGCATCATCGCGATCAGGTTCTCGGCGAGCATGGCGCGCACACCGCTGGGAACGGCGGCCGGCACACCGACGCAGCTGACCGAGCCGTTCTGGGTACCCTGCGAGCCGGCGCCCTTGGTGATGTAGAGGCAGCGGGCCTCCAGGTAGAGCATCGACTTGCCCTCGGCGAAGCCCATCTGCACTTCGGAGCCGGTGCCCGAGGTGAAGCGCATCTTCAGACCACGCGAGGCGTAGCAGGAGGCCAGGAAGGCCTTCGACCACGGGGTGTCGTCGCCGTCCATGAACACCTGCTCGGTGCCGTAGATCGAGACGGTCTCGGCGTAGCTGGTCAGGCCGCGCATGCCGAGTTGCAGCTCGGTGGCCTCCTCGACCGAACACTGGGTGAGGATGCCGGGACGACCGACCTGGGCGCCGATCAGCAGCGCCAGCGCGTTGAACGGTGCGTAGCGCACGACGCCGACGGTGGTCTCAGCCTCGGCGAAACCGCGCAGCGACGCCTCGGCGGCGTCCGCAGCGATCTGGACGGGGTTGTCACGCACGTTGGTGACGTGGCACTGGTTGGCCGGGGACTGACGGGCGCGCAGCTTGGCCACGGCCGTCATCATTTCCAGCACGTTCAGCTTGCTGACCACCTCGACGGCCTTCGCCGGGGTCATGGCCGTGGTCAACTCGATGATCTCGGCACGCGAGACGTTGACGTCGACCAGCATGCGGGCCAGCTGGAGCGAGTCCATCTTGTTGACCTCTTCAGCCTTGTCCAGGTTGATCCCGTACTCGGCGATGAAGGTGTCGATCATGTCGAACTCATCGATGGACTTGCCGTCGAGCTCCACAACCTCGCCGTTGCGGATGGTGATCGACGGGGTGGGGTCGTTGGGACTCTCCATCGCGATCATGCCCACTTCGGGCCACTCGTCGATGAATCCGTCCTGGTTGACGGGGCGCTGGTCCAGCACCTCGAATCTCTTGGAACGCATTACTGCCTCACTCAGATGTAGGGACGGGTGATGGACGTCGGGACGTCGCCCATGGCGCCCAGCAGCTTGATGCCGACCTCACGAGCGGCCACGATGGCCTGGCGCACGGCGCCCGAGTCGCCACTGACCGCGGCGATGACCTCGTTGGAGTAGCTGGTGCCCTTGGCGGGGCTCGCGTAGGCGATCACGTCGACGGTCGACGCCTTGACGGCAGTGTCGGCCATGACCACGCCCAGGGCCGCCGGGGCCCCGACGGAGATGCCGAATGCCTTGCCGACCGGTGCACCGAAGGCCTTCTCGAGGGCTCCGGAGGCGCGGGCGGTGTACTGGAACTCGAGGTGGCCGGCGTCGTTGGCGTAGACGTCACCGAAGGTGCGCTCGAGCTCCTTGATGGTGACCTCAACGGCGCGGCGGGCGTCGGAGACGTCCTCGGCACCGAAGATGATCAGGCAGCCGTGACCGGCGCCGCCCTTGGTGTCGCGGGCGAGCTCGATGGTGACGATCTCGGAGTTGGTGGCCTTGATCGCCTCGTCGGCGGCGAAGATGTGGGGGCCGGCACCGGTGCGGGCGCCGATGATGCCGATGGAACGGTACTTCTGGGCGTTCATCTGCTCGGCCAGCTGGGGGTCGACGTTGGCGATGACCAGGCCGATGCTGTCACCCAGCGGGGTGGCAGCCACGAACTCGGTGACCGGGGGACGACGCCCGGCGGGGGCAGGGGTGGATGCGGCAGCGGCGGGCTCCACGGTGCCCTCGACCCGCTTCATGACTTCGGCCATGACCTTGGCCATCATGTCTTCGGACATGCTTGTGCTCCTTGGGTGTTGGTTCAGTCAGCCTGCGACGGGAGGATCTTGTCCACGTCGTTGTGCGGCCGGGGGATGACATGGGTGGAGACGACCTCGCCGACTGCGCGGGCGGCTGAGGCGCCGGCGTCGGTGGCTGCCTTCACGGCACCGACGTCACCGCGCACGAGCACCGTGACCAGGCCGGCACCGATCGACTTGTGGCCGATCAGGGTGACATTGGCCGACTTGACCATCGCGTCCGCGGCCTCGACCGCGCCCACGAATCCCTTGGTCTCGACCATTCCGAGAGCTTCTTGCATGTCTGTGACTCCTCTTTGAATCAGGCGGCGAAATACGCTGCGACGATGGTAGGCAGCGGTTCGCGATGGCGATTGGTCGATTGCTGACACGGTGTCAGCGACTTCATGGCCGGATCGTGCACATACAGACACCCAGATGCCCGGATTGTGTATCTCGATGCCCCGATGGCATCCGAAATGGCCCGATTGCAGCCCTCCGCCGGCCTCCTGGGCGAGGTGTCCAACAGGAGGGTGCCTGTTCCGCAGCTGGTCGGACGACGTAGTCTGGCCATCAGAGCACAGTCCACCGGACATGGCTGTCCGGGCTCCAACGACGGGGGGATTGGAATGCCGGGACACCAGATCACTGACTTGATTCCGCTGGAACACCTGCAACAGGTGCAGGACCAGTTCACGATGGCCATGGGCCTGGCCGCGATCCTGGTCGACTATCGCGGCAAGCCGGTGACCTCAGCCTCCGGGTTCACTGATTTTTGCAGCACCATGCGCGAGAGCGCCGAGGGACGCGCCGGTTGCTACTCCTGTGATGCCCACGGGGGCCTGCAGGCCGCCATCCGCGGTGACTCGCACATGTACCTGTGCCACACCGGGCTGGTCGACTTCTCGATCCCGCTGATGGCCGGTGATGAGTACCTCGGCGCCATGCTGTGCGGCCAGATCCGGATGGAACCCGACGAGACACATTCGCTGCCCACCGTCGCGGTCTACGGCCCGGCCAACCTCAGCCCCGAGCTGCGCCTGCTGCGTGACCGGGTGCCGACGATGCCGATGAGTCGCATCCGGGCGGCCTGCGACACCCTGGGTGCGTTGATGCGTGGCATGCTGGCCACGGCCCTGGGCACCCAGCCCGAGGGTGAGCCGGTCAGCCCCCCGACCCCCATCCGCGCCAGCCTCGAACCCATCCCCCACCCCACGAGCCCGAAGTCGGCCGCCCAGCCCGCGCGCCGCCTCGACGTGGTGGCGCTGCGCCGGGCCCTCAACGATGAGGACCTGCCCCGCGCTGCCGCCCTCGTCCGCCAGCAACTCGACGGGCTGTTCGCCCCCGATGACCTGCCCGCCCACCGCCGGATCGCGCGCGCCGAACTGCACCAGACCGCCGACGACATGTGGCAGCTGGCCCGTGAACTCGACGCCGACGCCGCCGCGGAACTCGGCCACCGGATCAACCAGGACCGTGCCCGTTCGGCCACCCACGCCAGCCGCTTCGAGGCCGAGGAACAGATGCTCGGGCTGCTGTTCTGCCTGCAGGCCAACCTGGAACTGGCCCAGAATCGTCGCGGGCACACCGTCAACGACCTGGTCAACCGCATCGAGCGCAACCCCACCGGGTTCCTGACGCTGCAGGCGGCCGCCGAGTTCACCAACCTGTCGCCGCACCACCTCTCGCGGCTGTTCAAGGCCCACACCCACGCCACGTTCATCGACTACGTGATGACCAAGCGCATCCAGCGGGCCAAGTACCTGCTGAAGTACACCGACCAGCCGGTGCTGCGGATCGCCTCCGAACTGAGGTTCCGCCCGGCCAACTACTTCTCCCGCGCCTTCAAGGCTGCGACCGGCCTCACCCCCTCGGAGTTCCGGCGCGACATCACCTCTCCACCCGCGGACAGTATCGAGGACACTGCATGACCCGCTTCCACATCGCCACCACCATCCACCAGGGCAAGGGCTCCCTGTCCCACCTGGCCGACATCGGGGCCCAGCGGGTCCTGGTGGTGACCGACTCCTTCATGGCCACCACCCCCACCATGGACGCCGTGCGGCGCCACCTGGGCCGGGCAGAGATCACGGTCTACGACGGCGTGACACCCGACCCGACCGTGACCGAGGTCAGCGCCGGCGTGGAGGCCTACCTGGTCTCGGACCCCGACACGGTCATCGCCCTCGGCGGTGGCTCCCCGCTCGATGCCGCCAAGGCGATCTGCAAGGTGGCCGCCGAACACGGTGACGCCCCGAAGAACGGCCTGGTGGCCATTCCCAGCACCAGCGGTTCAGGTTCGGAGGTGACCACCTTCGCCGTGGTGACCTCCCACAACCCCACCCGCAAGATGGTGCTGGTCAGCGACGACATGGCCCCGGCGATGGCCATCCTCGACCCGGAGGTGACCAGGACCCTGCCGAAGTCGATGACCGCCGACACCGGCATGGACGCGATGACCCACGCGCTGGAGTCCTACGTCTGCACCGAGCGCAACGACTTCTCCGATGCCTTCGCCGAGAAGGCCTCGCAGTTGATCTTCGGCAACATCGAGACCGCCTGCCGCGAGCCCGACAACCTCGAAGCCCGGGAGCGGATGCACAACGCCTCGGCGATGGCCGCGATGGCCTTCGACAACAGCGGGCTGGGCATCGTCCACAGCATCTCGCACGCCCTGGGGGCACGCTTCGGCAAGCCGCACGGACGACTGAACGCGGTGCTGCTGCCCACGGTGATGGAGTTCAATGCCGGCCCGGTCACCTACGGCCCGCACGGCATCAGCGAGGTCGCCGACCGCTATGCGCACATCGCGCACCTGATCGGGCTGGAGGCCTCCACCCGGCGCAACCTGGCGCTGGCCCTGTGCGCCGAGATCCGCCGGATCCGCACCGCCATCGGCATCCCCGACACGTTGACCGGGCTCGGCATCGACAAGGCCGAACTGAAGGCGGCCATCCCCGACCTGGTGGCCGGGGCGCTGGAGGACACCTGCACCCCGCCGAACCCGGTCGCACCCACCGCGGACGACCTGGCCGGCATCATCGCCAAGGTGAGCTGAGGGCTCACTGGTTGACCATTGGGGTGGACGAGGCGAATCGTCTTGTCTGCACCCCGGGTCCATCGGGCCACTGCCAGGCTGAGCGAGTCGCCCTTCGGGGACGACCTGGCTGAGAGTTGCAGGGCTCGGTGGCCCGGGACGCGCAGATCGGCCATAGGGCTATGCGCCAAGGACCCGGCAAGGTCCCGGAGCGCCTCAGTGAGCGACCGACCGTCACGTCCCGGACCGGAGTGCTGAATCCGTGGGCTGACGGAAGGAGCACTCTCATGATTGAGGCTACGCCCACCTACGCCGGGATCGACTGGTCCTGGCAGCACCACGCGCTGTGCATCGTCGACGACGACGGACAGCGCATCGAGGAAGCAACCGTGCCGCACACACGGCCCGGGTTGACCAAGATCACCACCCTGCTGCGTCGCCATGGCGTGGAACGGATCGGGATCGAGCGCGGCGACGGACCGGTGGTCGAGCACCTGATCCGCGACGGGTTCGAAGTCGTCGTGATCAGTGCACGGCAGGTGAAGTCACTGCGTGCCCGCTACGGCTCCGCGGGGAACAAGGACGACCGGTTCGACGCGTTCGTGCTGGCCGACGCGTTGCGCACCGACGCCGGTCGCTGGGCGATCGTGCAACCAGACAGCGAACAGACGATCGCGCTGCGGATGCTGGTGCGCGCCCGCCACGATCTGATCGATCACCGGATCGCCGTGCACAACCAACTGCTCGCAGTGCTGCAGCACAACTTCCCCGGCGCGATCGGCCTGTTCAGCCAGCTCGACATCCCCATCAGCCTGGCGTTCCTGCGCCGATTCCCCAGCGAAGCCAAAGCAGCCTGGCTCAGCGAGCTGCGGATGGCGCACTGGCTCAAGGCCAACGCATACTGCGGCCGCCACACCCCGACCCGGCTGGTCGACCACCTGCACGAAGCTGCGACCGGCCGCGTCAGCGGCGCGGCAGCCGAAGCCAGCGAGGTCATCGTGCTGACCCTCGTTGATCTGCTCGCCACCCTGCGTGATGAACAAGCCCGGCTCGAGGCCCGGATCAAGGAAGCACTCCTGGCTCACCCCGACGGCCCGATCTTCCAGTCCCTGCCCCGCGCCGGGACCGTCCGCGCAGCCACCCTGCTGGCCGAGATCGGCGACTGCCGGGCCAGGTTCCCCGACCCCCCAGCACTCGCCGCAGCCGCCGGCGTCGCACCATCGACCAGGCAGTCCGGCAAGCACCTCAACGTCGCCTACCGACGCGGCTGCAACAAACAACTCCGGGCAGCACTGGTCGACTGGGCCCAAGACACGCCCCGCGCGAACGCCTGGGCACGCGACACCTACGACCGCGCCCGAGCCCGCGGCTGCCGACACCCCCACGCAGCAAGAATCCTGGCCCAAAACTGGACCAGGATCCTGTGGCGCTGCTGGCACGACCACACGCCCTACAACCCCGACCTACACGGCCGACTCAACAGCCTCCTGACG
>NZ_JBNJRW010000020.1:0-23103 GCF_050113895.1 Aestuariimicrobium sp. Y1814 | reverse complement strand
CGTCAGGAGGCTGTTGAGTCGGCCGTGTAGGTCGGGGTTGTAGGGCGTGTGGTCGTGCCAGCAGCGCCACAGGATCCTGGTCCAGTTTTGGGCCAGGATTCTTGCTGCGTGGGGGTGTCGGCAGCCGCGGGCTCGGGCGCGGTCGTAGGTGTCGCGTGCCCAGGCGTTCGCGCGGGGCGTGTCTTGGGCCCAGTCGACCAGTGCTGCCCGGAGTTGTTTGTTGCAGCCGCGTCGGTAGGCGACGTTGAGGTGCTTGCCGGACTGCCTGGTCGATGGTGCGACGCCGGCGGCTGCGGCGAGTGCTGGGGGGTCGGGGAACCTGGCCCGGCAGTCGCCGATCTCGGCCAGCAGGGTGGCTGCGCGGACGGTCCCGGCGCGGGGCAGGGACTGGAAGATCGGGCCGTCGGGGTGAGCCAGGAGTGCTTCCTTGATCCGGGCCTCGAGCCGGGCTTGTTCATCACGCAGGGTGGCGAGCAGATCAACGAGGGTCAGCACGATGACCTCGCTGGCTTCGGCTGCCGCGCCGCTGACGCGGCCGGTCGCAGCTTCGTGCAGGTGGTCGACCAGCCGGGTCGGGGTGTGGCGGCCGCAGTATGCGTTGGCCTTGAGCCAGTGCGCCATCCGCAGCTCGCTGAGCCAGGCTGCTTTGGCTTCGCTGGGGAATCGGCGCAGGAACGCCAGGCTGATGGGGATGTCGAGCTGGCTGAACAGGCCGATCGCGCCGGGGAAGTTGTGCTGCAGCACTGCGAGCAGTTGGTTGTGCACGGCGATCCGGTGATCGATCAGATCGTGGCGGGCGCGCACCAGCATCCGCAGCGCGATCGTCTGTTCGCTGTCTGGTTGCACGATCGCCCAGCGACCGGCGTCGGTGCGCAACGCGTCGGCCAGCACGAACGCGTCGAACCGGTCGTCCTTGTTCCCCGCGGAGCCGTAGCGGGCACGCAGTGACTTCACCTGCCGTGCACTGATCACGACGACTTCGAACCCGTCGCGGATCAGGTGCTCGACCACCGGTCCGTCGCCGCGCTCGATCCCGATCCGTTCCACGCCATGGCGACGCAGCAGGGTGGTGATCTTGGTCAACCCGGGCCGTGTGTGCGGCACGGTTGCTTCCTCGATGCGCTGTCCGTCGTCGTCGACGATGCACAGCGCGTGGTGCTGCCAGGACCAGTCGATCCCGGCGTAGGTGGGCGTAGCCTCAATCATGAGAGTGCTCCTTCCGTCAGCCCACGGATTCAGCACTCCGGTCCGGGACGTGACGGTCGGTCGCTCACTGAGGCGCTCCGGGACCTTGCCGGGTCCTTGGCGCATAGCCCTATGGCCGATCTGCGCGTCCCGGGCCACCGAGCCCTGCAACTCTCAGCCAGGTCGTCCCCGAAGGGCGACTCGCTCAGCCTGGCAGTGGCCCGATGGACCCGGGGTGCAGACAAGACGATTCGCCTCGTCCACCCCAATGGTCAACCAGTGAGCGGGCTCAGCCCTGCATGTCGACGAACCGGGAGTAGTGCCCCTGGAAGGCGGTCGTGATCGTCCCCGTCGGGCCGTTGCGGTGCTTCGCGACGACCAGGTCGGCCTCGCCGGGGCGGTTCTCGGCGTCGTAGACGTCTTCGCGGTGCAGCAGGATGACCATGTCGGCGTCCTGTTCCAACGAACCTGACTCACGCAGGTCAGACAGCATCGGCTTCTTGTCGCCGCGCTGCTCGGGGCCACGGTTGAGCTGGCTCAGCGCGATCACCGGCACGTCCAGTTCCTTGGCCAGCAGCTTGATCTGGCGACTGAACTCCGAGACCTCCAGCTGGCGGCTCTCGACCTTCTTGCCCGAGCTCATCAGCTGCATGTAGTCGATGACAACCATCTTGAGGTCGTGGCGCTGCTTGAGGCGCCGGGCCTTCGCCCGGATCTCCATCATGGTCAGGTTCGGTGAGTCGTCGATGAACAGCGGCGCCTCCGAGATCAGCGGGGTCTTGGCGACCACGCGACGCCAGTCCTCGTCGTTCATCTTGCCGCCGCGGATCGAGCCGAGGAAGACCTGCGCCTCGGCGCTCAGCAGGCGCATCACGATCTCGGTGCGGCTCATCTCGAGGCTGAAGAAGACGGTGGTCAACTTGTGCTTGATCGCCGCCGCCCGGGCGAAGTCCAGCGCGAGGGTCGACTTCCCGACCGCGGGGCGGGCGGCGATGATGATCATCTGCCCGCCGTGCAGGCCGTTGGTGAGGTCGTCGAGGTCGGCGAAGCCGGTCGGCACGCCGGACATCACGCCCTTGCGGCCCTCGATCGCCTCGATCTCGTCAATGGTCGGCTCGATCAGGTCCTTGAGCGGCTGGTAGTCCTCGCTCGACTTGCCGTCGGCGACCTCGTAGACCGCCTGCTGGGCGGCGTCCACGATGTCGGCCACATCGCCCTGGGCCTGGTAACCGAGCTGGGCGACCTTGATCGAAGCCTCCACCAGACGGCGCAGCACGGCCTTGTCGCGCACGATCTCGGCGTAGTAGCCGGCGTTCGCGGCAATGCTGATGCTCGCGAGCAGGTCGGCCAGGTAGACGTGGCCGCCCACCCGCTGGATCTCGCCACGCTTGCCGAGTTCGTCGGCGACGGTGATCGGGTCGGCCGGCTCGCCGCGGCCGTAGAGGTCCAGGATGGCGTCGTAGATCAGTTCATGGGCCGGACGATAGAAGTCGCGCCCCTTGAGCACCTCGACGACGTTGGCGATGGCGTCCTTGCTCATCAGCATCGCGCCGAGCACGCTCTGTTCGGCAGCGAGGTCCTGCGGGGGAGTGCGGTCCACACCCTGGTCGAATCCGTCGCTCACGACGCCCCCCTTCCGCTGTGGACCTGTCCGGCGGCCACTTTACGCTCGGCAGCCATGGCTCAGTAGTCGGTCCGGGTGCCGTGGGCGGCCCATGCCCGGAACGGGGCCAGACGGTCCTCGGCATCGGGCAGCTCGACCCGGGTGACCGGGGTGGCCAGGGCCACCTCCCCGCGGATTCCCTGCGCGATGAGGCGGTCGTCGAAGCCGGCCTCGGCCGCATCCTCGGCAGTCGCGGCGTACTCGACCCGCTCGAGCCTGGCCCACTGGCAGGCGGCCAGGCACATCGGGCACGGTTCGCACGAGGCATACAGGACGCAGCCCGACAGTTCGAAGCGGCCCAGAACCCGGCAGGCCTCACGGATGGCGACGACCTCGGCATGGGCAGTGGGGTCGCAGTTCCGGGTCACCTGGTTGGTGCCGGTGAAGGTTTGCCCGTCGGGGGCCAGTACGACGGCGCCGAACGGCCCACCGCCCGAGGCGACGCTGCGCGTGGCGGCATTGATGGCTGCCTGCAGGTGCATCCTGACTCCTTCGTTGGACCGGCTGACGCTAGTTGTTGTTGCAGTGTCCCGCAAGCAGGTCGTCCCGGGTGGGTTTTCCACAGGTATTGGGAGGTGTTGTGGACGATGACGGTGCGCACCGGCCAAGAACTGTGGACAACGCTGTGATCTCTGGGGACAAAGAATTCATCTTGCCCGAGAATGTCCAGTTGACTAGGCATTGCACCCGCAGGCGGTCGTCCAGCGGGCGTCCCGGCTGTTGACAGTCCAAGGCTCAGGATTCCCACAGGGTCGCAGGACCATGGTCAACATCGTCCCTGGGGTCGTTGGTTGTCCACAAGTGGCCCGTCAGGTGGGCCCCGGGCGGCACTTGATCTAGGAACACCCGGGGGTGGGCTTGGGAACCCATACCGGGTGGGGGTAGATTTCCTGGAGTGACCGAGTCAACCAACACCCACGCACCCGATGAGCACGGCCACCACTACGGCTACATCAGCGCCAAGGATGACTACCTCAAGCGGCTGCGGCGTATCGAGGGGCAGGCCCGCGGCCTGCAGCGGATGGTCGAGGAGGAGAAGTACTGCATCGACATCCTGACCCAGGTCACTGCCATGACGAGTGCACTCGAAGCAGTGGCCCTGGGGTTGGTCGAGGACCACCTCGGCCACTGCGTCCTCGAAGCTGCTCGACAGGGCGGCCCGGAAGCCGATGCCAAGTTGTCCGAGGCCATGGCCGCCATCACCCGCCTGGTCAAGTCCTGACCGCCCAGCACCCACGAAACCCCAAGGAGCAATCATGATCAGCAACTACACCGTCACCGGCATGACCTGCGGCCACTGCGTCAACGCCGTCACCGAAGAGGTCTCGGCCCTCGAGGGGGTCGACCAGGTCGACGTCCAGCTGGAGGGCGGCAGCATGACCGTCACCTCGAATGCTGCCGTTGACTTCGAGGCCATCAAGGCCGCCGTCGCCGAGGCCGGCGACAACTACGTCGTGCAGCCTGCCTGAACCATCCCATCCCCCTGAAGGACTCCGATGAGCATCGCTCGCCCCGAACCAGCCACCGACACCCGGGAATCCATTGAGCTCGACATCTCGGGCATGACCTGCGCCTCGTGCGCGGCTCGTGTCGAGAAGAAGCTCAACAAGGTCGACGGTGTCCAGGCCAGCGTCAACTACGCCACCGAACGTGCCCATGTGCTGGCGCCCGGCACGATCTCGGTCGACGACCTGATCGCCGTGGTCGAGAAGACCGGGTACGGGGCGAGCGTGCCCGAGCCGGAGGCCGAGCCCATCGACCGGGCGGCCCAGTTGCGCACCCGGCTGATCGTGGCCGTCGTGCTCACTGTCCCGGTGATGCTGGTCTCGATGATCCCGGCGCTGCAGTTCACCGGCTGGCAGTACGTGATGCTGGTGCTCTCACTGCCGGTCTGGCTGTGGTGCGGCTGGGGGTTCCACAAGTCCACCCTGGTGAACCTGCGTCACGGCGCCACCACGATGGACACCCTGATCACCATGGGCACCACGGCCGCCATGGGCTGGTCGATCTATGCCCTCGCGTTCACCCACGCCGGCCACCTCGGCTTCACCCACGAGTTCAGCCTGCGGCTGGACCGCTCGATGTCGGGCGCCAATGTGTACTTCGAGGCCGCCACGGCGATCATCACCTTCATCCTGCTGGGCCGCTACATCGAGGCCCGCTCCCGCCGCGAGGCCGGGGCCGCGCTGCAGGCGCTGCTGAACATGGGCGCCAAGGAGGCGACGGTCGTCCGCGACACCCCGGACGGCCCGCGTGAGGAACGCATCCCGATCGCCGAGCTCGGCGTGGGCGACGTCTTCATCGTCAAGCCCGGCGAGAAGGTCGCCACCGACGGAGTGGTGGTCAGCGGCAACTCGGCCATCGACGCCGCGATGATCACCGGTGAGTCGGTGCCCGTCGAGGTCGGCCCCGAGGACAACGTCGTGGGTGCCACCATCAACACCTCCGGACGACTGGCCGTGCGTGCCACGGCCATCGGCAACGACACCCAGCTGAGCCACATCGCCCGACTGGTCGAGCAGGCGCAGACCGGCAAGGCCAACGTGCAGCGCTTGGCCGACAAGATCTCGGGCATCTTCGTCCCGATCGTGCTGGTCATCGCCCTGGTCACCCTGGTCGCGTGGCTGGTGGCCGGGTCGTCCGCCTCGTTCGCGGTGACCGCCGCGGTCGCCGTGCTGATCATCGCCTGCCCCTGTGCGCTGGGACTGGCCACCCCCACCGCGCTGCTGGCCGGTACCGGTCGTGGCGCCGAACTGGGCATCGTCATCCGTGGCCCCGAGGTGCTCGAGCAGGCCCACTCCATCGACACCGTGGTGCTCGACAAGACCGGCACCCTGACCACCGGCCAGATGGCCGTCGGTGAGATCAGCCACGCCCCCGGGGCCACCACTGCCCGGGTGCTGGGCATCGCGGCAGCCCTGGAGTCCAACTCCGAGCACCCGATCGCCCGAGCCATCGCCGAGGCGGGCACCCCGTCCGGCGAGGTCACCGACTTCGAGAACCTGCCCGGCTTCGGCATCCGCGGCGTCATCGAGCAGACCACCTACTTCGTCGGCAACCGGGCCCTGATGACCGAGCAGGGCCTGGACCTGCCCGCCGACCTGGCGGTCGCCTCGTCCCGGGCTGCCACCGCCGGCGCCACCCAAGTGCTGGTCGCCGACCAGCACCAGGTGCTCGGGCTGATCGCCGTCCAGGACACGATCAAGCCCACCAGCGCCAAGGCCGTGGCAGAACTGCGCGAGCTCGGGCTGGAACCGGTCATGCTGACCGGCGACAACGAACACGCGGCCCGCAGCATGGCCGCCGAGGTCGGCATCGACCGCGTCCATGCCGAAGTGCTGCCCAGCCACAAGCTCGACGTGGTGCGCGAACTGCAGGCGCAGGGACGACGCGTCGCCATGGTCGGGGATGGGGTCAACGACGCGGCCGCGCTCACCCAGGCCGACCTCGGCATGGCCATGGGCAGCGGCACCGACGCGGCCATCGCTGCCAGCGACATCACCCTGATGCAGCCCGACCTGCTGTTGGCCGCCGATGCGGTCCGCCTGTCCCGGGCCACCCTGCGCACCATCAAGACGAACCTGTTCTGGGCGTTCTTCTACAACGTGGTCGCGATCCCGGTGGCCGCCCTGGGCTTCCTGAACCCGATGCTGGCCGCCGCCGCGATGGCCTTCAGCTCAGTCTTCGTGGTGGGCAACAGCCTGCGCCTGCGGGGTTTCCGCCGGCGCCGCTGACCTCTACCGCAGGGGAGGTCACTGGTCTGCGCCGCCGCCCGCTTCCCTCGTCCCCTGCTCCTGCACCCCCGCGGATGCACAGGTTTCGCCTCGGATCCATCGCTGCCAGCGAGGTTTCTGGGCAGGAACCTGCGCGTCCGCTGTTTCTGAAGATTTCTCAGTTTAGATTTGGGGATCTCTCAACATGAGCGTAATCTCCTTACTGTCGATCCTCGGGTCGGCTGTATCCGGACCGCTGCCGTCACCCAGGCGGTGGTCATGTTGAGAGGTTTCCGCGAACGTGAAGAAGTTTTCCAAGGGCGCGATCATTGCGCTGTCGAGTGTGCTGGCCCTGGGGGTCGTCGGTGGTGGAGCCGCCGGTGCGATCGCCCTGGACAAGGACACGGTGACCATCACGACCGATGGGTCAACCCAGACCGTTGACACCCGCGCCAAGACAGTGGCCGAACTGCTCGACCAGCAGGGCATCACCCTGGCTGAGCACGACGTGATCCAGCCCGAGGTCGACACCCCGCTGTCCGACGGGTCGGCCGTCACCATCAAGGTCGCCAAGCCGCTGACCCTGAACGTCGACGGCAAGACCATCACCCAGTGGACGACCGCGCTCACCCTCGACGAGGCGCTGGCGCAGCTCGACCTGGATGACTCCAAGAACCTGGTCTCGACCAGCCGCTCGACCGCGCTGAAGCGCGAGGGCCTGCAGGTCGAGGTGATCACCCCCAAGACGGTGAGCATCACCACCAAGGACGGCGTGAAGACCGTCGAGGTGCCCGGCAATGCCACCGTCGGGGACGCCCTGAAGGCCGCTGGCATCACCCTCGACGACCTCGACAAGGTGAGCGCCGACCCGACCAGCGCCGTGGTCGCCGACCAGAAGATCACCTACCAGGACGTGCACTACCGTCCGATCATCGTGACCAGCGACATCGCCTTCGACACCAAAGAGGTGGAGGACGCCACCCTGCTGAAGGGTGAGAAGAAGGTCGTCACCAAGGGTGAGAAGGGCCAGAAGCAGACCTTCATCACGCAGGTCTACCTCGACGGCAAGCTCGTCTCGAACCACCACAAGACCGGTGAGAAGGTCGTCAAGCAGCCCGTGTCCCAGGTCGTCCACGTGGGCATCAAGGAAGCGCCGGCCACGACCACTGCGCCGAAGACGACCACCAACACCAACACCAGCACGAGCACCAGCACCTCCTCGTCCGAGAACACCAACGTGCCGGCCAAGACCGGCGGCTACTCGGGCAGCTGTGAGGCCTCGAACTACTGGGACCCCCAGCCGGTGGCCTCCGGTGGCATGTTCGACCCGTGGGCGATGACCGCTGCCCACAAGACGCTGCCCTTCGGCACCAAGCTCAAGGTCACCAACAAGGCCAACGGCAAGAGCGTCATCGTCACCATCAACGACCGTGGCCCCTACATCGCCGGTCGCTGCCTCGACCTGTCGAAGGGTGCCTTCCTCAAGATCGCCCCTGAGAACGCCGGCATCGCCCAGGTCACCTACGTGCAGGTCTGACCTGACCCGAATCCCCCAATCCCCCGAGCAACAGGCGCGGGCCCACTCCGGATTGGTGTGGGCCCGCGCCTGTTGTTCCAGCGGATGGCTCAGGCAGTGGCGATGTCCAGCCACTGCTGCAGCAGCGCGCTGGTGGCATTCAGGTCTTCTGCGGCGCTCATCTGCATGTAGCCGTCGGAGAAGTCGACGACGCACGAGCTGGACCCACCCGAGGAACTGGTGCCGCAGACGGCATTGCCGACCACCTGCGGGTTGACCAGGCGAGCACGCGACGAACTGCCGTCCACACCCAGCGGCAGCACGGTGGCGCTCACGAGCTTCCCGGGGTTGCTGTTGTGGGTGTAGAAGATCAGGATCGTCGACGTCGATTCCGGGTCGAGCAGTGAGTAGTCACCGAAGGCTCGCGGCAGGGTCAGCGAGCTGATGGCCACCGACTTGTACGCCCCCGGGTCGGCCGGGGCAGAGCCGGTGTTCTGCGTGGTCTGCTGTTCGGTGGTTTCCTGCTCGGTGGTCTCCTGCTCGGTGGTTTCCTGCTCGGTGGTTTCCTGCTCGGTGGTCTCCTGCTCGGTGGTCTCCTCTTCGGTGGTCTCCTGCTCCGTGGTCTCCTGCTCGGTCGTCCCCGGTTCGGTGGACGTCGCGGTGGTCGGGGTGGCCGACACCTCGTCGCCGCCGCGGGTGAAGGCCCAGATCAGGCCGATGACCAGGGCGAGGACGACGACGCCCACCCCGATCAGCAGCGGCAGGTTGTTCTTCTTGGGCTGCTCCGGCCCACCGGCCGGTGGCTGGCCACCGTAGGGCGGCTGCCCCCCGCCCTGACCGGGCTGGGTCGGCGGCTGGCCATAGGGCTGCTGCCCGTACTGTGGCGCACCGGGCTGCTGTCCGTACTGCTGCGCGCCTGGCGGCTGGCCGTAGGGCTGCTGGCCATACTGTTGCGCACCGGGCTGCTGGCCGTACTGTTGCGCACCGGGCTGCTGGCCGTACTGCTGTGCAGGGGCCCCATAGGGGTCCCCGCTCGGCTGGTGGTAGGGCTGACCGCTCGGCTGGCTGGACGGGTTGCCCCACGGGTTGGGCCCCTGGTTCGGTGGATTTGTCATGCCCCACTCCTGAATCCTCCCGCGACGCCGGATGGCGACGCTGTGAGGAAAATCTACTCCGCGCGGGGATCACCCGAACAGAGTCGGCGAGCACCGTGACAACGACGTTGCCCACGCCGTCGGCCGGGTCAGGCCGAGGCCGCGTCCAACCACTGCTGCGCCAGGGCGGCGAGGGCGTCCGGGTCCTCCGCAGCGGCATAGAACTCCACGTAGCCGTCGGACAGGTCGACGAAGCAGGCGCTCACCGAACCCAGTGGCGACTCCAGGGCCGTGCCACAGACCAGGTTGCCGATGACCCGGGGTTCGCTCAGCTCCGCCCGCAACACCGCGGCCGACCCGTCCAGGATGCTGACCAGGACCAGCCGTGTCGGGCTGCTGGGGTGGGTGTAGCTGATCGCGACCCTCGAGTCGCTGTCAGGGATCAGCATGGAGTACTCGCCCACGGTCTGCGGTGGCGTCAGCCGCGAGGCCGAACGCCATGGCGGCCGCGATCACGACAGCTCCCACCCTGCGGGCGGGCCGGTTCATGCGTCCAGGGGTCATGTCTTGCTCTCTCGTCCTTGCCATCACCTCGGATCCCAGGCGTGGGCGGGGTCACCGGAAACGACGATGCCCACCCCGCAGGGGGGTGGGCATCACCGATGCTCAGCGGACGAGCGTCAACTCTTCGCCGGCGCCGTGCAGTAGGTGCGGGTCGCCTCCGGGAAGACACGGACGCGGGTACCGGCGCCACACAGCGACTTGTCAGCCGCGGTGTCGGAACGCAGCACCAGCTTGATGTCATCGGCCAGGGTCGAGGCAGCGCAGTCGATCTTGGCGTACCCGAAGGTCGCGGTGGTCGACTTGGTGTAGCAGGCGTCCTGCTCCAGTTCCTCGATCAGGCAGTAGCGGACGGTGGTGCCGGTCCGGTTGGTGCGGAAGTTCGAGTAGGCCGGGTCGCAGGCCGCGCCGTCGGTGTTGATCTTGGCGACGTACAGCGAGGTGCCGCTGGTGTCGGAGCAGTCAGCCTTCTCCATGTCCCAGGCGCCGGCCGAGGTCTGGGTCAGGCTGAGGCACTCGCCGACCTGGAAGTTCAGCAGCGCCGAGGTGGTCGCGGCCGTGGTCGTCTCCGGCTCGGTGGTCGTCGGCTCGGTCGAGGTCTCAGTCTCAGTCTCGGTGTCGGTCGGTCCCGGCTCGGTCGAGGTGTCGGTCTCCGGCGTCGAGGTGGTGGTGATCGGGGTGCCCGAGGTGTCGTCGCCGTCGCGGGTCAGTGCCCAGATGCCGACGCCGGCCACCAGCACGGCCACCGCGACGATGGCCGCGATGATCGGGGTGTTGTTCTTCTTCTGCGGCGGCTGCTGGCCACCGTAGCCGCCACCTGCGGGCGGGTAACCGCCACCGGCGGGGGGCTGCTGGCCGTAACCGCCACCAGCGGGGGGCTGCTGGCCGTAGCCACCACCGGCGGGAGGCTGCTGGCCGTAGCCACCACCGGCGGGAGGCTGCTGATCGTAGCCACCGCCCTGGGGCTGCTGGCCGTAGCCACCGGGTGATGCCTGGCTGTACCCGCCGGCCTGCTGGCCATAGGCGCCGGACTGGTCATAGCCACCTTGCGGTTGCTGACCATAGCCTCCCGGCTGCTGGCCGTAACCACCGGGCTGATTGGGGTTCTGGGGCGGGTTAGACATGGGGTTACTCCTCGAAACGATCAAGCAGAGCTGTGAAGATCCTAGCCGTTGCCGGGTTCAGGCCGAACACATTCGTGTCACGGATTGATGTCGCTCGCCCGGTCAGCGGCATTGGCCAATGCCTCTTCCAGACGCTCCAGCTTGCCGTCCAGTTCCCCGGTGTGGCTGGGACGAATGTCGGCCTTCAAGACCAGTGACACCCGCGGGCCGAACTCGAGCATTGCCTCGCTGCAGCGGCGCACCACGTCCATGCACTGGTCCCAGTCACCCTCGATGGTGGTGAACATGGCGTCGGTGCGGTTCGGCAGGCCCGAGTCACGCACGATCTGGACGGCGCGTGCGACGGCGTCGTGCACAGAACCGTCGGGATTGTTGATGGCGGGGGCAACAGAAAAGGCGACAAGCATGGGCCCATGCTCTCACGCAGGACGACACGCGGGCGCCCATCACTTATTACTACCCAGTGTCGTATTGAATGGGGTGCGTCGCTAGACTGACGTCGTGGCAATGTTGGGGGAACTCGAGGCGGCGATCATGCAGGTGCTGTGGTCGTCCAACGAGCCCATGTCGGTGCGCGCGGTCTACGAACAACTCGCCGAGCAGCGCAAACTGGCCTACACCACCGTCATGACCGTGCTCGACCGGCTCGCCAAGAAGGGCCGGGTCACCCGCACCCAGGAGGGTCGGGCCTGGATCTACAGCCCGTCAGCCACCCACTCGACCATGGTCGTCGAGGCCATGAGCGAACTGCTCGACGAGGCCGGCGACGAGGCGAACCTGGTGCTGGCGCAGTTCGTCGAGGGGTTGCCGCACGCCCAGCACGAACACCTCGGACGAGTGCTCCGCTCGCTGCACCAGCCCACCTCCTGACCCGGTTCAGCCGGGGGGAGTGAGGCTGCGGTAACGACCCCGGGTGTGGTGCAACGGGGACTCGTCGGGACCGATGGAGAACTCGTCGGCCACGCAGGTCAGTTGCCGCGTCCAGCCCACATCGACGACCGACTCCACCGTGACACCAGCCCAGGTGGGGGCATCGACGAGCCGGGGCCCGTGGTCTGTCTGCTCGAACTCGGCATGGGTGAAGGCGCCACCCGGTGCCGGTGCGACGCCGCCGAACATGTCGGCCAGCCCACGGTGGTGCCATTCCAACAGGCTCACCACCGCGGTGCCGGTGGCGGCCACCGCATCGGCGAAACCGGAGTCGGGATCGATGAAACCGACCACCCGCCACGGCTCCCCGGGGATCACCAGCAGGGAGCTGACCGTCAGGCCCGCCGCCGAAGTTGCCCCACCGGACAGCTCACCGGTCGTCCACAGGCTCACCCGGTTGCCGAGCCGGCCCCGGAACTGGCGCCCCAGGACCCGTTCGGCATCGAGGAAGGGGTGGTCGGTGTGGATCGTCATGAGGCTGCCCCCACCGTCTGCTCGTCGAGGTCCACCGCAGCCTTGAACTGCGACTCGTACAGGTCGAAGTAGTGGCCCTGGGCGGTCAGCAGTTCGCTGTGGCTGCCCTGTTCGACGATGGCACCGTGCTCCATCACCAGGATCAGGTCGGCATCACGGATGGTCGACAGCCGGTGCGCGATCACGAAACTGGTGCGGCCCTGGCGCAGCCGGTTCATCGCATGCTGCACGAGCACCTCGGTGCGGGTGTCGACCGAGCTGGTCGCCTCGTCGAGGATCAGGATCGCCGGGTTCGACAGGAATGCCCGCGCGATCGTGATCAACTGGCGCTCACCGGCCGAGATGTTCGAGCCCTCGTCGGCGATCACCGTGTCGTACCCGTCGGGCAGCGAATGGACGAAGCGGTCGACGTAGGTGGCCCGGGCGGCCTCCAACATGTCTTCCTCACTCGCCTCGAGGTTGCCGTACATGATGTTGTCGCGGATCGACCCCTCGAACAGCCAGGCATCCTGCAGCACCATGCCCAGCTTGCGGCGCAGGTCGGCGCGGCCCACCTCGGCGATGTCGACCCCGTCGAGGGTGATCCGGCCGCCGTCCAGTTCGTAGAAGCGCATCAGCAGGTTGACCAGGGTCGTCTTGCCGGCGCCGGTGGGGCCGACGATGGCGACGGTCTGGCCGGGGTTCGCGACCAGGTTCAGGCCCTCGATCAGCGGCTTGTCGGGGGAGTAGCTGAACGAGACGTTCTCGAAACGCACCAGCCCCCGGGTGACCGGCAGCGGCTGGCCGTTGTCGGCCACCAGCTCCTCGGCGTCCAGCACCTCGAAGACCCGCTCGGCCGAGGCCACGCCCGACTGCAGCAGGTTCGCCATCGAGGCGACCTGGGTGATCGGCTGGGTGAACATCCGCGAGTACTGGATGAACGCCTGCACGTCACCCAGCGCCATCTGGCCCTGTGACATCCGCAGCGCACCGACCACGGCGACGATCACGTAGTTCAGGTTGCCGATGAAGAACATCACCGGCATCATCATCCCGCTCAGGAACTGGCCCAGGAATGACGACTGGCGCAGCCGTTCGTTGCGTTCGGCGAAGACCTGCTCGACCTCCCGCTGGCGACCGAAGACCTTGACCAGCGAGTGGCCGGTGAAGCTCTCTTCGATGGTCTGGTTCAACTCACCGGTCGAGGCCCACATGCCGACGAACTGCACCTGGGCCTTCTTACCGATGATGGCCGCGGCGATGCCCGAGATCGGCACGATCAGCAGGGTGACCACCGCCAGCAGCGGCGAGACCCAGAACATCATGACCAGCACCCCGACCAGGGTGAGCACCGCGTTCAGCATCTGTTGCATGGTCTGCTGCAAGGTCTGGGAGACGTTGTCGATGTCATTGGTCATCCGGCTGAGCAGTTCGCCGTGCGGCTGCTTGTCGTAGTAGCTCAGCGGCAACCGGTCGAGCTTCTTTGACAGGTCCTTGCGCAGGCCGTAGACGGTGCGCTGGACGATGCCGTTGAGCACCCAACCCTGCAGGAACATCAGCAGGGCCGACAGGACGTACAGCCCCAGTGCCAGCAGCAGCACCTGCCCCAGCGCGCTGGAGTCGATGCCCTGGCCGGGCACCACCGGCATTGTGCTGAGCAGGTCGGCGAAGTCGCCGCGGCCCTCGAGCCGCAGCTGTTCGATCAGCGCTTCCTTGGAGATGCCGCCGGGCAGTTGCTTGCCGACAATGCCGGCCACGATCAGGTCGGTCGCCCGGCCCAGGATCTTGGGGCCGATGACGTTGAACAGCACGCTCAGCACGGCGACGCCGACGACGATGCCCATCAGGGCCCGTTCACCGCGCAACCGGGCCAGCAGCCGCTTGAGGGAGGGGCCGAAGTTCACGGCCTTTTGCGCCGGGGCCATGCCGCCCATCGGGCCGCGCCCCGCGCCGGACTTGCGGGCGATTTCCTCGTGTTCGCTGCGGGCGTTGGCTTTGGCCGGGGCCGCGGTGGTGGGCTCGGTGCTGCTGCTCATGCCGCGGCCTCCTCGATGCTCAGCTGGGAATCGACGATCTCGACGTAGGTGGGGCAGGTGTCCAGCAACTCGGCGTGGGTGCCCTGCCCGACGATGCGTCCGTCGTCGAGGACGATGATCTGGTCGGCGTGGCGGATGGTCGCCACCCGTTGCGCCACGATCAACACCGCCGCCTGGCGGGTGACCGGGCGCAGTGCCTCCCGCAGTCGGGCGTCGGTCGCCACGTCGAGCGCCGAGAAGGAGTCGTCAAAGACGTACAGCACCGGCTTCTTGATCAGCGCCCGGGCAATGGAGAGCCGCTGGCGCTGGCCGCCGGAGACGTTGGTGCCGCCCTGGCTGATCGGGGCCTCCAACTGGTCGGGCATCGCCCGGACGAAGTCCTCGGCCTGGGCCACCTTCAGTGCCTCCCACATTTCGTCCTCGGTGGCCTCGGGGGCACCGTGGCGAAGGTTCGAGGCGATGGTGCCGCTGAACAGGTAGGCCCGCTGGGGGACCAGTCCGATCGAGGCCCACAGCGTGTCGGGATCCAGCTCGCGGACGTCGAGGCCGCCCACCTCGACTCGTCCGCCGGTCGCGTCGAACAGGCGTGGGATCAGGTTGACCAGGGTGCTCTTGCCCGAGCCGGTCGACCCGATGATCGCGGTCATCCGCCCCGGCGCCAGGCTGAAGTTGATGTCCTGCAGCACCGGTGTCTCGGCCCCGGGGTAGGTGAACTCGACATCCTCGAAGCGGACGTGACCCGGCGCCGTCACTTCGGTGCGGCCGTTGACCGGCGGCACCACGCTGGAATCGGTCTTCAGGACCTCCATGATGCGCTCGGCCGAAACCATGGCGCGGGGGGCCATGAAGACCATCATGGTGGCCATCATCACGCTCATCAGGATCTGCGCCAGGTAGACCAGGAAGGCGGTCAATTGGCCGACCTGCAGTTCGCCGCTGTCGATGCGGGTGCGGGCGAACCACATCACCGCGACCTGCGAGACGTTCATCACCAGCATCATTACCGGGAACAGCAGGGCCATCAGCCGGCCCACCCGGATGCCGACCCAGGTCAGTTCCTCATTGGCCTGGTTGAACCGCTTGCCCTCGTGGGGCTCCCGGGCGAAGGCTCGCACCACCCGGATGCCGGTGATCTGTTCGCGCACGACCCGGTTCAGGCTGTCGATCTTGACCTGCATCGAGGTGAACAGGGGGATGGCCCGGGTGATCAGCACCCCGAGGATGAGCCCCAGGACGATCACCGCGACCAGGATCACCGCGGACAACTCGACATCCTCGCGCAGGGCCATGATGACGCCGCCGACCATCATGATCGGCGCGCTGACCATCATGATCAGCGACATCAGCACCAGCATCTGCACCTGCTGGACGTCATTGGTGTTGCGGGTGATCAGCGAGGGGGCGCCGAACTTGTTCACCTCGCGGGTGCTGAACGACAGTACCCGGCTGAAGATGCTGGTACGGATCTCGGCGCCCAGGCCCATGGCGGTCCGGGCACCGAGCCAGGCCGCCCCGATCTGGGAGACGGCCTGCACGGCCGAGACCGCCAGCATGATGATGCCGTTGCGCCACACCAGTGCGGTGTCCTGTTCCAGCACGCCCTGGTCGATGATGCGGGCGTTCAGGGTGGGCAGGGCCAGTGAGGCGGCGGTGGCGATCACCTGCAGCACGATGACTGCGGCGATCAGGCCGGCGAAGGGTTTGATGTGGTGGTTGACCACACGGATGAGGTTCACAGTGACTCCCTGGGGGTGGCGGTCACACCGTAGAGGAAGACTCTGACAAGTTCTTCCGAATTGTTGACCCCGGCGGCGGGCGCCAGCATGGGGTGGGTGGCGCTGAAGGCCAGGCTGCGCAGGTGGAAGGCCACGGTCGGCAGCGGCAGGCGCAATTGCTCCTCGAACGGGGCCAGTGCCCGGGCGATGGCGGTGTCGATGTACTGCATGCGCTCGGCATGGCGACGCCGGTGCTCCTCGTGGTCCTGTTCGGTCGAGGCGGCGTACTGCTGCAGGTTCTTCACCGCGACCATCAGCCCCGAGACCTCCTCGACGCCACGGCGCAGTTCCTCGAACAGGGCAAGGGTGGTCGATTCCAGGTCGTCGGCGCCGAGTGTGGCCAGCACCTCACCGGCGGGCTCGGGGTCGAGCAGCCGGTCGAGGACCGCCGAGAGCAGGTCGGCCTTGGTCTCGAAGTAGCGGAACAGGGTGCCCTCGGCGACGCCGGCGGCCTCGGCCACCTGTCGGGTGGTGAACCCGGTCGGGTCGTCGAGCACCAGCGGGCAGGCGGCCCGGATGATCTCGGCGCGGCGTTGGGTGGGTGGCAGCGCCGGGGCGCGGGGTGGTGTCACGTCCGTCCACTGTAGTGAGTGAGTCCTCACTCATTCAAGTCGGTGGACCGGTCGAAATCGGCCCCGGGGTGAACGCCTAGGGTGGGGGCTGTGACAGCGACCGACACGGACCTCGGCCCCCTGGTGGGGCGCACCTTCGACGCGATCATCTTCGACATGGACGGCACCCTGGTCAACTCGCTGCCGGCCGTGACGCGCAGTTGGGTGACCTGGGCCATCCACTACGGCATCACCGAGGAGCAGTTCAACGAGTACCACGGGGTGCCGTCCGGGGCGATTATCGCCGAGCTGATCCCCGAGGCCCAGCGCGACGAGGCCAAGCGCTACATCGATGACCTCGAGCTGGCCGATGTCGCCGACGTCGAACCGCTGCCGGGGGCCGTCGCTGCCCTGGAATCACTGCAGGAGTCCCAGCGGGCGATCGCCACGTCCTGCCACCGTGACCTGATGGACGCCCGGATCGTGGCGAGCGGCATCCCTCGTCCGGACACCACGGTCACCATCGACGACGTCGAGCGCGGCAAGCCGCACCCCGACCCGTTCCTGCTGGCCGCCGACCGGCTGGGCCTCGACCCGAAGCGGTGCCTGGTCGTCGAGGACGCGACCGCCGGGCTCATCGGGGCCCGGCGTGCCGGCTGCGCCACCCTGGCCGTGGTCACCACGACACCCCGGGAGAAGGTTGCCGCCGAGGCTGATGCCGTGGTCGACAACCTGTCCGGGGTGCGCTTCGTCCAGGTCGAGGGCGGGGTCCAGGTCGAGCCGGCCTGAGCGTCCTCAGAAGTTGACGAACGGGTTGGGCTGCTGGTCGTCCGACTGCTCACCGGTGGGCTGCTCGCCCGACTCACCACTGGGCTGCTCGTCCGAGGTCTCGCCGGCCGGGGCGTCGTCCTCGCTGGGGGCAGCGGCGGACTCGTCCTCATCGGCGCTCGCGCGCTGCGGTGAACCACTCAGCTTGACGGCGGTGCCGTAGGCGGTCACCTCCGAGGCGCCGTCGCTGATCTTGCCACCGTCGAAACGCAGCCCGATGACCGCGTCAGCACCGGCCTTCGTGGCCATCTCGACCATCGCGGTCACCGCGGCCTGCCGGGTCTCGGTCAGGATCACGGCCAGGTCGGCGTGCGCGCGCATGTCGCGGGGACGAGTGACGACCCCGACCACCTCACCGAGGATGTCGGTCACCTCCCGCCCGGGCACCGTCTCGACGGTGGACACGACGATGTCCCGCTCGACCAGCGCGGTGGTGCGGGGTTCGGGTTCGGGCACCGGGGTGGGTGGCACCGGACGCTGCGGCTGGGCCGACGGCTGGCCCTGCGGCCCGCCCCACGGCTGGCCCTGCTGCGGCGGCAGCTGGCCACCGCCCCAGCCCTGCTGCGGGGGAGGGCCGGGCTGCTGGGGGCCGGGCTGGTGCTGACCCGGCTGCTGCGGGCCGGGCTGTCCCCAGGGAGCGGGCTGGCCCCAGGGCGCCTGCTGCTGCGGCTGGTTGCCGGGACCGCCGGGCTGCTGGCCCCACCCTGCCGAGGGCTGGGACGAGGGCTGGCCGTAGGGGTTCTGGCCGTACGGGTTCTGGCCGTAGGGAGGGTTGCTCATGTCGACAACGATAGTCGGTAGGCTTGCCGGGTGAGTGATAACCAGGTCGCGTCGAATGCCCAGCCCAGCCCTGTTGACGACGTCTCCCAGGCGGAGGTTTCCGAGCAGATGCAGGTGCGGCGCGAGAAGCGCCAGCGCCTGCTGGACCACGGCACCGAGGCCTACGCCTTCGACCTGGAACGCAGCCACGCCCTCGCCGAGGTCCGCGCCGGCTGGGGCCACCTGCAGGCAGGTGAGGAGACCCAGGACGAGGTCAGCATCGGTGGCCGCGTGGTCTTCATCCGCAACACCGGCAAGCTCGCCTTCGCCACCCTGCAGGACGGTTTCACCCCCGACGACAACGGTGAGCGCCTGCAGGTGATGCTCTCGCTGGCCGAGGTCGGCGAGGACCGGTTGGCCGAATGGAAGACCGATGTCGACCTGGGTGACTTCGTCTGGGTGCGTGGCCGGGTGATCAGCTCGCGCCGCGGCGAACTGTCGGTGATGGCCGCCGAGTGGCGGATGGCCTCAAAGGCGCTGCGTCCGATGCCGGTCATGCACAAGGACCTGTCCGAAGAGGCGCGGGTGCGGCAGCGCTATGCCGACCTGGTCGTGCGCCCGGAGGCCCGCGAGATGGTGCGCACCCGCGCCCGGATCACCCGCAGCATCCGGGACACCCTGGAGGGCCAGGGCTTCATGGAGGTCGAGACCCCCACGCTGCAGCTGGTGCACGGTGGGGCCGCGGCCCGCCCGTTCAACACCCACCTGAATGCCTTCGACCTTGACATGACCCTGCGGATCGCGCTCGAGCTCTACCTCAAGCGGGCCATGGTCGGCGGCGCCGACCGGGTCTACGAGCTGGGCCGGATCTTCCGCAACGAGGGCATCGACTCCACCCACTCGGCGGAGTTCACCATGCTCGAGGCCTACCAGAGCTGGGGCAACCAGACCACCATCGCCAAGGTGGCCCAGGACATCATCCAGGGCGTGGCCCGCGACCTCGACTGCTTCCAGGTCGAGAACCAGCACGGGACGATCGACCTGGGCGGTGAGTGGGAGTGGCTGGGCGTCTACCCCGGGCTGTCGGCCGCGGTGGGCGAGGAGATCACCCTGGACACCGACCGGGCCACCCTCGAGGCGTTGGCCGAGAAGCACGAGATCGACATCAACCCCGCCTGGAACGACGGCAAGCTGGTGATGGAACTGTTCGGCGAGATCGTCGAGCCGACCCTGCAGCAGCCGACCTTCGTGTGCGACTACCCGGCCGTGGCCCAGCCGCTGGCCCGCCAGCACCGCGACGACCCGCGGATGGTGGAGGCCTGGGACCTGATCATCGGCGGTGTCGAACGGGGCACCGGGTTCACCGAACTGATCGACCCCATCGTCCAGCGGGAGGTGCTCACCGCCCAGTCGCTGCAGGCGGCCGCCGGTGACCCCGAGGCCATGCAGCTGGACGAGGACTTCCTGGCAGCACTCGAGTTCGGCGCCCCGCCGATGGGTGGCCTGGGGCTGGGCATCGACCGGCTGATCATGCTGTTCACCGGTGTCGGCATCCGCGAGACGATCCTGTTCCCGCTGCTGCGCCCCTCAGCCCACTGAGGCCGGGGTACTTGCCGGGGGCTACTTCCAGAGGGTCGATATCGCGAAGGCGGCGGCCATCAGACCCATGCCGATGAGCACATTCCAGTCACCCAGGTCACTCATGAACGGGATCTGGTTGCCGGCGATGTAGTAGGTCACCAGCCACAGGCCACCGATCAGGCCGACGGCGATGAAGACCGGCGGCACCCAACGACGCGAGGTCGGGGCAAGGCGCTTGCGTTCGCGGCGCTTCTCAGCCTCTGCGACGACCTTCTTGGTCTTCTTCTTGGTTGCTGCGCTCTTCGACACCTTGGACTCGGCCATGCCGTGTGCTCCCCTTTTCCCGCGGAATACTGCAGGTAGCCTAGTCGACACCGCACCACCCCACCGAACCCCGTAGCCCCGGACCAGTCTGGAGACCCATGCCCAGCCCAGCGCCAGAGCCCACCCGAGGGCTGCGTGCCCGCTGGGCCAGGCTGCGGCGCCGTGGCGACGAGGGCATCGGGGTCCGCACCGGGCTGGGTCGGCTGGCGAGCCTGGTGGTGTTCACCCTGGCCGCGCTGATGGCCACCATCGGTGCCCTGTCGGTGCAGGGCAACAACCCCCGCAGCGGGCGCAACAGTGACCTGACCGAACTGGTCAAGGCCCGCGCGTTGGAGAACAAGGAACTCACCGACCGGATGGCTGCCCAGCGGGCGGAACTGGACGAGTTGTCCAAGATCTCGTCCAACGACCCGGAGCTGACCGCCGAGCTTGAGAAGGTCGCCGCCCAGGCCGGGGCCACCCCGGTGAAGGGGCCCGCGGTGCGGGTCGTCCTGGATGACGCCCCGTTGTCGGTCAAGCCGCCCGATGTGGCCGATGACCTGCTCATCGTCCACCAGCAGGACATCCAGATGGTGGTGAACCTGTTCTGGGCCGCCGGCGCCGAAGCCATGACCGTGCAGGGCCAGCGGGTCATCTCGACCACCGGCATCAAGTGCGTGGGCAACTCGGTGGTGCTGCACGGGGTGCCCTACGCCCCGCCCTACGAGATCACCGCCATCGGTGACCCGGACCGGTTGCTGGCCGCGCTGGCCGCCAGCGAGGACGTGCGGATCTACCAGCAGTACGCCGAGGTCTACCGGTTGGGTTGGCACCAGGAACGGGTGGCCGAGGTGAGCATGCCGGGCTTCACCGGCCAGGCGGGGCTGAAGTACGCGAAGCCACCTTCCTGAGGAGTGCAAGAATGACGGGGTGAAGATCCTCGTCATCGACAACTACGACTCCTTCGTCTACAACCTGGTGCACTACCTGGCCCAGTTGGGGGCCGAGGTCGAGGTCTGGCGCAACGACGACGAACGCTTCGCCGACCCCCATTTCCACCAGGGCTTCGACGGCCTGCTGGTCTCGCCCGGCCCCGGCACCCCCGAGGACGCCGGCGTCTGCGTCGACGTGATCCGCTCCCACACCGGCACGCTGCCCATCCTGGGGGTGTGCCTGGGCCTGCAGGCGATGGCGGTCGCCCACGGCGCGGTGGTCGACCGCGCCCCCGAACTGTTGCACGGCAAGACCTCGGCCATCGTCCACGGCGGACGAGGGGTCTTCGCGGGGCTCGCCTCGCCGCTGACGGCCACCCGTTACCACTCCCTGGCGATCGCCCCGGAGACGCTGCCGGACAGCCTCGAGGTCACCGCCCGCACCGAGTCGGGCGTGATCATGGGCATTCGCCACCGTGAGCACGCGCTCGAATCGGTGCAGTTCCACCCCGAGTCGGTGCTCACCGAGGGCGGCTACCAGATGCTGGCGAACTGGCTCGCCGAATGCGGTGACCCCGGGGCGCCGGAGCGGGCCCGGGGCATGTCACCGCTGGTCAACCTGGCCTGAGGCTCACTGGTTGACCATTGGGGTGGACGAGGCGAATCGTCTTGTCTGCACCCCGGGTCCATCGGGCCACTGCCAGGCTGAGCGAGTCGCCCTTCGGGGACGACCTGGCTGAGAGTTGCAGGGCTCGGTGGCCCGGGACGCGCAGATCGGCCATAGGGCTATGCGCCAAGGACCCGGCAAGGTCCCGGAGCGCCTCAGTGAGCGACCGACCGTCACGTCCCGGACCGGAGTGCTGAATCCGTGGGCTGACGGAAGGAGCACTCTCATGATTGAGGCTACGCCCACCTACGCCGGGATCGACTGGTCCTGGCAGCACCACGCGCTGTGCATCGTCGACGACGACGGACAGCGCATCGAGGAAGCAACCGTGCCGCACACACGGCCCGGGTTGACCAAGATCACCACCCTGCTGCGTCGCCATGGCGTGGAACGGATCGGGATCGAGCGCGGCGACGGACCGGTGGTCGAGCACCTGATCCGCGACGGGTTCGAAGTCGTCGTGATCAGTGCACGGCAGGTGAAGTCACTGCGTGCCCGCTACGGCTCCGCGGGGAACAAGGACGACCGGTTCGACGCGTTCGTGCTGGCCGACGCGTTGCGCACCGACGCCGGTCGCTGGGCGATCGTGCAACCAGACAGCGAACAGACGATCGCGCTGCGGATGCTGGTGCGCGCCCGCCACGATCTGATCGATCACCGGATCGCCGTGCACAACCAACTGCTCGCAGTGCTGCAGCACAACTTCCCCGGCGCGATCGGCCTGTTCAGCCAGCTCGACATCCCCATCAGCCTGGCGTTCCTGCGCCGATTCCCCAGCGAAGCCAAAGCAGCCTGGCTCAGCGAGCTGCGGATGGCGCACTGGCTCAAGGCCAACGCATACTGCGGCCGCCACACCCCGACCCGGCTGGTCGACCACCTGCACGAAGCTGCGACCGGCCGCGTCAGCGGCGCGGCAGCCGAAGCCAGCGAGGTCATCGTGCTGACCCTCGTTGATCTGCTCGCCACCCTGCGTGATGAACAAGCCCGGCTCGAGGCCCGGATCAAGGAAGCACTCCTGGCTCACCCCGACGGCCCGATCTTCCAGTCCCTGCCCCGCGCCGGGACCGTCCGCGCAGCCACCCTGCTGGCCGAGATCGGCGACTGCCGGGCCAGGTTCCCCGACCCCCCAGCACTCGCCGCAGCCGCCGGCGTCGCACCATCGACCAGGCAGTCCGGCAAGCACCTCAACGTCGCCTACCGACGCGGCTGCAACAAACAACTCCGGGCAGCACTGGTCGACTGGGCCCAAGACACGCCCCGCGCGAACGCCTGGGCACGCGACACCTACGACCGCGCCCGAGCCCGCGGCTGCCGACACCCCCACGCAGCAAGAATCCTGGCCCAAAACTGGACCAGGATCCTGTGGCGCTGCTGGCACGACCACACGCCCTACAACCCCGACCTACACGGCCGACTCAACAGCCTCCTGACG
>NZ_JBNJRW010000019.1:0-30403 GCF_050113895.1 Aestuariimicrobium sp. Y1814 | reverse complement strand
CTAGGTGTTGGTGGCAGGGACGTTCATGACAGTTGTGCGGTTGACGTGAAGGGAGGACCCCCGCTGGGCTGTGGCTTGTCGAAGGTCACATCTCAACAACGGAGGTCCTCATGTCCCACCCTAAGGCCCGGTTGAACGTCAACGGGCGACTGTTGCTGGTCCAGCGTGTGCGCGTGCAGGGTTGGCCTGTCGCTCACGCCGCGAAAGCGATGGGCATCTCACGCCAATGCGCCCACCACTGGCTCAAGCGCTACGACCAGTACGGCGAGTCAGGTCTTCACGACCGTTCCAGCCGGCCCCACACCATGCCACGGCGCACCAGCCCAGCCGTCGAGGCCCGGGTCCTGGCCCACCGCGCACAGTATCGCCGAGGCCCTGCCCGGATCGCTGCTGCCACCAACGTTCCCGCCCGGACCGTGACCGCGATCCTGCGCCGCCACCACATGCCGCCCCTGGCGCACCTTGACCCGATCACCGGCGCGGTGATCCGCGGCAGTCAGGCCAGCAGGCGCCGCTACGAACGCCAACGCCCCGGTGAGCTCATCCACATCGATGTGAAGAAGATCGGCAAGATCCCCGACGGCGGGGGCTGGCGCCTGCACGGACGTGCCGCCACCAGCGCCGCCAAGAACAAGCGGGAACGGATCGGCTATGACTATGTCCACGCCGCCGTCGACGACTGTTCCCGGCTGGCCTATGTCGAGATCCACGACGACGAGAAGGGCACGACCTGCGCAGGCTTCCTCACCCGCGCCGCAGCGTTCTTCGCCAGCCAGGGCATCACCCGCATCGAGCGCATCATCACCGACAACGCGTTCGCCTACCGCAACAGCCGTGACTTCAAAGCAGCAGTCAAGGCCATGGACGCGAAGCAGAAGTTCATCAAGCCCCACTGCCCCTGGCAGAACGGCAAGGTAGAGCGCCTCAACCGGACCCTCGCGCTCGAGTGGGCCTACCGGCAGCCCTTCACCAGCAACCAGGCCCGCCGCGATGCCCTTGCCGACTGGCTCACCTTCTACAACACTGAACGAGGCCACAGCGCCCTCAACGGGAAACCTCCCATCACCCGAGTGTCATGAACCTGTCCGCCACCAACATCTAGGCTGGCAGGGTGAGTGATGAGCGCAACCCGGACCTGGACTGGCTCTACCGCCGTGAGCCGGAACCGGACCCCGAGGCGACCCAGGTGCTGCCGCCGGTGGCGGACAGCCCCCGGCCGGCCGGCGCCGCCCATCACCCTGACGGGCCGGGCGGCACTCGGATCATGCCGGCGGTCGGTGGGCCGTCGGAGGCCTCCCGCCCAGCGCAGGGCGGCCACCAGCAGGGCAGTTACCAGAATGGCGGCTACCGGCAGGGCCCGCCCCAGCAGCCGCCGCCCCCGCGACAGCAGCCCTCCGGCAACTGGGGTGCGCCACCGCCGCCCCCACCGAAGCCCCCGCGTCGGCAACGGCGGCGGCGCCGCGGGTTCGGGCCGGGCCGCATCCTGCTCACGCTGGTGCTCGCCTACCTGGTGTTCATGGTCGCCACCCCGCTGTGGCATTTCACCCGCGGCAACACGGTGCAGGCGATGCCGTCCGGGCAACGTCCCGCCGACCAGCCCGGACGAGTGTTCCTGCTGGTGGGCAGCGATTCGCGGGAGAACCTCACCGACGAGCAGCGCCGCAAGTACGGCACCGGCACCACCGAGGGGGCGCGCACCGACACCATCCTGATGCTGGTCATCCCCGAGTCCGGGGACCCGGCGCTGATCAGCCTGCCGCGTGACTCCTACCTGCCGATCCCTGGCCACGGCTCCAGCAAACTGAACGCCGCCTACGCCTGGGGCGGGCCGCAGCTGCTCGTCGCGACCGTGGAACAGAACACCGGCGTGCGCATCGACGGCTACCTGCAGATCGGCATGGTCGGCTTCGCCGAACTGGTCGACGCCGTCGGCGGCATCGAGGTGTGCCTCGATGCCCCGATGAAGGACCGCGACTCCCACGCCGACTTCCCGGCCGGCTGCCAGGACTTCGACGGCGTCGACGCCTTGGCCTACGTGCGGATGCGCAAGGCCGACCCCACCGGCGACATCGGGCGGATGGGCCGCCAGCGCGAGGTGATCGGCAAGGTCGCCAAGAAGGCCGTCTCGCCGCAGACCCTGCTGCCGCACCGCTGGTGGGCGATGAACCAGGTCGCCGGCCAGCTGCTGGTGCGCGACCAGGACACCTCGACCCTCGACGTGGGGCGGGCGGCGATGGCCTTCATCGACATTGCCGGCGGCAACGGGTACCAGTTGGTGGTGCCGATCTCGGACCCGAATGCCACCACCAGTGCGGGGTCGTCGATGATCTGGGACGAGCAGCGGGCCGCGGAGATGTTCGCGCTGGTGAAGGCGGGCAACACCAACGGGATGGAGCAGTTCGTCCGCTGACGCCCGACCGTGCGTGACGCCGGCAGTGGCGCAGGGGACGAGCGGCCTCAGCGGTTGAAGCCGCGCACCGCCTCACCCTTGGCCAGGGCCGCGTCACGCAGGGACGACTGGAAGGCCAGCACCTTCTCGGTCAGCTCGGGGTCACCGGAGGCGAGCATCCGCACTGCCAGCAGCCCGGCATTGCGGGCGTTGCCGATGCTGACGGTCGCCACCGGCACCCCGGCCGGCATCTGCACGATCGACAGCAGCGAGTCCATCCCGTCCAGGTACTTCAGCGGCACCGGCACCCCGATCACCGGCAGCGGGGTCAACGCGGCCAGCATGCCGGGCAGGTGGGCCGCTCCCCCGGCACCGGCGATGATGACCCGCAGCCCCTGGGTGTGGGCCTCGCGGCCGTAGCGCACCATGTCCTCGGGCATGCGGTGGGCGCTGACGACATCGGCCTCGTAGGCGATGCCGAACTCGGCCAGGGCTGCCGCCGCGGCCTCCATGGTGGGCCAGTCCGAGTCGGAACCCATGACGATTCCCACGAGTGGAGCATTGCTTTCACGCATTGGGGTCTCCCATCAGGTAACCGGCCGCGTGTGCGGCCCGGCGGCGCACCACCTCGAGGTCGTCCCCGTAGGTCGTCACATGCCCGACCTTACGGCCCGGCTTGACCTCTTTGCCGTACAGGTGGGCGCGAAGTTCGCGGTCGCGGGCAAAGCAGTGCAGCAGCGCCCCGGTCAGGTCGGTCTCGTCACCGCCGAGCACATTGGCCATCACCGCGACCGGGGCGCGCATGTCCGGCTCGCCCAGCGGCAGGTCCAGCACCGCACGGATGTGGTTCTCGAACTGGCTGGTCCGGGCGGCATCGATCGTCCAGTGGCCGGTGTTGTGGGGGCGCATCGCCAGTTCGTTGACCACCACCGACCCGTCGGCGCGTTCCATCAGTTCGACGGCGAGCATGCCCACCACGCCCAGCTCGTGCGAGATCCGCAGGGCCAGCTGCTGGGCGGCCACCGCGGCCGGTTCCGACAGCCCGGGGGCCGGCGTCAGGGTCTCGACGCAGATGCCGCCGGTCTGCACCGACTCCGAGATCGGGTAGGCAGCGGCCTGCCCCGAAGGGCTGCGGACGACCAGGGCTGAGAGTTCGCGGGCGAAGGGGACGAACTCCTCGGCGACGATCACGACCTGCTCGCCGGCCGAGACCTGCTTCATGCCGGTGAACGGCTCGTCGACCCCGTCGGGTCCCTCGATCTTCCAGACGCCCTTGCCGTCGTAGCCGCCGCGGCTGGTCTTGGCGATGATCGGCCAGCCGATCTCGTCGCCGAAGGCGCGCAGTTCGTCGGCGTCGGCGCAGACCCGCCAGGTCGGGTTGGGGGCGCCGATGGCTTCCATCCGGGCCCGCATGACCGCCTTGTCCTGGGCGTGGACCAGCGCGTCCGGGCCGGGGCGCACGGCGATGCCACGGGACTGCAGGTCATGCAGGATCGTGGTCGGCACGTGCTCGTGGTCGAAGGTGATCACGTCGCAGCCGGTGGCGAAGGCCTCGACGGTGGCGGGGTCGGTGTAGTCGCCCACCGTGACGTCGGCGATCACCTGGGCGGCCGAGACGTCGGGGCCCTCGGCCAGCAGCCGCACGGTGATGCCGAGGCTGATCGCGGCCTGGTGCATCATCCGGGCCAACTGGCCCCCGCCGATGATGCCGACGACGTAGCGACCATTGCGTCCTGTGGGGGTCTGATTCACGGACGAGAGACTACCGTGCTGCCCTGCGCCACCCCTGGCAGCGAGTCGCGCAGTGGGCGCACCGCCCGTGACACACTGGGGGCATGGGATTCGATCCAAGACTGCTCGGCGATGGCGAGCGCGTCGTCCGCCACATGCGCACCCACGGCAAGGCACTGATCCTGCCCGCGATGTGGCTGATCCTGCTCGCCGCCGTGGTGGGGCTGGGCCTGGGGTACATGCCCGAGTCGTGGAACCCCTGGGGCAGCATCGCGCTGGGCGTGGTGGCGCTGGTGGTCTTCATCGCGCTGGTGCTGCGGCCGTTCCTGCAGTGGTACACCACGACTTACACGATGACCGACCGGCGCATCATCACCCGCCGTGGTGTGTTCTCCAAGACCGGCCACGACCTGCCGCTGCGGCGGATCAACAACGTGAGCTACGAGCGCAGCCTCACCGACCGCCTGCTCGGCTGCGGTTCGCTGGTGTTCACCACCGCCGCCGAAACCCCGGTGACCCTGCCCGACGTGCCCGATGTCGAACGGGTCCACGTGCAGATGACCGAACTGCTGTTCGGCTCGGCCGAAGAGGCCGAGATCGAGCGGGACGAGTAGTCACGGGCGGGACGAGCAGCCGGGTGCCAACCAGTGGCGCCAGCCCGGTGACTGCCGGGCTCAGGTGCGCGGCGGCCGCAGGTGGTGCACGTCCCCGGCGGCGAAGGCCTTCAGCCCGTCCGGGGTGCGCACCAGCAGGCGACCCTGTTCGTCCACCCCGGTGGCGCTGCCGTGCACTGACGTGCTGGGGCTCAGTTCGACGCGCACCTGCTGGCCGATCGTGCCGCATTCACGTTGGTAGGCCTCGACCAGGTGGCCGCGGCGCTGCCACAGCTCGTACAGCTCGGCGAGTTCGTCCAGCAGGGCGGCGATGACCCGGTCCTTGTCGGAGTCGAGGCCGGCGCCGGCCAGGGAGGTGGCGGTCGGCACCGGCAGTTCGTCCGGCGCCAGGTCGATGTTGAGGCCGAGCCCGATCACGGCGGCCGCGTGCTGCTGCCCACCGGCCGCCTCGTGGCGCTCGAGCAGGATGCCGCACAGTTTCCCGACCCCGGGTGCATCGGTGACCAGCACGTCGTTGGGCCACTTCACCTGCACCCGGTCGGCCAGTTCGCGGCTGGGTGCCGAGGCCCGGACGGCCCGACTGACTGCCAGACCGGTCAGCAGCGGCAGCCAGGTCCAGTCCTGCAGCGGACGGGTGGGGCGCAGCAGCGCGGAGATGGCGACCGACGACCCGGGCGGCGCGGTCCACGTGCGGTCGAGCCGGCCTCGTCCGCTGGTCTGGTGCTCGGCGACGAGCACGAGCCCTTCGGCCGCCCCGGCCCCGGCGAGGGCGGCGACATCGGCATTGGTCGACCCCGTCTCGGCGATGGTGCGCACTTCACGCCACAGCCCACGGCTGGTGGCCAGCAGGCTGGTGATGGCGGCGGCGTCAGCAGGTGGAGTGGCAGGCACGCGCCTCAGCGTACCCATCGCGGTCCGGTTCTCGAGTTTTGAGAGATTTCTCACAGTGGGCACGAAGCCTGTCCCACCAGTGGAGGCACCTTGTCCCTGCCGCCGCCGCAAAAGCTAAGGTCACGTCATGGACATCGACATCCACACCACCTCCGGCAAGCTTGCCGATCTGGGACGCCGCATCGACGAAGCTGTCAATGCCGCCCCGCCGGCCGCCGTCGAGAAGCAGCACGCCAAGGGCAAGATGACCGCAAGGGAGCGGGTTCTGGCCCTGTTGGACGAGGGTTCTTTCGCGGAACTCGACCAGTTCTCCCGCCACCGCTCCACCGCGTTCGGCATGGACAAGAAGCGACCCTACGGTGACGGCGTTGTCATCGGGATGGGCTCGATCCATGGTCGACCGGTCTGCGTGTTCAGCCAGGACGTCGCCATCTTCGGCGGGGCGCTGGGCCAGGTCTACGGCGAGAAGATCGTCAAGATCATCGACTTCGCCATCAAGACCGGCTGCCCGCTGATCGGCATCAACGAGGGTGGTGGCGCCCGCATCCAGGAGGGCGTGGTGTCGCTGGGCCTCTACGGCGAGATCTTCCGCCGCAATACCCACGCTTCCGGGGTGATCCCGCAGATCAGCCTGATCATGGGCGCGGCGGCCGGTGGCCACGTGTACTCCCCCGCGCTCACTGACTTCATCGTGATGGTCGACCAGACCTCGCAGATGTTCATCACCGGCCCCGACGTGATCAAGACCGTCACCGGCGAGGACGTCACCCTCGAGGAGCTCGGTGGTGGCCGCACCCACTCGGCCAAGTCGGGCACCGCCCACTACCTGGCGGCGGACGAGACCGATGCGCTCGAGTACGTCCGCGACCTGCTCAGCTACATGCCGCAGAACAACCTCGAGGAGCCCCCGGTCTACGAGGACGCCGAGGTCGACCTCACCATCACCGACCACGACCGCCAGCTCGACACGATCATCCCGGACTCGCCGAACCAGCCCTACGACATGACCACCGTCATCGAGACGGTGCTCGACGACGATGAGTTCCTCGAGGTGCAGGCGCTGTACGCCGGCAACATCGTCTGCGGCTTCGGTCGCATCGAGGGTCGTCCGATCGGTGTGGTGGCGAACCAGCCGCAGGTCTTCGCCGGCTGCCTCGACATCAATGCCTCCGAGAAGGCGGCCCGGTTCATCCGTACCTGCGATGCGTTCAACATCCCGGTGCTGACCTTCGTCGACGTGCCGGGGTTCCTGCCCGGCACCGACCAGGAGTACAACGGCATCATCCGCCGCGGCGCCAAGCTGATCTACGCCTACGCCGAAGCGACCGTGCCGCTGGTGACCGTGATCACCCGCAAGGCCTACGGCGGTGCCTACGACGTGATGGGGTCCAAGCACCTCGGCGCGGACGTGAACCTGGCCTGGCCGACAGCCCAGATCGCGGTGATGGGCGCCGAGGGTGCGGTCAACATCCTGTACAAGCGGGAACTGGCCGACCTGGACGACCCGACCGAGCGTCGCGCCGAGCTCATCCAGGAGTACAACGACGAGCTGGCCAACCCCTACGTGGCCTCGGAGCGCGGCTACATCGACCAGGTGATCTACCCCCACGAGACCCGCGCCGAGATCATTCGGGTGCTGCGGCTGCTGCGCAACAAGCGCGAGGCCCTGCCGCCGAAGAAGCACGGCAACATCCCGCTGTGAGCCGAGGAGGTCACCGATGAGCGAGATCACCGAACCGGCCGCACCGCCGGTCTTCGAGGTGTCCCGGGGCAACCCGACCGACGAGGAACTGGCCGCAGCCATCACGGTGCTCAGCCTCGCCCTGGCACCCCGGCCCAACCCGCGACCGGCCTCGGACAGGGCGGTCGCGGGCGGCTGGAACTCCTACTACCGCGTGCTGCGCCGGGAACACCGGTCCGGCCGCGGCGCCTGGGGCGCCCGCTTCTGAAGGTCGTCGGACTCAGCGACCGAGCAGGCCGCCGAGGATCTGGCCGAGGATGCCACCGCCGGGCTGCTGCTGGGTGGGCTGGGACTGCTGACCACCGCCGAGCACGTTGCCGAGGATCTGGCCCAGGATGCCACCACCCTCACCGCCGGCCGCCTGGCCGAGGATGTCGGTGCCCCCGCCTTCGTTCTGCTTCGCGGTGATCTGCTTGGCAATGTAGGCCAGCACGATCGGGGCCAGGATCTTCAGCAGCTTCGGCATCTGGCTGGACTGGGCGACGGTGTCAGCCGCCTGCAGGCCGCCGAACTGCTGGTCGCTGCCGAGCACGTGGTTGACGATCTTGGCGCCGTCCTCCTGGTCGACCTCGTCGAGGTCGAGGCCGGGAGTGTTGAACAGGGTCGAGGACTGCGCGTGCTGGCTCAGCGCGCTGGCCAGGGACCGCTCGCCCTGCGGGTCGGACGCGTTGGTGGCCATGCCACCGACCAGCGCGCGGATGGCCTCGGCGGCACCGGCTTCAGCGGTGGCGGCATCGGTGCCCAGCTGCTGGGCGAGTTGTTCGGTGTCGATCTGGCTGAGGATCTCGGACTCAATGCTCACGGGGTTCTCCTTGTGGTGGCGGGAACTGATAGTTCCAATCTGGCACGCCACGCTGGCGCGCAGGACCGTTCCGCGGAATCCGTGGCCCGGTAGGCTGCCAGCGTGCGCTTCATCCTCGCTTCGAAATCCCCCGCCCGCAAGGAAGCACTACGGCGTGCCGGTCTGCGCCCGGAGGTGCTCGTCTCCGGCGTGGACGAATCGCAGGTCAGCGCCGACAAGCCCGCCGACCTGGCCCTGAAGCTGGCCGACCTGAAGGCCGAGGCGGTGATCGAGCGGCTGCAGATTTCGGCGCCCACGGCACTGGTGGCCTGCGACTCGCTGCTGGAGTTCGCCGGCAAGATCCACGGCAAGCCCGGGTCGGCCGACCACGCGATCCAGCGCTGGTACCTGATGCGGGGGCAGTCCGGGGTGCTGCACACCGGCCACCACGTCTCGGTGTGGGACGCCGACGGACGCCACACCCGGATGACGCGGCTGGCCTCGACCAAGGTCACCTTCGCCGACCTGTCCGACGCCGAGATTGCCGCCTACGCCGCCACCGGTGAACCCGAGCGGGTGGCCGGGGCGTTCACCACCGACGGCTACGGCGGCCCCTTCGTCACCCGCATGGAAGGTGACCCGCACAATGTCGTCGGGCTGTCGTTGCCGCTGCTGCGGCAGATGCTGCTCGACCTCGGCGTGCAGTGGCACACCCTCTGGCCCAAGGTCTCCCTGGGCTGAGCACCCACCGGCCGCAGCAAGCGGCGACCGGTCAGCGGGTCAGCATCGCCACCGCGGAGCGGATCCCGGAGGGGTCACCCTCCCGGCCGGGGTCCGGCTGGTGCGCGACGGCTGCCCCGACGGCGCGTTCCACCTCGGCATTGGCCAGGGCAGCGATGACGGCCACCCGCAGGTCACCCTGGGCTTCGGCGAGCAGGGCCGCGGCGTGGTCCTCCTCGACGCCGGCCGCCTGCACCACGAGCTGCACCATGCGCCGCTCGAGTTTGGCGTTGGTGGCCACCACGTTGATCATCAGGTTCTCGTAGGTCCTGCCGAGCCGGATCATGGTGGCGGTCGAGAAGGTGTTGAGCACCAGCTTCTGGGCCGTGGCGGCCTTCATCCGGGTCGACCCGGTGACCACCTCGGGGCCCGTGTCGGGCAGGATCGCCACGTCGGCGACCTCCGCGATCGGGGCGGCGGGGTTGTTCGAGATGAGCACCGTGCGCAGGCCGCGGGCACGGGCGGCCTCCAGCGCACCGCGGACGAAGGGGGTCCGGCCGCTGGCCGCGATCCCGACGAACAGGTCGTGCTCGCCCGCCTGCTCGACCAGCGCGGCACCGGCCTCGGCGTCGTCCTCGGCCCCCTCGACGGCCTGCATCATCGCCTCGGCGCCCCCGGCCAGGTGCGCGACCACCGTCTCCGGCCCGGCGCGGTAGGTGGGGTACAGCTCGACGGCATCGAGCACCCCCAGTCGTCCGGAGGTGCCGGCACCCACGTAGTGCACCCGCCCACCGGCGCTGATGGCGGCCACGGCCAGGTCGACCGCCTGCGCGATCCGGCCCTGCACTGCTGCCACAGCGGCAGCAGTGTGGAGTTCGGCGCCGATGACTGCCTCGACGATGCCGGTGCTGGGCAGGGTGTCGATCGCCATCGTGTCGGGGTTGCGCTGCTCGGTGCTCCAGCTCAGTGCCATCAGGTCTCCTCCGGGGTCGGGTGCTCAGGGGGTCAGCGGGGGTGTCAGCGGGTCGGGGTGCGCCCGGCCAGGGCGGCGGCCGCGGCGCGCAGGTTCGGACGACCGAGTCCGTGGATGTTGATCCTGCGCCGGGCCTCCGGTGCTGCCCGGGACATGCCGGCGTGCAGCACGATCGCGTCGGGGCGCTGTTCGAGGGCCGCGGCCAGGCCCGCCACCTCGTGGCCGTCGACCAGGGGCTGGCGGGTGACCAGCACGACGGTCTGGTCGGCCGGCACCTGGTCGAGGCTGCCGGCCAGCACCGGCTGCACGCTGATGTCGGGGGCGAGTTCCTCGGCGAGGGTGTCGATCACCACCGACCCCAGGTCACCGGCGGCCCAGTTGACCGACTGGCGCAGGTCGGCGACCCACACTGCCTCACCGGCGCGCACGTCACCGACGGTCTCCAGCGCCCGCAGCGCCACTTCGTCACCAACGGCGGCCACAGCCGCCTGGTCGAGCGTGGTATCACGCTGCCAGCCCCGGCGGGCGACGACCGCCCGGACGCAGCGGCGGGTGCGCTCGGCAGAGTCCTGCAGGCGGGCCAGCTCGAGTCGTCCGCTGAGCAGGCCTTCGGCGATGCTGGCGTAGGCCTCACTGAACTGCAGTTCCGGGTCCCGGTTCTGGGGGGCGTCCAGGCACAGCAGGTCGGCGCCCGCGGCCAGGGCACGGACGCAGCCCTCACCGATGCCGGGAGCGTGGTCGGCGTCCCCGGCGGCGATCGCTGCCATGCCCAGCGCGTCGGTGATCACCGGCCCGTCGAAGCCGGTGCTGCGCAGCAACTCGTAGGCCCAAGGCGACAGGGTGGCCGGGTAGGGGCCGAGGGCCGGCACCACGATGTGGGCGGTCATCACCGCGTCCAAGTCGTGGGCCACGGCCGCGAACGGGGCGATGTCACGATCACGCAGCAGCACCGGGTCGATGTCGATCACCGGCAGCCCCACATGGGAATCGACGGCGGTGTCACCGTGGCCCGGGAAGTGCTTGGCGCAGCCCCCCACCCCGGCGTCGTGGAGCCCGGCCAGGTAGGCGCCCCCGTGCCGGGCGACCAGGTCGGGGTCGGCTCCGAAGGAGCGCACCGAGATCACCGGGTTGTCGGGGTTGGAGGCGACATCGAGCACGGGGGCGAGGGTGAGGTGCACCCCGGCGGCGCGGACCAGGGCACCGATCACGGCACCGGCGGCGCGGGTCAGCGCCTCGTCGTCGGCCACCCCGAGGGCCTCGTTGCCGGGCAGCGAGGAGCCGTGGGCAGCCTCGAGCCGGCTGACGTCGCCACCTTCCTCGTCGGTGGTGATGCACAGGTCAGGGTTGAGCGCCGAGAGGGCGTCGCACAGCGATCGGGTGGTGGCCACGTCGGGGGTGTTCATCGCGAACAGGCACACCCCGCCGAGGCCGTCGCGCACGTGCGGGGCCAGCCAGTCGGGCACCGTGGTCCCGGCGAAACCGGGCAGCAGCACCCCCAGCACGGCCCGGTGCTGTTCATCGCTCAGCGCTGCCCGATCCATGTCCCGACCCTACCCCTGCCCGTGGTTCCTGGCTGGTCCCGGCCCCTGCCGGGTCGGGCACGGACCAAGTGGCCCATGGCTCGGCAGACTAGGCTCGGGTGACATGGCCCCAGAAATCCAGACGATCGTCAGTGAGCGAGTTGATCGTGCGATCGAGGACCAGTGGTGCAGCGCCGCCAGCGCGGTGGTCGTCCACGAGGGACGCACGATCGCCCGCTACGGCGCCGGCACGCTGGCCAGCCACGAGGGCGTCGCCGACGACCCGGGGGTGGCCGGTGCGCGAGTCACCCACCCCGAACCCGCCGACACCAACACCTGGTTCGACCTGGCCTCGGTGACCAAGGTCGTCTCGGCGGTGACCCTGCTGAAACTGGTCGAGCACGGCGACCTCGCCCTGGACGACGCGGTGGCCGCGCACCTGCCCAGCTTCGCCGACGGTGAGCGTGCCCAGGTCACCCTGCGGCACCTGCTCAGCCACACCTCCGGGTTGCCGGCCACCTGGTCGGGCTGGTTCCTGCCGCTCGACCGTGCCCGCGAGCTGGGGCTGGACGAGCCGCTGGGTGAGTGGCCGGCGTCGGCCGGCAGCCGCGGCGACCTGCTCGCCGACCTGCTTTCCCTGCCGTTGCAGGACTCCCCCGGCACCGCGTGGACCTACTCGTGCGTGGGCTACAACACGGCGATGGCCCTGGCCGAGGCCGCCACCGGGCGCGCCTGGGCCGACCTGGTGACCAGCCTCGTCCTTCAGCCGATGGACCTGGCCGAAGGCATCGCGTTCGCGCCGGCGGGCGCGGTCGCGGCCACCGAGTACCAGCCCGAGCTGGGGCGTGGTGTGGTCAGCGGCATCGTCCATGACGAGACGTCCTGGTCGTTGGGTGGGCGCTGCGCCAACGCCGGGCTGTTCGCCACCGTGGACGCACTGGCGCAGTTCACCGAGGCGATCCGCACCGACACCCTGCCGTGCAGCCATGACCTGCTGGTGGCCAATGCGCTGCCGACGACCCTGGGCCGGGAGCTGGCCGGCAGTGAGACCCCCTGGGGCCACAGCCTCGGCCTGCGGATCGGCCAGGACTGGTTGGCCGCTCCGCGGGCGCTGGGACATGCCGGGTTCACCGGCACCGGGATCATGATCAATCCCGCGCTGGACCTGTCGGTGGTGGTGCTGGCCAACCGGGTGCACCCGCGACGCAGCGACCGGCAGGTGCACCGCCTGCGCCAGGAGATCTGTGCGGCCGCCACCCAGGCACTCACCGACGCCGATTAAGCCGGACGAGCAAGGCTAGGGCTGGCGGCGCAGGGTCAGGCCGGCGATCTCGGACGAGGTGGTCAGCCCACCGTCCCAGCCGTCGAGGGTGAAGACCATTGACTCGTGGCCGGTCTGCACGTCCCGCAGGCCCAGGGTGGCCGCGTGGAGGGTGAGGTAGTCGAGCACGGTGCGCCCGTCCTCGGGGCCGAAGACCAGGGTGACGACGTTCGGCTGGTCGATCGTGCGGGTCACCGTGATGCCCTGCGGCAAGGCCATGTTCGCCGGGCCGTGGCTGATCCCACGCTCACGCAGCAGCTGTCCCCCTGCCGGGGCGCTGGCCAACCGGGACGGTGAACTGGGCGTCTCGGTGCCATCGGCCGCCGAGCAGCCGGCCAGCACCAGCAGGGCGGCTGCCCCGGTCAGCAGGGTGCGCCGTGAGGTGGTGTTCACGCGGGCTGCAGCTGGTCGGCGCGCAGGCGCTCCAGGGTGCCGGACTCGACGATCTGCTCCCAGAACAGGTCGGCCCATTTCGCGTAGCCGACGTCGTTGGGGTGGAACAGGTCCTGGGCGACGTTGAGGTAGTACTTCCAGTAGCCCAGGCTGCGCGAGGCGCGGTGGATCTCGACCAGGTGGTGGCCGTGATCGGTGATCAGTTGCCGGGCGCGGGTGGCCATCTGGCCCGAGACCACGTTGAAGCCGGGGATGGTGAACCACGGCACGTCACCCACGAAACTCCCGGTGGGCAGCCGTTCGAGGATGGTGGTCAGCGAGGCGGCGAACGACTCGGTGTTGTGGCGGGGGTAGACGACGTCGTTGCCCCCGATCGCGATGGTGATGATGTCGGGGGTGAACGGCAACGAGTCCAGCTGGCCCAGCTGTTCGCTGACTACGTCGTCGCTGACCGCACCCGAGACCGAGAGGTTGGTGATCGAGACCGGTCGTCCGGTTTCTCGGGCCAGGCGGGCACCGATCAGGGAGACGTAGCCCTTCTCGACGCTGGAGGCGCCCACCCCCTGGGCGGCGGAATCACCGAGCGCGACGTAGTGCAGTACGTCGGCCGGGTGCTCGTCGGGCCGGTGGCCCCAGTGCTCGGCGTAGCGGGGCACGTGGCCGTTCACATGTACTTTGCCGGCGGCGTAGGACAACCCGGCCACCACCAGGCTGCCGACACCTGCCGCGACCGCGAGGATTCCCCAGTTCATGTGTCTCCGATCAGACGGTGTGGAGGAAGTCGTGCATCATCTGGGTGGCGCCACGCAGGCTCGCCACCGGAACACGCTCGTCCACTCCATGGTAACCCGCGGCCACCCGCCCTTCCGGGTCGGCGGGGGCGGGGGTGAACCCGTAGGTGTCCATCCCGAGCCGGGCGAAGGCCTTGTTGTCGGTGCCGCCGCCCATGCAGCCGCCGATGACCACCGCCTGGGGGTCGTGGGCCAGGATGCTGGCGACCATGGCGTCCCAGAAGGGTCCCTCGGTGGGCGCCTCCAGCGGCGCCCCCCGGGTGATGTACTCGTAGCTGACCTGGTCGCCGACCAGTTCGCCGAGGGTGTCGTGGACGAAGTCCTCGGTGCCCGGTGGGCACCGCACGTCCACCTCGGCCACCGCGAGGCCGGGCACGACGTTCACCTTGTAGCCGGCCCGGAGCACCGTCGGGGTCGAGGACGGCCGCAGGATGTAGCGCAGCGGCCCGGCCTGCGGGCCCAGCCAGTCGACCAGTCGCAGCAGGCTGGCCTCGTCGTCGAAGTCGATCGGGACTCCCAGTGCCGCCGACAGCCCCTGGTAGTGGCCCTGGACGACGTTCGACATGGTCAGCGGCCACTCGTGGTCGGCGATGCGGACCAGGGCATGCAGCACCCGGTGGACGGCGTCGTCGCCTGAGGGTCGCGAGCCGTGCCCGGAGGTGCCCTGGGCGGTCAGCCGGATGTGCTGGGTGCCGCGCTCGCCGGCATTGATCGTGTAGACCCGGGCGAGGCCGCCGTCGGCGGTGGGCAGCAGTTCGCAGACCGCCCCGCTCTCACCGATGGCGACCTCGAGGCCGGCGAACAGTTCGGGGTGCTCGTCGACCAGCCAGTGCGCCCCCCACTGCCCGGCATCCTCCTCGTCGGCGACGAACAGGAACAGCACGTCGCGGCGGGGGCGGGTGCCGTCTCGTCCCCAGCGCAGCAGGGTGTGCAACAGCACCGCGACGGTGTCGAGCATGTCGTTGGCGCCGCGACCCCAGACGTAGCCGTCGCGGATGATGCCTTCGAAGGGCGGCACCGACCAGTCGTCGGTCTCGACGGGGACGACATCGGTGTGCGCGTGCACCAGCAGCCCCGGCAGGTCGGGTTCGGTGCCGGGCACGCGCAGGCTGACCGAGACCCGGTCGGGGGCGTCGTCGCGGTGCCACAGCTGTGGTTCCCACCCGGCTTCGCGCAGCAGGTCGGCGATCCATTCGGCGCAGTCTCGTTCACCGGCGCTGCGGCCACCCCCGTAGTTGGAGGTGTCGAAGCGGATCAGTGCGCTCAGCAGTTCAGTGACGTCCATGACGATCCTTTCGGGGCTGGCTTCGACGGTAGGCCGAGACGGTGGGTTCGCCCGGCACCCAGTAGCGCCACGGGTAGGTGTCGCCGTCGCCGCCGGGGCCCGAGACCCCCACCCGGGGGCCGGTGCGGAACCCGGTGACGGGGTGGTCGGGCAGTTCCAGTCTCACCGGGTCGTGGGCCAGGTCGTGGCCGCCGAGGGTGCCGGTGATGCCCAGGGCCTGCGCCAACCTGGCGGGGCCGCGGGCCAGGTCACGGTCGCGGGCGGCGGCCGGGCGTCGCTGCCGGGCCTGCTCGGCGCCCTCGACGACTCGTCCGGCGCGGACCAGGCAGCCCGAGGCGCTGCCCTCGGTGCCGGTGACCACGTTCGCGCACCAGTGCATGCCGTAGGTGAAGTAGACGTACAGGTGGCCGGCGGGCCCGAACATCACCCGGTTGCGCTCCGTAAGGCCGCGGAAGGCGTGGGAGCCGGGGTCGTGTTCACCCAGGTAGGCCTCGACCTCGGTGATCTCGACGGCGACGAGCACGTCGTCCACGGTGGAGACCAGGCGCGCGCCCAGCAGCAGCGGCGCCACCTCGACCGAGGGCCGGGCCAACCGTTCCCTGTCCAGCATGGGCCCCATTGTCGCGCACGTCTGCACGACCCACGCACGAGCCGCGGGCCGACGACCCACACACCATTTCCCGGGAGTGTGACGAATCCCACACCCGCAGCGCGTCCACCACTCGTACGAGCCGTCTTCCAGGACGAATGCTCGGCTTAGACTCGCCCAAGGCGACCAACGACGGTCGCTGCCCAGCGTCGGGTGGAGTGGAGGACAACATGGGTGCCATCAGCAAGGTTCTGGTCGCCAACCGCGGTGAGATCGCCGTTCGTGTCATTCGTGCAGCACGGGATGCCGGCATCGCCTCGGTCGCGATTCACGCCGAGTCCGATGCGCAGTCGCTGTTCGTGAAGCTGGCGGACGAAGCCTTCTCGCTCGACGGCGCCACCCCTGCCGAGACCTACCTGAACATTCCCAAGATCCTGGGGGTGGCCGAGCGCAGCGGCGCCGACGCCATCCACCCGGGCTACGGCTTCCTGGCCGAGAACGCCGAGTTCGCCCAAGCCGTCATCGACGCCGGCCTGACCTGGATCGGTCCCCCGCCGGCGGCCATCGAGGCCCTCGGCGACAAGGTGCGCGCACGCCACATTGCCCTGAAGGTCGGTGCACCGCTGGTCCCCGGCACCCCCGACCCGGTGGCCGACGCCGACGAGGTGGTCGCCTTCGCCGAGGAGCACGGCCTGCCGATCGCCATCAAGGCCGCCTTCGGCGGTGGCGGGCGTGGCCTGAAGGTCGCCCGGACGCTGGAGGAAGTGCCCGAACTGTTCGAGTCGGCCACCCGTGAGGCGGTCACCGCCTTCGGTCGCGGCGAGTGCTTCGTCGAGCGCTACCTCGACAAGCCGCGCCACGTCGAGACCCAGTGCCTGGCCGACGCCCACGGCAACGTGGTGGTCGTCTCCACCCGCGACTGCTCGCTGCAGCGCCGCCACCAGAAGCTCGTCGAAGAGGCCCCGGCCCCGTTCCTGTCCCCCGAGCAGGTCGAGCGGCTGTACTCGGCCTCGAAGGCCATCATGGTCGAGGCCGGCTACGTCGGTGCCGGCACCTGCGAGTTCCTCGTCGCCCAGGACGGTCTGATCTCCTTCCTCGAGGTGAACACCCGCCTGCAGGTCGAGCACCCGGTCTCCGAAGAGGTCACCGGCCTCGACCTGGTCCGGGAGCAGTTCCGCATCGCCGCCGGTGAGGAACTCGGCTACGACGACCCGGTCGTGCGGGGCCACTCGATCGAGTACCGCATCAACGCCGAGGACGCCGGCCGCAACTTCATGCCGGCCCCCGGCACCGTGATCAGCTGGCAGGCGCCCACCGGCCCCGGCGTGCGGGTGGACGAGGGCTACCACGCCGGCATGACCGTGCCCGGCGCCTTCGACTCACTGGTCGCGAAGCTGATCGTCACCGGCGCCACCCGCGAGGAGGCCCTGCAGCGTTCGCGGCGCGCCCTGGCCGAACTGGTGATCGACGGCATGCCCACCGTCGTCCCCTTCCACAAGGCCGTCATCGAGGACCCCGCCTACACCGCCGAAAACGGTTCCTTCGACGTGCACACCCGTTGGATCGAGACCGAGTTCACCGGCCAGATCGCCCCCTACTCGGGGCTGCTCGGTGAGGACGAGGACCGCGTCGAACCGCAGGTTATCGCCGTGGAGGTCAACGGTCGACGCATCGAGGTCAAGCTGCCCGGCGACCTGGTCGGCCGCGCCGCCGGCGCACCTGCCAAGGCGAAGAAGCCCACCAAGCGTGACCGTGGCGGGGCGAAGGTGTCGGCCCCCACCGGCAACGCGCTGCCCTCCCCCATGCAGGGCACCATCGTGAAGGTGGCCGTCACCGACGGCGATGTCGTCGAGGAAGGCCAGCTGGTGCTGGTCCTCGAGGCGATGAAGATGGAACAGCCCCTCAACGCCCATCGCGGCGGCATCGTCAAGAACGTGGCCGTGGCGGCCGGTGACTCGGTCAGCTCCGGCCAGGTGCTGTGCGAGATCGTCGACGCCGAGTGACCCCACAATCCTGAGAGATTCACAGAATCTGTCCTCAACCCCGGGCCAGCCTGAAATTGGTGTGAGAGTGTCGGCCCGGGGTTGAGTTCTGCACTCATGGGTGGGGAGACTGGCAGATGTGCTTGCGCTCGTCATCGGTGTCCTATTGGTGGGAATGGCAGCCCTGGTGGCCGTTCTCGCGGTCTATCGACGCCACGAGACCCAGGTTCTGAGGCAGTCCGAGGACAGCGTCGACCACTGGGCGATTTCGCGATCGCTGGCCGAGGCTGACCTGGCGCTGTTCCGGGCCGACCTGGCCGCGCAGTCCCACCAGTTGCGTGAGCTGGCCGACCTCGGGGACCCCCTCAGCGAGGAGCTGCAGCCCGAGCTCGAGGCCCTGGCCGAGGGTGCGGCCACGTTGCCGGTGGAGGCCGCTGACACCCCCGAGCAGGTGCGCCAGACCACCCTGCACCTGGCCCGGGCACGCCAGGCGCTGGCTGAGTTGGTGGCCAGGTTGAGCGATGACCCTCGTCCGGCCAGCAAGCCGCCCTGCTTCTTCAACCCCAATCACGGGCCCAGCGCCACCGTGGTGGCGTGGACGACGGCCGATGCCATCGCCGCACGGGTGCCCAGTTGCGCCGCCGATGCCGAACGGCTGCGCTCGGGCGCCAACCCCTACTCGCGCACCGTGTCACTGCAGGGACGACGGGTCGCCTGGTGGGAGGCCGGCGAGGTCGTCCGACCGTGGGCACGCGGCTGGTACGAGGGCTGGCTGAACACCTCGGCCAGCAGGCGCCTGGCCGGTTCCCTGCCGAGCCTGGCCGACGAAGCCCACCCGACCCCGCAGGACGCCCCGGAGGACCGGCCGCGCCGTTCGGGGCGGCACACCGGCTGACGGCGCCGGACCGGTCAGCCGACGCTCAGACGGTCAGCTCGGGGGTGACCCCCCGAGAATGCAGCTGGCGGGCTGCCTCGGCGACCGACCCCGACAGCGAGGGGTAGACGGTGAAGTCCGTGCTGAACTGGTCGACGGTCAGCCGCTCCGAGACCGCCACCGCGATCGCGTGGATCAGCTCCGAGGCGTGCGGCGCCACGACCACCCCACCCAGGATGATGCCGGTCACCGGCAGGCAGAACAGCTTGACGAAACCGTCGCGCAGGCCCTGCATCTTGGCGCGGGCGTTCGAGTTGAGCGGCAGCATCACCGTGGCGATGCGCAGTTCGCTGCTGGCGGCCTGCTGCTGGGTCATGCCCACGGTGGCGATCTCGGGTGAGGTGAAGACGTTCGAACTGACCTTCTGCATGTCCAGCGGGGCGACGCGGTCACCCAGCGCGTGCCACATCGCGATGCGGCCCTGCATGGCGGCCACCGAGGCCAGCGCGAAGACCCCGGTGCAGTCGCCGGCGGCGTAGACGCCCCGCGCGGTCGTCCGGGAAACACCGTCGGTGACGATGTGCCCACCGGGGCCCAGTTCGACCCCGGCCTCCTCCAGGCCCAGTCCCTCGGTGTTGGGCAGCGCCCCCACGGCCATCAGCACGTGCGAGCCGCGTACCTCGCGGCCGTCCTCGAGGGCGACCACGACCTCGTCCGCCTCGCGCACCGCGGACACCGCGCGGGAACGCGACATGATCTGCATGCCGCGACGTTCGAAGACTTCCTGCAGCACCTCGGCGGCATCGCTGTCCTGGCCGGGCAGCACCTTGTCGCGCGAGGAGACCAGCACGACGTCGACACCCAGTTCGTCGTAGGCGCTGGCGAACTCTGCGCCGGTCACGCCGGAGCCGACCACGATCAGCCGTTCGGGCAGTTCGGTGAGGTTGTAGACCTGCTTCCAGTTCAGGATCCGCTCACCGTCGCAGGCGGCCGTGGGCAGTTCCCGGGGGGTGGTGCCGGTGGCGACCAGGATGATGTCGGCCGCGATGGTCTCTTCGGTGCCGTCGGCGTGGGTCGCCACCACCGTCTCGGGCCCCGCCAGGCGGCCGACGCCGTCGATGATGCGGATGTCCTGGCTGCGCAGCTTCGCGGTGATGTCGGTGCTCTGGGCGCGGGCCAGGTCCATCACGCGCTGGTTGACCATGGCCAGGTCGACCGTCACGCTGGAGGCCACCGAGGCATCGGGACCGGTCTCCCAGATCCGCAAGCCGAGTTCGGCCGCCCGGTGGATGCTGCTCATCACCTCGGCGGTGGCGATCAGGGTCTTGGAGGGCACGCAGTCGGTCAGCACCGCCGCCCCGCCCAGCCCATCGCGCTCGATGAGGGTCACCTCACCCCCCAGCTGCGCCCCGACGAGGGCAGCCTCGTAGCCGCCCGGCCCACCACCTAGGATCACAACACTGGTCACGTGCCTCATTCTGTCAGACATGCCCCCACGCGGCGGCCCTGACGCCCACCGCGCGCGGGTCGGCTGCTCTACAGTGGGACGGTGAACGCCACTGGAGCCGTCAACGACCCTTTCGCGCTTGCCCGTGAGGCAGCCGACCACATTGCCAGCAGCACCGGCATCACCGGCGCCGACATCGCCCTGGTGCTCGGTTCCGGCTGGAAGTCCGGCACCGACCAGCTCGGGGAGCCGCTGGCCGACCTCGACCTGGCCGAACTGCCCGGTTTCAGCGCCCCGGCTGTCGCCGGGCACGGCGGACGACTGCTGGTCGTGCGCACTGCCGCCGGCCGCACCGCGCTGGTCTTCACCGGCCGCACCCACTACTACGAGGGACGCGGGGTGGCCGCGGTGGTGCACGGCGTGCGGACCGCGGCAGCGCTCGGGGTCGGCACGCTGCTGCTGACCAACGGGGCGGGTGGCCTGAACCCCGCCTGGCCGCCGGGGACCCCGGTACTGATCGCCGACCACATCAACCTGACCGGCGCCACCCCGCTGACCGGGGCCACCTTCATCGACATGACGACCACCTGGACGCCGCGACTGCGGGAACTGGCCCGCGGCATCGACCCCTCACTGGACGAGGGCGTCTACGTGCAGTTCCCCGGCCCGCAGTACGAGACCCCCGCCGAGGTCCGGATGGCGCGGGTGCTGGGTGGTGACCTGGTCGGCATGTCGACGGCCCTGGAGGCGATCGCCGCCCGTGAGGCGGGCATGGAGATCCTGGGCATCTCGCTGGTGACCAATGCGGCGGCCGGCATCACCGACGCCGCCCTGGACCATGCCGAGGTCCTGGCTGCCGGTGAAGCGGCCTCGTCCCGGCTCGCGGTGCTGCTGCGCGACCTGGTGGGTGCGCTGTGAGTGCCGGTGGGCTGGAGGCCCTGTACCAGCAGGCCGAGGCCTGGCAGGCCGCGGACCCCGACCCGGCCACCGCCGCGGCGCTGGCCGACCTGCTCGAGCGTTCCCGGGGTGGGGACGCCGACGCGACCGAGGTGCTGACCGATTCCTTCTCGGGGCCGCTGACTTTCGGCACCGCCGGCCTGCGGGCCGCGCTGGGCCCGGGGCCGGCCAGGATGAACCGCGTCGTGGTCAGCCGGGCGGCCGCCGGCTTCGCGCAATGGCTGCTCGACAAGGGGCATCGCGGCGGCAAGGTGCTGATCGGCTATGACGCCCGCTACAACTCCGACGTCTTCGCCCGCGACACGGCCGAGATCATGCAGGCCGCCGGGTTCGAGGCGATGCTCACCGACCAGCCGACCCCGACGCCGGTGGTGGCCTTCGGCATCGGCCACTTCGGGTGTGTGGCGGCGGTGGTGGTGACCGCCTCCCACAACCCGCCGCAGGACAATGGCTACAAGGTCTACCTGGGTGACGGCTCCCAGATCATCCCGCCCGACGACGGCGAGATCGCCGACAAGATCGCCGAGGTGGCCGCCGCCCCGCTGGACCGGATCGCCCGCTCCTCGGCGTACTCGATGGTCGGTGACGAGCTGGTGGCCGGCTACGCGGCCCGCTGCGGCGAGCTGGTGCCGGCCGAGGCGCCTCGGGATGTCAGCTGGGTCTACACGGCGATGCACGGGGTCGGTGCCCGGGTCGTCGAGCAGGCGGTGGCTGCCGCCGGCTTCCCGGCCGGCTCGAGTGTGGCCGCGCAGCACGAGCCCGACCCGAGCTTCCCCACCGTGGCCTTCCCCAACCCGGAGGAACCCGGCGCCATCGACCTGGCCCTCGCGCTGGCCGAAGAGTTGGCCGTCGACGTGGTGGTGGCCAACGACCCGGACGCCGACCGTTGCGCTCTCGCCGCGGTGGTCGACGGCCGGTGGCGGATGCTCACCGGTGACGAGTTCGGTGCGCTGCTGGGTGACGATGCGCTGCGTCGCGGTGTCGAGGGCACCTACGCGAACTCGGTGGTCTCCTCCACCCTGCTCGGAGGAATGGCTGCGGCCGCTGGCCGACCCTTCACCACCACCCTGACCGGCTTCAAGTGGATCGGGCGGGTGCCGAACCTGGCCTACGGCTATGAGGAGGCGATCGGGTACTGCTGCGACCCGAGCCACGTGCCGGACAAGGACGGGATCACCGCCCTGGTCACGGCCCTGCGGCTGGTGGCCTCGTTGAAGGCCGAGGGGCTGACGGTGGCCGACCGTTTGGACGAGATCGCCCGCACCTACGGGGTGCATGCCACCCGGCCGCTGACCGTCCGGGTGAGCGACCTGTCGCTGATTGGTGCCGCCATGGCGAGGCTGCGGGCCAACCCGCCCGCGCAGCTGCTCGGCGCCCCCGTCAGCGTCGTCGACCTGTCCACGCCGGCACCGGGGTCTCACCTGCCCCCCACCGACGCCGTCGAGATCACCGGTGAGCGGCTGCACGTGGTCGTCCGCCCCTCGGGGACCGAACCTAAGCTGAAGGCCTACCTGGAGGTGCGCGGCACCGCCGAGGCAGCCCGGTCGGACCTGGCCGCTGCCCGGGCCGAGGCCGACGAGGCCCTGGCCGAGCTGCGCCGGGAGGTTGCGGGGGTGCTCGGCGTCGAGGCGTGAACCGATCGGGGCCAAGATTTCCGACTTGTGGCTGATGTGGGCGAACTGCCTGCGGACTACCCTCGGTTCATGAGCCGAATTCCCAGACCGCTCCAACGACTACTGGTGGGGCTCGCAGCCCTGCTGCTGGCATGCGGCTTCTCGCTGGCCGCGGCGACGACCGCGCGTGCCGACGATGACACGCCCAGCTCCTGGCGGATCACCAAGTACCACGTGACCGCCACCCCGGCCCAGGACGGGGGCATGACCACCGTCGAGATCGACCTCGACTTCGACTTCTCCAATGACTCCGGGCACGGGCCGTTCATCGTGCTGCCCGAACGCATGCGCACCAATGACCCGGACGAGTGGCGCATGCTGGACACCACCATCGTGAGCGTGACCAGCGGCACCGGCGCCAACACCGACCAGCTGATCACCCACGAGAACGGCAACCTGGTGTTGCGCGTGGGCCGTGAGGGGTCGACCTACCGTGGTGTGCAGAACTACAAGATCACCTACACCGTGCACGGCATCCTGTACCCGAACCACCCCGAGTCGCTGATGGACGAGTTCAACTGGAACGCGATCGGCACCGGCTGGCAGGTGCCGCTGCAGGATGTCCGGGTCACCGTGAACAGCCCCGCCGAGCCCCGCCGCACGGCCTGCTGGGAGGGCCGCAGCTACCAGAACTCCTGCACGGCCCCTGACCCGGCCACGCAGATGGTGTGGACGCAGGCCCGCCTGGCCAAGGGGCAGGGCCTGCAGGTGGTTGCCGGCTACCCGGCGGGGACCTTCACCAACGCCGACTTCCGCACCACCACCCGCTACCACGTCGGGAACATGTTCCCGCTGAACGCGACCAACCTGGCCGGCGCCGGCGTGATCGGGGCCGCCAGCATCGGTGGCGCCGCAATGCTGGTGCGCCGCAAGGGACGAGACCAGGCCTGGCGGGGTGTCGCCCCCGGGATGACCCCGCTGAAGGGCCAGGGCGCCGCGGTCGGGGCACGTGACAAGAGCGCTCCGGTGGCTGTCGCCTTCCGCCCCCCGAAGGGGGCCCGCCCCGGTGAGATCGGCACCCTGATCGACGAGAAGGCAGACATGAAGGATGTCACCGCCACTCTCATCGACCTGGCGGTGCGCGGCCACATGCGCATCGAGCCGATCGACAAGAAGAACCAGCGGTTCATCCGGCTGAACGGCAGGGACCAGATGGAGGCCTACGAGAGCAAGCTGTTGAACACGCTGTTCAAGGGTTCCCAGGTGGTGACCACCAAGGACCTCAAGGACGAGTCGCGCGGCAAGGCGTTGTCGACCGCCAAGACCGACCTGTACACCCGGGTGTCGAACCCGCCGTTGAAGTGGTTCCGCGAGAACCCCAACACCGCCCGTACCCTGGCGGCGCTGGGTGGTGTCGCGCTGGTGGTGGCCGGGCTGGGCCTGAGCTTCCTGCTCGGATTCCTGGGCGTGGGGCTGTGGCCGCTCGGCATTGCGGTGGCCGGCGTGGTGCTGATGATCTTCAGCTCCTCGATGCCGGCGAGGACCCCCGAGGGTTCGGCGGTCTACGCCGAGGCGAAGGGCTTCGAGCTGTACCTGAGCACCGCAGAGGCCGACCAGATCAAGTTCGAGGAGGACATTGATGTGTTCTCCCGTTACCTCCCCTACGCCATTGCCTTCGGCGTGGCCGACCGGTGGACGAGGATCTTCGAGAAGCTCGCCGCTGATGGTCGCTACTACGGTGACACCTCCTGGTACGGCGGTGGACGCGGGTATGCGATGGGTTACGGCTTCGCCTCGACGATGAACAGCCTGACCAGCAGCATGGAGAGTGCCATCCAGGCCTCTGCGAATGCCGCGAACTCTTCCAGTGGTGGCTCGGGCTTCAGCGGTGGCGGTGGCGCCGGCGGTGGTGGTGGTGGCGGCTGGTGAGCTGCCCGCCCCGGGGTTGTTGCCCAGCGCACCGACCCCGGGCGCCTGCCCTTCCCAGGGTATGAAAACACCCCCTGGTGTGTCCCGATCAGGGGACTCACCAGGGGGTGTGTTGAAGTCCGGCAGCGTCCTAGTCTCCCACAGGATCCCTCCTGCAGTACCATCGGCGCTGAAAGGCTTAACTTCCGGGTTCGGAATGGAGCCGGGTGTTTCCCTTTCGCCATGGCCACCGTAACACTATGGAGATATCAACCAGAACCCCTGCCAGCCAGACCCACAAGGGCCGGCCGGACCGGGTGCTTGGTTGTTCCTCGAGAACAACACAGTGGACGCGTAGCATCTTTGTAGACAAATTGAGTGTGAGGGACAAGCCCTCGGCCTATTAGTATCGGTCAGCTCCATGCCTCTCAGCACTTCCACATCCGACCTATCACCCGGTGGTCTGCCGGGGGCCTTACCAGATTCATCTGTGGGAACCCTCATCTTGAAGCGTGCTTCCCGCTTAGATGCTTTCAGCGGTTATCACTCCCCAACGTAGCCAACCAGCCGTGCCCTTGGCAGGACAACTGGCACACCAGAGGTTGGTCCGTCCCGGTCCTCTCGTACTAAGGACAGCCCTTCTCAAGATTCCTACGCGCGCAGCGGATAGGGACCGAACTGTCTCACGACGTTCTGAACCCAGCTCGCGTGCCGCTTTAATGGGCGAACAGCCCAACCCTTGGGACCGACTACAGCCCCAGGATGCGACGAGCCGACATCGAGGTGCCAAACCATGCCGTCGCTGTGAGCGCTCGGGCAAGATCAGCCTGTTATCCCCGGGGTACCTTTTATCCGTTGAGCGACGGCGCTTCCATGTGCCACCGTCGGATCACTAGTCCCGACTTTCGTCCCTGCTCGAGGTGTCCCTCTCACAGTCAAGCTCCCTTGTGCACTTACACTCAACACCTGATTGCCAACCAGGCTGAGGGAACCTTTGGGCGCCTCCGTTACCTTTTGGGAGGCGACCGCCCCAGTCAAACTACCCATCAGGCACTGTCCCTGATCCAGATAATGGACCTAGGTTAGATAACCAGAACGACCAGAGTGGTATTTCAACGATGACTCCACGAACACTGGCGTGCCCGCTTCAAAGTCTCCCACCTATCCTACACAAGTCGTCCCAATCACCAATACCAAACTATAGTAAAGGTCCCGGGGTCTTTCCGTCCTGCTGCGCGTAACGAGCATCTTTACTCGTAATGCAATTTCGCCGAGTTCATGGTGGAGACAGCGCCCAAGTCGTTACTCCATTCGTGCAGGTCGGAACTTACCCGACAAGGAATTTCGCTACCTTAGGATGGTTATAGTTACCACCGCCGTTTACTGGGGCTTAAGTTCAGTGCTTCGCTCACGCTGACACTTCCCCTTAACCTTCCAGCACCGGGCAGGAGTCAGTCCGTATACATCGTCTTACGACTTGGCACGGACCTGTGTTTTTGGTAAACAGTCGCTTGGGCCTGGTCTCTGCGACTTTCAACGCATCAGCCAGCAAGTGGCATCACGTATCCAGTCCCCCTTATCCCGAAGTTACGGGGGCATTTTGCCGAGTTCCTTCACCATGATTATCTCGATCGCCTTGGTATTCTCTACCTATCCACCTGTGTCGGTTTGGGGTACGGGCGGCTAAACAATACTCACGAAGCTTTTCTAGGCAGCATAGGATCACCCAGTCACAGACCAAAGTCTGCTCCCCCTCATGTCTCAGGCACACGCATGGCGGATTTACCTACCACACACCCTACACACTTAGCCCGGGACAACCATCGCCCGGGATGGGCTACCTTCCTGCGTCCCTCCGCAGCTTGCCTACTAAAGCATTGGGTCAGAGAGTCAGCACCATCACCCCGAAGGGATCAAATGCCTTCCGTCCTTAGCATCAACTCATTCGACACTTGCTCGTTTTCGCCGGTACGGGAATATCAACCCGTTGTCCATCGACTACGCCTGTCGGCCTCGCCTTAGGTCCCGACTTACCCAGGGCAGATTAGCTTGACCCTGGAACCCTTGGATATTCGGCGGACGGGTTTCTCACCCGTCATTCGCTACTCATGCCTGCATTCTCACTCGTGTGCACTCCACCACCAGGTCACCCCGCAGCTTCACCGCACACACGACGCTCCCCTACCCATCCACACACCTGGACCCAAAAGGGTCAGGTACACGCGTGAATGCCACAGCTTCGGCGGATAACTTGAGCCCCGCTAAATTGTCGGCGCAGAATCACTTGACCAGTGAGCTATTACGCACTCTTTCAAGGATGGCTGCTTCCAAGCCAACCTCCTGGTTGTCTCCGCGACTCCACATCCTTTTCCACTTAGTTACCACTTAGGGGCCTTAGCTGATGATCTGGGCTGTTTCCCTCTCGACTACGAACCTTATCGCCCGCAGTCTCACTGCTGCGCTCTCACTTACCGGCATTCGGAGTTTGGTTGATTTCGGTAAGCTTGTGGGCCCCCTAGACCATCCAGTGCTCTACCTCCGGCAAGAAACACGCAACGCTGCACCTATATGCATTTCGGGGAGAACCAGCTATCACGTAGTTTGATTGGCCTTTCACCCCTATCCACAGCTCATCCCCTCGGTTTTCAACCCAAGTGGGTTCGGGCCTCCACGAGGTCTTACCCTCGCTTCACCCTGGCCATGGATAGATCACTACGCTTCGGGTCTAGAGCATGCGACTCAACGCCCTGTTCGGACTCGCTTTCGCTACGGCTCCCCCACACGGGTTAACCTCGCCACACACCACTAACTCGCAGGCTCATTCTTCAAAAGGCACGCCGTCACCCCGAAAGGCTCCGACGGATTGTATGCGATCGGTTTCAGGTACTATTTCACTCCCCTCCCGGGGTACTTTTCACCTTTCCCTCACGGTACTTGTCCGCTATCGGTCACCAAGGAGTATTTAGGCTTAGCGGATGGTCCCGCCAGATTCACACGGAATTTCAGGGGTTCCGTGCTACTTGGGAAAACACTCAGGAGTGACGAACTTACGTTTACGGGAGTCTCACCCTCTACGCTCGGCCTTCCCAGACCGTTCAACTTCACCCATCATTTCTAACTCCCTGCCAGGATGACAGTCCCGACTGAATGCTCCCACAACCCCGCACATGCAACGCCTGCCAGCTCTCACACACGCACGGTTTGGCCTCTTCCGCTTTCGCTCGCCACTACTCACGGAATCACTATTGTTTTCTCTTCCTGTGGGTACTGAGATGTTTCACTTCCCCACGTTCCCTCCAACTGCCCTATATATTCAGGCAGAGGTCGCCGGACATGACTCCGGTATTCCAGGTTTCCCCATTCGGAAATCCTCGGATCACAGCTCGTTTACCAGCTCCCCAAGGCTTATCGCAGGTTACAACGTCCTTCATCGGCTCTTGGTGCCTAGGCATCCACCGATCGCACTTAGTAGCTTGTCCAACAAAAAACAAAAATCTACAAAGATGCTCGCGTCCACTGTGAAGTTCTCAAACAACAACCGAGCCCACCCCCACACCCCCCAACAACCAGGGACGTGCAGACCATGGTCCGCCAAGAAACACAACCACACACACCCACAAGAAGTGTGAACGGTCGGCCCCTCAGGACCCAACAACGTGTCCAGGACCCATAACTGACACCGTCGACTTCCACACCCAAACCCACCAGCGTCCGAAGACGAAACGAGTTGGGCAGTACTGAACGAACAGCATCACCACAGATCCGCAGGTCAATGCTCCACAAAGTGCCTGCGCCGGCCGGGAACACACGCCCCGGAACCAGCACTTGGACCAAACACCCCTCAAGAGGTGGTGCCGGCCAAACAGACTCCTTAGAAAGGAGGTGATCCAGCCGCACCTTCCGGTACGGCTACCTTGTTACGACTTAGTCCTAATTACCAGTCCCACCTTCGACGGCTCCCTCCACAAGGGTTGGGCCACCGGCTTCGGGTGTTACCGACTTTCATGACTTGACGGGCGGTGTGTACAAGCCCCGGGAACGTATTCACCGCAGCGTTGCTGATCTGCGATTACTAGCGACTCCGACTTCATGGGGTCGAGTTGCAGACCCCAATCCGAACTGAGACTGGCTTTTTGGGATTCGCTCACCCTTACAGGTTCGCAGCCCTTTGTACCAGCCATTGTAGCATGCGTGAAGCCCTGGACATAAGGGGCATGATGACTTGACCTCATCCCCACCTTCCTCCGAGTTGGCCCCGGCGGTCTCCCATGAGTCCCCGGCATTACCCGCTGGCAACATAGGACGAGGGTTGCGCTCGTTGCGGGACTTAACCCAACATCTCACGACACGAGCTGACGACAGCCATGCACCACCTGTATACCGACCCAAAAGGGGGCACCCATCTCTGAATGTTTCCGGTACATGTCAAACCCAGGTAAGGTTCTTCGCGTTGCATCGAATTAATCCGCATGCTCCGCCGCTTGTGCGGGGCCCCGTCAATTCCTTTGAGTTTTAGCCTTGCGGCCGTACTCCCCAGGCGGGGTACTTAATGCGTTAGCTACGGCACGGAGAACGTGGAAGTCCCCCACACCTAGTACCCACCGTTTACGGCGTGGACTACCAGGGTATCTAAGCCTGTTTGCTCCCCACGCTTTCGCTTCTCAGCGTCAGGAAAAGTCCAGAGAACCGCCTTCGCCACCGGTGTTCCTCCTGATATCTGCGCATTCCACCGCTCCACCAGGAATTCCGTTCTCCCCTACTTCCCTCTAGTCAACCCGTATCAGAAGCAGGCTCAGGGTTAAGCCCTGAGTTTTCACTTCTGACGCAATCAACCGCCTACAAGCTCTTTACGCCCAATAATTCCGGACAACGCTCGCACCCTACGTATCACCGCGGCTGCTGGCACGTAGTTGGCCGGTGCTTCTTCTCCTACTACCGTCACAAAAAGCTTCGTCATAGGTGAAAGCGGTTTACAACCCGAAGGCCGTCATCCCGCACGCGGCGTTGCTGCATCAGGCTTGCGCCCATTGTGCAATATTCCCCACTGCTGCCTCCCGTAGGAGTCTGGGCCGTATCTCAGTCCCAGTGTGGCCGGTCGCCCTCTCAGGCCGGCTACCCGTCGAAGCCTTGGTGAGCCACTACCTCACCAACAAGCTGATAGGCCGCGAGTTGATCCAAGACCGCAAAAGCTTTCCACCCAACCCCATGCAGGACCAGGTCATATCCGGTATTAGCAGCTGTTTCCAACTGTTATCCCAGAGTCAAGGGCACATTACTCACGTGTTACTCACCCGTTCGCCACTCGTGTACCCCGAAGGGCCTTACCGTTCGACTTGCATGTGTTAAGCACGCCGCCAGCGTTCGTCCTGAGCCAGGATCAAACTCTCCGTTGAAAAATATCGCCAAACACCAACCACCCAAAGGCAGCCAGCATCACGACGTCAACAAGTTCGATGCCCAGCAAAAGAAAACCAAGCTGGTCTTCAACTGTCCATCAATCAAAGGAACCCAAACCACACCCAAAAGGCATGGCACGGGAAAAAACACACCCCAACCCCACCACCACAAAGATGGCACAGTCAGGATGCAAAAATAAAACTATGCATTGACTTTAGACACGCTGTTGAGTTCTCAAGATCCGACCGCGTCCCACACCTCAACCCTCAAATCCGAGAGCCTCAGCAAGGGGCAACCTGAAAAACACTACCGATCCACCCGCAGGCTGTCAAACCCACCGGCCCACCGGCCACCCCCAACCCCGAGCCACTGAAAACCAGTGAAACCCCTAGCCAGGAGCTACTTCCGCTGCCTCGCGACAACCTCAGCAACACTACCCGGGCCCCCCACCAGAGTCAAATCCGGCTTCCGACCCACACCATCCGG
>NZ_JBNJRW010000018.1:0-32866 GCF_050113895.1 Aestuariimicrobium sp. Y1814 | reverse complement strand
AGTTGAGTCCCAGATAGTGGTGTAGCGGGGCGGCCCGGGTCTGGACGACAGGGCGGTCACCGCGTGATCCTCGAGTTCATCTCTCACAACTCACTCGAGAAGGACCATCACGATGACCGCTCCACACATTGTCGACCCTGCCCGCGTTCTTGGCGAGCTGCTTACCGAGGCATCACCGGACATGATGCGCAGTCTGTTGCAGACCATGCTCAACGCCCTGCTCAGTGCTGATGCTGACGCGGTGGTCGGCGCCGACTACGGCCAGCCCACCCCGGGCCGGGCCGCGCAACGCAACGGCTACCGCCACCGCGCCCTCGACACCCGCACCGGCACGATCGACCTCGCGATCCCGAAACTACGCACCGGCAGCTACTTCCCTGACTGGCTCCTGGAACGCCGCAAGCGCGCCGAGACTGCCCTGATCACCGTGGTCGCGGACTGTTACCTCGCCGGCGTGTCCACGCGCCGGATGGACAAGCTGGTCAAGGCATTGGGAATCGACAGGCTGTCGAAGTCCCAGGTGAGCCGGATGGCCGCCGAGCTGGACGAACACGTCGAGCAGTTCCGCCACCGACCCCTGGGCGAGGCCGGGCCGTTCACCTTCGTCACCGCGGACGCGTTGACCATGAAGGTCCGCGAGGGCGGCCGGGTCATCAACTCGGTGGTGATGCTCGCGACCGGAGTCAACGCAGACGGGCACCGCGAAGTCCTCGGCCTGCGCGTCGCCACCAGCGAGACCGGCCCGGCCTGGAACGAGTTCTTCGCCGACCTGGTCGCCCGCGGCCTGAGCGGGGTCCGTCTCGTGACCTCCGACGCCCACACGGGTTTGGTCGAGGCGGTCGCGGCGAACCTGCCCGGAGCGTCCTGGCAGCGGTGCCGCACCCACTACAGCGCGAACCTGATGGCCATCACCCCGAAAAGTCTGTGGCCCGCGGTGAAGGCGATGCTGCACTCGGTCTACGACCAGCCCGACGCCGATGCCGTCCACGCCCAGTTCGACCGGCTGCTGGACTACACCGCCGACAAGCTGCCCGAGGCCACCGAGCACCTCGATGCGGCCCGGGCCGACATCCTCGCGTTCACCCAGTTCCCCGTCGAGGTCTGGCACCAGATCTGGTCGAACAACCCCACCGAACGGTTGAACCGGGAGATCCGCCGCCGCACCGATTCCGTGGGGATCTTCCCGAACCGGGGCGCAATCGTCCGGCTCGTCGGCGCTGTCCTGGCCGAGCAAACCGATGAATGGGCCGAAGGACGCCGCTACCTCGGCCTCGAAACCCTCGCCAAGAGCCGCATGACCCGCATCACCAACCAGCCCGAACAGGAGACCACCATGCCCGCACTCGCCAGCTAACCCCGCCCCACAGGATCACCAACCGCTACACCACTACCCGGGACTTGACCCTCCAGCCTCATCACGGACGACCACGAACCCTCCCCAGGCCAGTTTGGTCGCTTGGACGAGCCCAGTCGGTAACGCTGAGCCAGGGCCCAACAGGGCACAGGCGAAGATCACCTCAAGCGAAGCAGGAACTGTCGGTGGCCGCTGAAACGATCCCCTTATGGTCCGACGACGCACGCTTCGACCCTCACCTCCGCTGTCAGGTGAGGCCCGGTTGGTGCGCGCCCTCTTCCAGGAGTATGCCGACGGACACGACTACGATCGCGCTGTTCTGATGGACGATGCAACCTTCAATCACGCCGAGTTCGGCTACTTCGGTCTGTCACTGTGGCTGCTCTCAGGCACGTGGCCGCTCATCCGTGTGCTGCAGGAGAAGACTAGGCGAGCCAGCAGGGTCGCCATTTATTTACCGGGCCGGGGCCTTCACCGCGCGGGGACTCACGCTAGTGCCAAGTGGCCGCGAACCGCACTATGACGTGACCGACGGCCGCCTGATCAGTGGTGACCATGGTGCGGTGCGTGTCACTGCAGGTAGCGCCACCGAGCTCATCGATGCCTTTCTCGCCACGCCCTACACTATTGAACAGAACCCATTCTTCGAGCAGGGCACCTGTTGAAAGGAGGCACCCTGATGATCCAGATCGACATCGATGCCGACTTGAACATGGTCGACGATGAGGACCGGAACATGGCGCGCCTGCCCAAGGACACCAGTCTCCTCAGGGTTGGCAATGTTGTCGTCGCTGGCCGTCCCGGCTTCTGGTCGTGGGCAGTCATTGAGGAGATCACCGACACCTCCGTGTTCTTCCGGCAGATCAGCGGCACCGAGGCCTCAAACCACGGCGACCTGTCCATCCCCGCACCCCGCTGACGCCGGATGACCGACGGGATCCTCCTGCGCCTCTGCCTCTCGTCTGATCACGTCATGAGTTCCGCGCATTCGGCCCGCACGTCGGCAACCAGATCGGCAACCTGCTGATCCAGCACCGATGCAGGGACCCCCAGTTCCTGGGCGATAACCTCTGCCACCCGGGGTGCAACCCGCGCCGCCGCTTCAGCCTGGAAGTAGCGGATCGGCAGGCGTCGCACCAGCACATCCTCCACGGTGGTGGCCCCTTCGTGACGAATGGCGTGGACCACCTCAGCCCAGAGATAGGGCAGTTCCTCGACGACCCGCTCCCCCAGCCGCGGGTCAGCTACCACCAGGTCGTCAACGAACCGGGCCTCTGCACCGTAGCGGCCACCGAGGTGGGCAAATCGACCTCCGGTAGCCTCCACGGCCTGGGCATCGAAACCGGCGCCTCCGACCAGCGGCAAGTCCTTCGTCCGGGTACGGCGGCGAACCTTGAGCAGCTCACAGACACGGTCGACCGCGATCTCCGCCATCACTCTGCCCACGGTGAGCTTGCCCCCAGCCACAGTGACCATGCGGCCATGCACTGTCACCTCGTGTTCGCGGCTCAACTCAGCAGTGTCAGCGCCACCGGTGTCGATGAGTGGACGCAGCGCCGCCCAGGTGCCCGAGATGTCCTCGAGGGTGAGCGTGGTGGTCAAGGCGGCGTTCAGGGAGTCAATCAGCACCTGCGCTTCCTGGCGTGTACACCGGGGGCTGTCGAGGTCCTCGGCGTAGGGGCTGTCCGTGGTGCCGATATAGCAATCGTCACCCCACCTGAGCACGAATCCCTTGCCCCCCTTGCCGCGGGCGCCACCGATCATCGGGAAGGTCAGTGTCGACTGGCTGCGCACCTTGTTCCAGGGAACAACGATGTGTACCCCCTTTGCCGGACGAATGCGGCTGGGGTGGTTGGGCTCATCCAGCGCGGCCACTTTGTCGCTCCAGACCCCGGCAGCATTCACAACGACCGAGCTGACGACCTCGACCTCGCGCCGGGTCCCCTCAGGATCGCTGAGCCGAACGGTTGAGGTGTAGTGACCGCCATCATCATGCACGCCAACCAGTTCGGCGTGGTTGATCAGTACGGCTCCAAAGAGTGCCGCTGTGCGACCCACCGCCAGGGTCAGCCGGGCATCGTCGGTGCGGCAGTCGTAGTAGAGCAAGCCACCCAGGAGACCCTGGGGTTCCAGGGTCGGGCAGTGCGTCAAGGTCTCCGCCGCGCTGATCCGGCGGTGACGCTGACCGATACGCCAGCCGCCGAGCAGGTCATATACCCACAGCGCCCCCTGCATCGCCCGGGCCATGCGAGGCCCGAACACCCCGTGTTCGCGATAGATCGGGAACAGGAAGGGCAGGCGACTGACCAGATGCGGGGCCCGCTCAAACATGCGTTGGCGTTCCAGCAGGGAGTGGTAAACCAGACGAAACTCCTTCTGCTCGACGTAGCGCAGCCCACCATGGATCATCTTGGACGAGGCCGAGGATGTTCCCGACGCGTAGTCGTGCCGCTCCACCAGTGCGACCGAGAGACCGCGGGTCACCGCATCGAGGGCCACACTCACCCCGGTGATCCCCCCACCAACCACGAGCACATCGAAGCGTTGGCCAGCCAACTGCTGCTCGGCCTCGTTGCGATCGAGGCTCACCGGGGCCGTTTGGCGGGCGACGATACGGCTCTGCATCCTGCTCATCGAGGTCTCCTCCTGGTGGGACAAGGGCTTGGACCGGGCGCCACGGCTCGGCCCGGTTCACCGACACCATCCTTCTCATCGGACACAAGTCCGACCAGCTGAGTGACAGCCCATGTCACTGGATCTCGAAGATCAGTGTCCTGATGAGGACAATGGCCAAATGAGTGAGCCACAGATCCCGTCCGTTCTTCAGAACGCGTTGCGCGTGCTGGAAGCCGTTGGGGAGGCTGGCCCCGCCGGCACCGATGCCGCCGAGATCGAGGGACGAACCGGTCTGCATCGCCGCTCCATCTATCGTCACCTAAGTTCCTTGAAGTCCCTCGGCATGGTCTCGGATGCCACTCGTCCTGCGCACTACCGCCTGGGCCCCTCGATTGCGGCGCTGGCCCAGAATGCGTCTGACCAGCGAGAGTTCCTGCGCCGCGCGCGGTTGTTCTGCGAGGAACTCTCGGGACGAACCCACGAGCCGGTGCACGTGACGGTGCTGGACCAGGGCACCGCAGTGACAGTGGCCAGTGCCTCAGCCGACAGCGAGATCTCCAAGAAGTCACCGCCCATCGTGCTCGGTTCTCGGCGGCCCCTGCACGCCAGCGCCAGCGGCAAGGTGTTCCTTGCCTTCAACCCCTCGGCCCTGGAGGCCTACCGAGTCCGGCCGTTGGAGACCTTCACGCCACACACGATCGCCACCATGGAGCAGTTGTACACCGAATGCCTCGAGGTGCGTAACCGCGGCTATGCCCTGGATCGCCAGGAACTGCTGCTCGGGGTGACATGTGTGGCTGTGCCGGTGCACGGCATCAATGGACGAGCGGTGGGAACGCTGGCGGTATCAACGAAGAACCCGGTGATGTCAGCCAGTCGCCGAAGGGAACTGTTGCGCGCACTGCTGCCGGCAGCACAGGAGTTCACCGGCGCCATCGGTGGCAGCACCCCCTGACGGTTCCCGCCGTCAACCTGCGCTCAAGACCTGATCGCGCAGCTTCCGGAAGCGCTCGAACAGTGTGTCAATGAGTTCCGGAGTCCACAGCCCATTGAAGGCCAGGAAGTCAGCCACCGACAGTCTCTTGCGCATGAGTCGCGCGTTGGCGAAGGCGAAGCGGGCCTGCTCCTGAGGGATACCGGGTTCGATCTGTTCGAAGTGCAGTGGGTGGCCGGTGGCATGCAAAGCACGCAGGTACTCCAGCGGGTCCGCCAGCAGTTCCTGCAGTTGCTCACGGGTGTGCTGCCAGTTCTCGACCAGTAGACGGATGTGTTCGAGGTTCTCGCTCCAGCCGGTCACCTTGACGGCCACATCTGACCAGCACTCGGCCACCACCTGCTCACCCAGTGGCCCGAAGGCTTCAGCGACCTCGGCGTGCACCCGGGCAGGGTCAGGAGCCACTGGCTGCAGATCGTTCGCATCCACCTCGTTCAGCAGGTGGTCGTAGGCCAGCAGTGACAATGCAGTGGCCAGCCCGCACTGTTCCCCGTGGTTACCGATGCTGCGTCCTTCTCTCGCTGCGGTCATGTCCAGAACATGGCTGGTCACATGTTCCAGTCCGGAGGCAGGAGCAGACTCTCCCGCGAAGCTCATGACGAACCCGGCTGCACACAGGGTGAGCGCCATGGCCTCAGCGGTGTCCGTCCCGCCCGCAGTGAACGCCTCCTCGCTGCGCAAGAACCCCCTCAACCCGGGCAGGAAAATCCGAGCAGCAAGCGGCTCCCAATGGCCAAGACCACACAGGGCGGCCAGCCGGTAGTCCGCCAGGGAACCCCAGCCGACTGCCGCATCCCCGATGCCACCCAGTGCGATGTCATGGGGGGTGCTGGCAAGAACCTGGGTATCGAGGATGAGCTCGTCGGGCAACCGGGACGGCATCGTCCGCTTCACCCCCTGCGTGGTGACGACGGCCAGCTCAGAAGTGTAGGCACCCACTGAGTTGGCCGTCGCCACTGCGATGTGGCGAACCCCGACTGGCGTTGCAGTGTGGATAGCGTGCTTGGCAATATCGGTGACTGTCCCCGACCCCACCGAAACCACAACGTCACCATCCCGCAACTGCCCAGCCAGCTCATGGACGCGGTCGGCCGTGGCGTGCGAATCCCCCGGGATGGTGACCTGCTCCACGGGGCGGCCCAGCGCGCCCAGTTGCCTGGCGACCAGCGCCTTGAGATCGTCAACACCACGCACCATGGGGGTTGAGTCGGCGAACAGCACCACCCGGCGCATTTCCCGGGAACGGGATACCGCGGCCGGCAACTCGTCCAGAGCCGAGCTGCCGACTTCGACACGACTCAGGGACAATGTCCTGTCTCGTCCGCTGGCAGCGCTCACTGCTCCGTAGAAACCGTCCAGGTCATCGGGGTCAAACCGGATCTCGTCGCTCAGGGGGCCCGACACGTTGCTCCTCTCGTGGTGATTTCGAACTCTGCTTCGAGGTGGTCCTGCTCAGCGCAGCACGGTGCGACGCCAACCCAGGTCACGGCCCACCGCGTCCTGCCAGGCCTGGCGGCACAGACCCTGCACCTCGGACGAGGTCTGCGGGTCAAAGGTGACACCCGACTCCTGGGTGGCGCTGGCGGCATCGGCACTGGCCCACACCCCGTGCACGACACCGGCGCACCAGGCAGCACCACGAGCAGTGATGTATTCAGCCTGGGCGGCACGCACCACCGGGATCTGCATCAGGTCAGCCTGCGCCTGCAGTAGGGCGCCCGAACGGGCCAACCCACCATCGACGTTGATCACTCGGGGTGAGACCCCGGCTGACTCCGCCATGGCTTCGAGCACATCGGTGACTGTGTGGGCGATGCCGTCAACGGTGGCCCTGACCATGTCCTGCGAGGTGGACCCGCGGTGGAAGCCGATCAGTAGCCCACGTGCATTGCCATCCCAGTGCGGGGTGGTGAACCCCGCGAGCGCAGGGACACAGACCAGTCCCGAATCGGGATCACCCTGCGCGTACGTCGCATCCAGGTTGGCGGCCTTGTCGAGCATGCCCAGCGAGACCAGCCAGTCAATGCCCGAGCCAGTGACGAAGGAGCCACCTTCGATGAGGTAGGTGGTGGTGCCCTTCGTGGTCCACGCGACGCGACAGTCAAGCCCACTGGCCGGCACGATGGGGTTCGCGCCGATGTTGAAGTCGATGAAGCTGCCGGTGCCGTGGGTGCACTTCACCGAGCCAGGGGCGAAGCCGCCCTGACCGAACAGCGCGGACTGCTGGTCACCGAAGACGCCTGTCACCGGCAGGTCAGCTCCGATGTGGTCAGGGTTGGTGCGGCCGAAGTCGGCATCCTCGTCCAGAATCTCGGGTAGCAGGGTCAGCGGTACCTGCAGCTCCTCCAGGAACTCGCTCCACCAGGTGGCGCTGCGCAGGACTCCCATACCGGACGAGCCAGCACACGAAGTTGAGGTGAGGAAGCGGCCAGTGAGCTTCCAGATGATCCAGGTGTCGACGGTGCCGGCCAGCAGTTCCCCGGCCTCGGCACGACGACGAAGGTCGGGGTCAGCGTTGAGGAGCGCCTGCAGGTGCAGCCCACAGTTGGCCGAGCCGAGCACCAATCCGGAGGTCTCCACACTCTTGCGGGCCCAGTCAGAGCCGAGTTCAGCAACGGTGTCGGCGGCGCGGGTGTCCTGCCAACTGATCACGGGGGCCACGGGTTCACCGGTGGCACGGTCCCACAGGACTGTGGTGGTGCGCTGGATGGCCATGCCGAGTGCGGCAATCTCGAGGCTGTTCTCCCGAGCATGGTCCACAACCTGCCGCAGCACCCGGGCGGACTTCTCCCAGATTTCCTGTGCGTCCTGTTCCACTCGCCCGTCGGGGTGGGTGGTGATGTTCAAGGGTTCAGCGATGCTGCTGACTACCTGGGACTGATCGTCGAACAACACTGCCCGGGTGCTGGTCGTGCCCTCATCGAGGACGAGAACGTGCTGGGTGCCCATGGTGACTCCTGTGCGTGCGGTCTGGCTGTGACATGCGGCCTGGGGAGCCGCCTCACGTCCATGTGACCCGGCTCACCAAGTTCTGGTGGTGACCATGCTTCGTGCCTGCTTCGGCGGCGGTCAACGGTTGTGACAGCCCATGTCACTGGCGTTGACGCGCCTTGGATCGGACAGGGCAAGGTGGGCACAGAATCGGCCAAGGGAGCCGTCGACGACGCGAACCAGGAGCGGTAGATGCCCAACCACGTGATCACCAATATTCCGGATTCGGTGCTGGCCGACCTGTCGGTCGACCCGGCGTTTCTGATCCGCGAGCCGGCCGAGATTCGTGCGATGTCAGCCGATTCATCGGTACGGAGCAAGAAGGCTGAGGCCCACGATCGTCCGTTGGCACAGGCCGTCATGGTCGCCCGGCCCACCACTACCGCCGAGGTTTCCCAGATCCTTGCATGGGCGACTCGGAATGGCATCCCCGTCACCCCTCGGGGTCTGGGCTCCGGAGTGGTGGGCTCAGGATTGCCTACCCGAGGGGGCCTAATTCTCGATGTGGCCGGCATGGACAACATCGGAGAGGTGGATGTCACCAATCGCACGGTGACAGTCGGCGCTGGCGCTCGCCTGTCCGATGTGGACGATGCCATCGCCCACACTGGCCTTTCGATCGGCCACTATCCGCAGTCATTCCACCTGGCCTCTGTTGGCGGCAGCATCGCCATGCGGGGTTCGGGGACGTTCTCGTCCCTGCACGGAAACATGGATGACCGAGTAGGAGACCTCGAGGTGGTCCTGCCGACTGGAGAGGTGGTCACCACCCATTCCATGCCGCGGGCCTCACTCGGGCCGGACCTGAAGCAGTTGTTCGCCGGCTCGGAGGGCATGCTCGGCATCATCACCCAGGTCACCCTCAAGTTGGTGCCCCTTCCGGCATCACGAAGGTTCAACTCCGTGCGTTACGACACCTTCGAGCAGGCTCTGGAGACCATCCGGCTCACCCTGGCAGCAGGTGTTCGACCAGCTGTGGTGCGCATCTACGACCCGGTCGAGGCCTCGGCCAAGCACGCCCAGTTCGCTGAGCACGAGGGCTGGCTGACGATTCTGGTCTTCGACGGGGACGAGCAACTCATTGCCACACAGGAACAAGTCACGCTGCGGTTCGCTGCCGACCAGGGCGGGACTGTGTTGGGACCAGAACCCGCGATGCACTGGGAACAGCGTCGCTTCAACTGGTCATGGTTCACCGATGCGGTTGACCACGAGGGTGGAGTGGCGGAGGCCATCGAGGTCAGCGCGGGCTGGGCTGAACTCCCCGCACTGTACGAGCGGATGAAGGCCGCAGCCGGCACCGTGATGCCGGAGTTCATGGCCCACGTCAGCCACGTCTACGACCAGGGCGCGGCCCTGTATGCGATCGTGCGCGGCGAGTTCTCCGACGACGAGGAGGCGCTGAAGCATTACGACGACGTCTGGGAAGCAGTGGTCACCTCGGCGCTGGATGCGGGGGCCGTGATGGGTCACCATCACGGGGTTGGTCTGGAGCGCGCCCCGTGGATGGAACGAGCCCTGGGGGTCGGTGGCCTGAACCTGCTTCGGACGGTTCAGCGGGCGCTGGACCCTGCCGGGATCATGAACCCGGGGAAGGCTGGCCTCTGACAGGAGCGGTGACCGACCGCACTCGCCCCGCACTGGCCCTTGACTGTCAACAAGAAAGCACCTCAGAGCAGACGCCCAGCAATATTGCAGGTCTCGTGCTCTGGGGTGCTTCCTTGTTGGCGTGGGTGTCGGCATCCCAGTCACGCCGCCCGAACCTGCACTTGTGACGGCTACGTCACGAATGCAGGTCGATTTCAGCCGCCAGACCTGCATTTGTGACACCCATGCCCGAACTGCACCTTCCACGGGGCCTCACCCCGAGGGCAGCCTTCTCGTCCGCCGACGACAGCCCCCAGGCCAGCCGACACTGACCGGGCATGGACCCACACCCAGCCCCACCGGGCCCCGGATGACCCCGACCGGAATCTCCACACGGAGCCTGAAACAATGGGGCCGTGGCAACGCAGATCTCACTCGGCAGGCCCGACCCCGAGCAGCCGAACCAGACCCAGGACAACCAGACCCAGGACAACCAGACCAGGCAGAACCCGCGCCGGTCCTGGCATCGGCGCGCGTCCCGTCCGGTGATGTTCTGGATGGTCGCGCTGATCGTGCTGGTCATCGTCCACCGGTGGGTGCCGCAGGCGCGCTGGCTGATGGTGCACATGGCAACTCTGGGCATCGCCGCGAACTCGATCATGATCTGGGGCCAGCACTTCAGTGACTCCGTGCTGCGCACCCGCCATGACGAGGCCGCCCGCGACCTGCATGTGCGCCGGCTGTGGGTGCTGAACCTGGGCATCCTGGTCACCGTGGTCGGCATGGTCGGCGCCTGGCCGGTGGTCGCCACCGTCGGCGCCACGGTGGTCGGGCTCACCTTCACCTGGTACGCGCTCAGCCTGGTCACCCAGGCCCGCAAGGCGCTGCCGAGCCGCTTCGGCCACGTCGCCCGCTGGTACACCGCCGCCGCCCTGCTGCTACCCCTGGGCGCGGCCGCCGGAGCGGTCATGAGCTTCTCGATGCCCGAGCCGTGGCAGGGCCGGTTGATGGTCGCTCACGTGGTGCTCAACGTGCTCGGCTTCGTCGGGCTGACCGCGACCGCCACCCTGCTGACGCTGTGGCCGACGATGCTGCGCACCCCCATGGAACCCTGGAGCGAGAAGGTGCACCGCATCGCGCTGCCCCTGATGCTGGTCGGGGTGCTCGGCACCGCCGGGGCGGCGACGATGGGCTGGCGCTGGGCCACCGCGGCCGCGCTGCTGGTCTGGCTGGCCGGCTTCGGCTGCGCCATCTCGACGGCGGTGGCCACCACGGTCCGCAAGCCCCCGCGCGACTTCCCGACCTGGTCGGTCGGCATGGCCATCGTCTGGATCGCCGGCTGCGTCATCTGGCTGCTGGCCCAGGTGCTCAGCAATCCCCTGCTTGACGCCGAGCACGTCAAGCAGGTCACCGCACCGCTGGTCGTCGGCGGTCTGGTGCAGTTGGTGCTGGGGGCGATGAGCTACCTGATGCCGGTGGTGATGGGCGGCGGCCCGCGCATGACGCGCGCCACCAATGCCGTGATGAACCGGGCCGGGGCGCTGCGGGTGACCGTCGCCAACGCCGGGCTGGTCGCCTTCCTGCTGGCCGAGACCTCCTGGGCGAAGGTGGTGACCTCGCTGCTGGCCTTCGCGGCGCTCGCGTCCTTCGTCCCGGTGATGATCGCGATGGTGCGCACCATGCGCCGGGTGCGCCTGCAGCAGGCCGAGGCCGCCGCCAAGGACCTGCCCGCCGCCCGCAAGGGCCTCGAGGATCAGGCCGCCGAGGCGGTCGAGCAGTCCCGCCGCGACGTGCTGGGCGCCGGTGTCGGTCTGGTCGGCGTGGCCGCCGCCTGGTACCTGCTCGACCGCGACGCCCCGCACACCACCCACCAGGCCGATGTGCCGCCGACCGGCAACACCGTCGAGGTCGCCGTCGCCGCGGTCGGCATGCGCTTCGAGCCCGACCACGTGCAGATCGCCCCCGGCGACCGGCTCGTGGTCACGCTGACCAATCACGACCCCACCCAGGTGCACGACCTGCGTTTCGAGAACGGGGTCGACAGCGGACGACTGGGGCCCGGGCAGTCAGCCAGTCTCGATGTGGGCGTGGTCGGTGCCCCGCTCGAGGGCTGGTGCACGATCGTCGGGCACCGGGCGATGGGCATGGTCTTCCATGTGCGCACCGACGCGACCGCGGCCGAGCAGGGCTTCGACCTGGACGCCGCCCCGGGGGCCGGCTTCGTCACCCGCGACGCCGTGCTGCCGGAGGCTCGTTCGGGCTCCTTCGAGCTGGACCTGGTCGTCCAGGAGGTCGAGCAGGAGGTCGCCCCGGGCTGGACCCAGACGGCGATGACCTACAACGGACGCATCATGGGCCCGCCGATCGTGGCCGCCCTGGACACCCAGATCATGGCTCACCTCACGAACAACGGCACCATGGGTCACAGCATCGACTTCCACGCCGGCGACGTCTCACCCGACGAGGTGATGCGGACGATTCCGCCGGGCGAGTCGCTCGACTACGCGTTCACCACGAAACGCTCGGGCATTTGGCTCTACCACTGCTCGACGATGCCGATGACCGCCCACGTGGCCGCCGGGATGTACGGCGCCGTGGTCGTGCCCCCGCGCGGGCTCGCCGCGGTCGACCGGGAGTACCTGTTGGTGCAGCAGGAGGCCTACCTCGGGCCCAACGGCGGCGAGGTCGACATGGCCAAGATCGAGGCCGAGACCCCCGACCTGGTGCTGTGGAACGGCCACGCCAACCAGTACGTGCACGACCCGCTGACCGCCCGGGTCGGCGAACGGGTGCGGCTGTGGGTGCTTGCGGCGGGGCCGTCGCGGGGCACCAGCTTCCACGTCGTCGGTGGCCAGTTCGACACCGTCTTCAAGGAGGGCGAGTGGCTGCTTCGTCCCCACAACACCCACGGCGGTGGCGCCCAGGCGCTCGACCTGGCACCGGCCCAGGGCGGGTTCGTGGAACTGGTGTTCAGCGAGCCGGGCACCTACACCTTCGTGAACCACTCCTTCGTCGAGGCCGAGCGCGGCGCCCGCGGGATCATCAAGGTGAGCTGACAGACCGCTGCGCACTGCTGCCGTGGTGGCAGCAGTGCGCAGCGGCGTCGGGGACAGCGGTCTGGGGGCGCTCAGTCGTGCTTGGCCTGGGCGGCCCACCAGGGCTTCTGGGCCTCGACCTGCTCCATGAACCGGGCGAAGCGCTCCTGCATCAGGGCGGTGCCCTCCGGGGTGGGTTCGACGGTGCGGGTGCCGCTGCCCATGGCCTCGGCGGCCTCACTGAGGTCGGCGAACTTGCCGGCGCCCACGGCCGCGACCATGGCGGTGCCCAGGGCGCCACCCTCGCTGGTCAGCGGGATGGTGACCGGCTTGCCCATGGCATCGGCGAACATCTGCGGCCAGATCGACGAGGCGGTCACGCCGCCGACCAGTCGGATGTCGTCGACCCCGAAGGCCTCGACCAGCGGGTCGCAGTGCACCTTGTGGTTGAAGGCGATGCCCTCGTAGACCGCCCGCAGCAGGTGGCCGCGGTGGTGCCAGGCGCGCAGGCCCGAGAAGGTGGCCGACCCGTCGATGTTCAGCGGGTTGCCGTAGAGGAACGGCAGGAAGGTGACCAGGTCGTCGGTGTCCTTGGTGGTGGCGATCTCCTTGTCAATGAAGCTGTAGGGGTCTTCGCCCTGGCGCTTCAGCGCGTCCATGTCGGCCTGGCACAGGGTGGTGGCGAACCATTCCAGGTTGGCCGAGCTGGCCGGCGAGATCGACATGTTCATCCACATGCCCTGGTCGACGAAGGCGCGGCAGAACCATTCCTTGCCGAGCTTCGGCTTGTCGGAGATGACCTCGTTGATGCTCCAGGTGCCGGCCATCACGGCCAGCTGCCCGGCGCGGACCGCACCGGCACCGATGGCGCCGGCGTCCACGTCGTGCAGGCCGGCGACCACCGGCAGGCCCTCGGGCAGACCGGTGTGCAGGTGCGACAGGTGGGTCACGTGGCCGACGACGTCGATCGGACGAGCGATCGGCGGGGCCTTCTCCTTGAGCTCCTCGAGTCCGTAGATCTCGAAGGCCTCGTCCACGTAGTCCTGGGTGTGCACGTCGGTGAACGCGGTGCTGGCCTCGGTCAGGTCAGTGCCGACGGTGCCGGTCAGGTGCAAGCGGATGAAGTCCTTGGCGAAGATGAACCAGCGGGCCTTCTCGTAGTTCTCGGGCTCGTTCTCCTTCAGCCAGCGCAGCACCACGCCGGGCGAGGCGGGGCCCACACCCTGGCCGGTGACCCGCAGCAGGTCGTCGAAGCTCGACTCGTTGAGCCGGGCGGCGGTGTTGATGCCACGCGAGTCGAGCGAGAGGATGCCGGGGCGCACGGCGTCGCCGTCCTCGTCGACCAGCCAGGCACCGTCGCCGTGGGCGGAGATGCCGATGGAGACCGCGGTGTCGCCGGCCTGGTCGATCTTGGTGGTGATGCTGCGCATCATCCGGCCGAACAGCGCCCAGAACTCACGCCCGTCGCGTTCGACCCAGTGCGGCTGGGGGATGCCCTGGGGTGATGCCTCACGCGCCGTGTGCACCGGCTCCCCCGCGAGGTTGAAGGCAACAACCTTCATTCCGGTCAAGCCAATGTCAACGCCGAGGACGAGTTCCTGTCCGCTCATGCCTGGGTCTCCTTCCAAGGAGTGAATCGAGTGATGTAGTGGCGGTAGGCAGCGATCTCGGCCTCACGCCGTTCGCTGTCCCACCCGAGGACGCGGGCGCAGATGTCTGCGACCTCGTCCAGCACCCCGACGCCGAGGTCGTTCTCGACGCCGATCATGGTGCGGCGGGCGATCACGTCGGAGAGGCGGAAGCCCTGCTCGCGAGTGATGGCCCATTCGACCTCACCGACGGTGAGCCCGAACGCCTCGTCGAGGACGCGTCGTCGCTCCTCGCTCGAGGTGATGAAACCGATCAGGTCCGGCGCGGCGGTGCCGTACTGGTCGACGAGCCGGTCGAGGATGCGCGGCGCCAGGCCGGCCCCGTCCACCTGCCGGCGCAGCGCCGCCAGGTCGGAGCGACCGCCACCAGGCAGCGCCAGGCTGCGGGTGACCGACTTGCGCTTGATGCCGAACTTCTTGGCGAGGATGTCACCCATGTCCTCACCGACCTGCCGGAAGGTGGTCAGCTTGCCGCCGACCAGGGTGTAGAGGCCCTCGATGCCGTCGTGGGTACGGATGTCGTGGCGGCGGGTGATGTCGGAGACGTCGGAGTCGGCGTCCTTGTACGGCAGCGGGCGCACGCCGGTGAACGAGTACTGGATGTCATCCATGGTCAGGTTCGCCGAGGGGATGACCTTGTTGGTCTCGTGCAGGATGTAGTCGTACTCGTCCTGGGTGGCCGCGGCCATGTCGAGGTCGCCCTCGAAGCGCAGGTCGGTGCTCCCGATCAGGTAGCGCCCCAGCCAGGGGATGACCATCATCGGACGACCGTCGTCGGAGTCGTAGTAGAACGCGTCCTTCGGGGCGCCGGGGAACGGGTTGACCACCATGTGGGTGCCCTTGGTGCCGCCGTTCATGCGGGGCAGGCGCAGTTCGTCGTTGTTCTGCCAGACCTCGTCGATCCAGGGGCCGGCGGCGTTGACGACGAAGCGGGTGGGGACGGTGGCCTCGGCGCCGTTGATCTCGTCGCGGACGACCAATGAGGTGACCTTGCCGCCCTCACGGTTCAGCTTGACGGCGCGCACGTGGGTGAGCACCTCGGCGCCGGCACCCATGGCAGCCTGGGCGATCTCGAGGGTCATCCGCTCGGCGTAGTTGACCTGGGCGTCGGAGTAGACCGCGCCACCCTGCAGGCCGTTCGGGTTGAGCCCGGGCTCGCGGCGCAGGATCTGCTTGCGGGTCATGATGTTGAACCGGTGCACCGACTTGTCGAAGCTGAGCACGTCGTAGGCGACCATGCCGAGCGACAGGATGGCAGCTGAGTGCGCGCCGGTCTTGTAGTAGGGCAGGACGAAGCGCAGTTCCTTGACCAGGTGGGGCGCTGCCTGCAGCAGCCATTCACGCTCCCGCAGCGACTCCCGAACCAGGCCGACGTCGTACTTCTCCAGGTACTTCAGGCCGCCGTGGATCATCTTGCTCGACCACGACGAGGTGCCCGAGCCGAGGTCACCCTTCTCGACCAGCAGGACCCGCAGGCCCCGCAGGGCGGCGTCCCAGGCGATGCCGCAGCCGTTGACGCCGCCACCGACGACCACGACGTCGTAGCCGGCACTGGTGGCCGCGAATCGTTCGCTTCTCGTTTCCTCGGGTGTTGCACCCATGTCGTTCCCCTTCGAACTGGACGGTCTCGCTGCTGTGCGATGTTGCTCAACGATAAGCCAACGAAGCAGTTCGGCAACGTTGCCGATGTGACGGCTTCGACCAGAACGAACACCCTTGTCAGCGCGGGTGTAGCGCGCCATCGTCCGGTTTCGTTGTGATGTTTCAGATCACAACAACCACACAAGTAACACTCAGACTGTGACGACCGGGCAGGCGATTTTCGCCAGTTCGGCGGCGCTGACCCCGGTGGTGGTGACCAGCAGGTCGAAGTCATCGACCGGCACCACCTCATGGGTGGCGCGGTGGCCGAACTTGGAGGCATCGGCCAGCAGGAAACGGGCCCGGGAGCGCTCCATCATCACCCGCTTGATGACCGCATTCTCTTCAACCGGGTGGTACAGGATGCCCTGGTTGATCACCGTGCTCGACATCACGCAGAAGTCGGCACTGAGCCCGCGCAGCACCGACAAGGTGGTCTCACCGGCATAGGAGTCATAGGTCGGCCGGTAGTTGCCGCCGGCCACGAACAACCGCAGCTGCGCGTGCTTCGAGGCCTCGGCGGCCACCGCCTGGGAGTTGGTCAGCACGGTGATCGGGGCCTGTTCAGCCAGCAGCCCGACCAGGGGGATCACGGTGGACGAGTCGTCCAGGAAGACCGTCGAGCCGGGCCGGATGTGCCCGCGGACCTCTTCGCACATCGCCCGCTTGGCGCTGGCATTGAGCGCGACCCGGAAGGCGTGGCTGGTCTCGGTGAACGACGACGACCCCGCGACCGCGGCCCCGTGGCGCAGGAAGACCACCCCGGCGGCCTCGAGTTCGGCCACGTCGCGGTAGACCGTCATGCGGGTCACCCCGAAGTAGTCGGCCAGTTCCTGCATCGGCACCGCGCCCCGTTCGAGGACGCGTTCGGCCATGGCCACCAGCCGCTGCTGCTTGCTGCTGGGCCGCGTCGCCCGGGGCACTCGTTCGGTGTTCATGGCCTTCCCACGGTAGCGCTCGCGGCCGACTTGTGCGGCGTGCCCGACAGGAGCACGATGGGCAGCATGACCGAACGGGTCGAGACCCGCCGGCCCACCCTGGCGCTGGCGGCGCTCGGCGTGGTGTTCGGCGACATCGGGACGAGTCCCCTGTACTCCCTGCAGACGGTGTTTGCCGTCGACAACCATGCCGTACCCCCCGACCGGGTCGACGTCCTGGGCATCATCTCCCTGGTGTTCTGGTCACTGGTCATCGTGGTGAGCGTGAAGTACGTGGCCCTGGTGATGCGGGCCGACAACGACGGCGAGGGTGGCATCCTGGCGTTGGTGGCGCTGCTGCGTGAGCGGCTCAGGGCCCACCCGGGGCTGGCCGTCACGTCACTGCTGCTGGGCATTGTCGGTGCGGCCCTGTTCTACGGCGATTCGGTGATCACCCCGGCGATCTCGGTGATGTCTGCCGTGGAGGGCCTCAAGGTGCTCAGCCCGGCCACCGCCACCTTCGTGGTGCCGGCCTCGGTGGTGGTGCTGACCGCCCTGTTCGCGGTGCAGCGCTTCGGCACCGAGCTCATCGGTCGGGCCTTCGGCCCGGTGATGGCGCTGTGGTTCCTCACCCTGGCCGTGCTGGGGGTGCCGCACATCGTGGCCAACCCGGCGGTGCTGCAGGCCCTGCTGCCCCACCACGCGCTGGTCTTCCTGCTGGACCGGCCGCTGGTCGCCTTCATCGCGATCGGGGCGGTGGTGCTGTGCATCACCGGCGCCGAGGCGCTGTATGCCGACATGGGCCACTTCGGACGAGGTCCGATCGCGCTGGCCTGGTTCAGCCTGGTGCTGCCCTGCCTGCTGTTGAACTACTTCGGGCAGGGGGCGATGATCCTGGAGAACCCGGCCAGCGCGGCCAGCCCCTTCTTCCTGATGGCGCCGCGCTGGGCGTTGGTGCCGCTGGTGGTGCTGGCGACCGCGGCCACCGTGATCGCGTCCCAGTCGGTGATTTCGGGTGCCTTCTCGGTGTCGCGGCAGGCCACCCGGATGGGCCTGCTGCCCCGCCTCGACGTGCGCCACACCTCGCGCCATGAGAGCGGCCAGATCTACATCGGTTCGATCAACTGGTTGCTGTTCGTGGGGGTGCTCACGCTGGTGGCGCTGTTCCACTCCTCGGCCCGGTTGGCCAATGCCTACGGCCTGGCCGTGACCGGCACGCTCGTGTTGACCACCACGGTCTTCCTGTTCCTGGCCCGCCACGTGTGGCGCTGGCCGGCGTGGAAGATGCTGCTGGTGACCATCACCATCGGCGGCCTCGAGGTGGTCTACCTGCTGGCGAACCTCACCAAGGTCTTCCACGGCGGCTGGGTGCCGCTGCTGCTGGCCGGCAGCCTGGTGACGATCATGCTGACCTGGCGGCACGGGCAGGGCCTGCGCGCACAGGCCCGCACCCGGCTCGAAGGCCCGCTGGCGGCCTTCATCGACAAGGTGCACCAGCTCGACGTGCCCCGGGTCGAAGGGGTGGCGGTCTTCCCGCACCATGACCTGACCACGACCCCGCTGGCACTGAAGGAGAACCTGCGCTTCAACCACGTGCTGCACACCACCAACGTGATCGTCACGGTGGTCAACGAGAACGTCCCTCACATCCGCCACGTCGACCGGGCCAGCGTCGACAACCTCGGCTCCGACGACGACGGCATCTTCCGCGTCGTCTACCGGGTCGGCTTCAACGACTCCCAGGACATCCCCAAGGCCCTGCGCTGGGCCCTGGAGAAGCAGCCCGAGATGACCTTCGACCCCGCCGAGGCCCGCTACTTCCTGTCGGTGCTGCGGGTGCGGGGACGACCCGGTTCGCCGATGAGCCACTGGCGCCGGGAACTGTTCCGGTGGCTGGTCTCCCACGAGGCCAGCCGGTCCACGGTATTCCACCTGCCGGCGGCCCGCACGATCGTGATGGGTGGCGAGGTCGAGCTCTGAGGCACCATTTGATTGATTGAACGTTCAAGCATATAGTTGAATTCATGACGACCACTGCCACGGACAACACCGAGATGAACCTCGCCCCCGACACCCGCATGGGGCGCCTGGAACTGCGAGTGCGCGACATGGACACGATGCTGGCGTACTACACCACCGGCGTCGGCCTCGAGCCGCTCGCCGACGAGCCGGGAGCGGTGGTCCTGGGCCACGGCAGCACCCCGATCGTCCGGTTGAGCGAGGCCAAGGGGCTGCGCCCGGCGCGGCGCAACGAGGCCGGCCTGTTCCACACCGCGGTCGTCTACGAGGGCCTGCCGCAGTTGTCAAAGACCCTGGTCAGCATGTTCCAGCACTACCCCGAGACCTACACCGGCACCGGTGACCACTGGGTGTCGCAGGCGTTCTACTTCACCGACCCCGAGGGCAATGGCGTCGAGCTGTACCACGACCGACCCCGTTCGGAATGGTCCTGGAACGGCAACCACGTGGCCATGGGCACCGACTACATCGACCCGATGAACTTCCTGCGCACCCACCTGGGTGGGGTCGACCTCGACAGCCTCGCCCCCACCGAGGCCGAGCTCGGCCACGTGCACCTGCAGGTGGGCGACGTGGCCAGCGTGCACGACTTCTACGTCAAGGCGCTCGGCTTCGACGAGACCGCGAAGCTGGGCAACCAGGCGCTGTTCGTCTCCGCCGGCGGCTACCACCACCACATGGCCATGAACGTGTGGAACTCCCGCGGCGCCGGGCCGCGCGCGAACACGCTCGGCATGGGGGTGGTCGACATCCTGGTTCCCACCGAGGAGGAGGTCGCCAAGGTCAATGAACGGCTGAAGGCGCACCGCCTGAGCAGCACCTACGACGGCCGGACCCTGACGACCCTCGACCCCTGGAACAACGAGATCCGCCTCAGCGTCAGGGCTTGACGACGACCTTCACGCCCTGACCGGTGGCCGAGAACTCGATGGCCTCGACAGCGTCCTCGAGGGCGAATGAGTGGGTGACGATCTTGCCGGCGTCGATGATGCCCGACTCCAGCAGGCGCATGGCGGCCTCGCCGTGCTCTCGCCGCGAGTTGCTGGTACCGGTGACGTCGATCTCGCCGTAGTGGATCGTGTTCGGGTCGAACTCGACCGACCCACCGGCGGGGAACCCGGCGAAGGCATTCACCCGGCCACCCTTGCGGACGACGTTCAGCGCCTCGACGAACAGTTCACCGCGGCCGATGCAGATCACCACGACGTCGGCGCCGCGGCCCTGGGTCAGGCCGCGGACGACCTCGTCCAGTGATTCCTGGCTGGGGTCGACGACGTGGGTGGCGCCCAGTTCGAGGGCGGTCTGGCGGCGGGCCTCGGACAGGTCGGTGACGACCACGTTGGCCGCCCCGCCGATCCGGGCCAGGCTCGCGTGCAGCAGGCCGATGGGGCCTGCGCCCATGATGACGACGGTGTCGCCGAGCTTCTGCTGGTAGTTCTCCCGGCCGTTGAGCACGCACGACAGCGGCTCCATCAGGGCCATGTGCTCGAAGGGCAGGTCGTCACTGAGGGTGACCACGCCGTTGCGCTGGCGCACGGCCTGGGCGGGCAGGATGGCGTACTCGGCCAGACCACCGTTGATCTTGTAGCCGAACAGTTCCACGCTGTCGCAGAAGTGTTCCTCACCGTGGGTGCAGAACCAGCACGAACCACACATCACCGAGGGGATCACCGCGAAGCGGTCGCCCACCTTGTACTGGGTGACGCCCTCACCGAGCTCGACGACCTCACCGGCGATCTCGTGGCCGAGGATGACGCCGCGGTCGATCCCCTTGGACTTCTCACCGCGCAGGATGCGCAGGTCGGTGCCGCACACGGTGTTGGCGCCGACCTTGAACAGCACCTCCCCGGGGCCGGGAGTGGGGGCGGGCACGTCCTCGAGGGCGAGTTCGCCCGGTGCCTTGAAGATGGCTGCCAACATGTCCTTTGTCCTCTGCTTGATGGTTGGGTGGTTTCGGGGGCGGAGCCCCCGGTGGGGGGACCCGGGGCGGAGCCCCCGGGTGTCAGAACTCCTCGGCCACTTCCGGGTCCTTCCCGACCCGTTCCTGCTCGAAGCTGGCGATCAGGGCCAGGTCCTCCTCGGTCAGGTGGAAGTCGTGGATGGACAGGTTCTCGTGGCGCCGCCGGGGGTTGCCCGACTTGGCGATGCAGGGCACACCCTGCTCCCAGATCCAGCGCAGCGCGACCTGGGCGGGGGTGACGCCGTGCGCGGCGGAGATCTGCTGCAGGCGATGGTCCTCGAGCAGGCCCTTGCCGCGTCCGATTGACCCCCATGACTGGACGACCACTCCGCGCTCGGCCATCTGGCGGCGCAGTTCGGCCTGCTGGAACCCGACGTGCAGCTCGACCTGGTTGACCGCAGGCGCCTCACCGGTCTCGGCGACGAGCCGGTCGATGTACTCGGCGGTGAAGTTCGAGACCCCGAGGGTGCGGATCAGGCCCTCGTCGCGCAGTTCACGCATCGACTGCCAGCACTCGACGTACTTGTCGAGCCTGGGCAGCGGCCAGTGGATCAGGTACAGGTCGACGTAGTCGAGCCCGAGGTTGCGCAGGCTGGCCTTGAACGAGCGCTTGGACTGTTCGCGCTCCTGGTCGCCGCCGCGCAGTTTGGTGGTGACCAGCACCCGGTCACGGGGCACCGAGGCGGCCCGCACACCCGCGCCGACACCGGCCTCGTTGTGGTAGCGCTGGCCGGTGTCGACGGCCCGGTAGCCCTCGTCGATCGCCTCACGGACGGCCACCTCGGCGGCGGCGTCGTCCAGCTTCCAGGTGCCGTAGGTCACCGGCGGCAGGACCTGCCCGGAGGAGAGTTCGACGCCCGCTACCTGTGCTTCAGCCATGGCCACCACTCTAGTGGTCAGGACTCCCCTGCTGAACGTCGGCGTCGGTCCAGGTCGACCAGCAGCGCAGCGGTGAGGTCATTGCTGACATGGCGCAGGCGGGTCATGTCGACGGCCTGGTGGCGCTGCCCCACCGTCTGCTCGATCTCACCGAGCACGGCGTCGTCGCTGCGTTCGGCAGCGGCCAGGGCCAGTTCGCTGCGCAGTTCCAGGCTCAGCACCCCACCCTTGCGTTCATCGCGGTCGGCGACCATGGCGGCGGTCTGTTCGGCGTCGGCGGCGACCTCCGGGTCTTCGGTGGTCAGCATCAGCGCGGTGGTCGACAACCGGGTCAGCCCCCGCTGCAGGTCGCCGTCGCCCAGGTCGGTGACCGCCCTGGTCAGCAGTGGGTTGCCACCGCTGTGGGCCTGCTCGCACAGCAACCGCAGCTGCAGGCCCATGAGCCGTTCCCCGGTGCGGGTCTGGGACGAGTAGCGCCCGATCGGCACGGTGAGCGTCTTCGAGTCGCCGGAGGTCTGGCCCATGCTGACAAGTGCCTCCTGGGCCATCTCCTCGACGGTGTGGACGGTGTCGCGCAGCGGCAGCGCCTTGATGCCCAGGGTGGCGACCAGGGCGATGAGCGCCAGCGGCACGGCGACCAGGAAGACGGTGCCCAGCGAGTCGGCCAGGGCGTGGCGAACGGCGTCGGCCACCGCGAGCGGCAGCTGCGCCAGCGCTGCCGGGTCGAGCACGACCCCGGCGTTGATGGTGCTCGGGTCGATGCCGGCCGGCAGGTAGTTCGGCAGGGCCCGCACGAGGCCGAGGTTCATCATGGTGCCGAACATCGAGATGCCGACGGTCTGGCCGAGCACCCGGACGAACTGGGTCGAGGAGGTCGCCACCCCCAGGTCGCGGCGGGAGACGGCGTTCTGGACGATCAGCACGTACTGCTGCATGCAGGCACCCAGGCCGATGCCGAAGACGAACACCGCCAGGCTCAGGTGCCAGGGCGAGTCCCCGTAGGACAACCGGCTCATCAGCCAGGCACCGATGCCCATCAGCAGCACGCCACCCAGGGTGAACTCCTTGTAGCGGCCGGTGCGGGTGATCAGCAGGCCGACCACGATGCTGACCAGGATCATGGCGATGTTCATCGGCATCAGGATCAGGCCCGACTCGGTGGCCGAGGCACCCATCACGCCCTGGGCGTAGACCGGCACGTAGATGATCACCCCGAACATCATCATGGCGATGACGAAGCCGGCGACGTTCGACCAGGTGAAGATCGAGTTGCGGAACAATCGCAGCGGAATGACCGGCTCCTCGACCCTCGACTCGACCCAGACGAACAGCCCGAGCAGCACCGCGCCGCCGACCAACATCACCAGGATCTGCCACGAGCCCCAGGCCAAGGTGGTGCCGCCGAACGAGACGGCCAGCAGCAGCGAGACCATCGCCAGGGTCAAGGTGGTGATGCCCCAGTAGTCGATGCGTCCCTTGGTGGGGGTGTGCGGCAGGTGCAGGAAGCGGGCGATGGCGATGAAGGCGACCACGCCGACGGGGATGCCGGCGTAGAAGAGCACGCGCCACCCGAAGGCGTCGGTCATGGCGCCACCGGCCAGCGGTCCGGCGACCTGGGCCACACCCATCGCGGCGCCCATGTAGCCCTGGTACTTGCCGCGCTGACGCGGCGGAATGATGTCGCCGATGATGGTCTGCGACAGTGGCATCAGCACACCCATGCCGATGCCCTGCACACAGCGGGCGAAGATCAGGAAGCCGAACGACTGGCTCAGCCCGGCCAGCGCAGAGCCGACCATGAACAGGACCAGCCCACCCAGGTAGAACGGTCGGCGTCCGTACATGTCGGACAACTTGCCGACCACCGGGGTGGTCACGGCGGTGACCAGCATCGACGAGGTGGCCAGCCACGAGTAGTGCTCCATGCCGCCGAGTTCGGCGACGATGCGCGGCAGGGCCGGCCCCACGATGGTCATCGAGATCGCCGCGACGAACATGCCGAGGACCAGGCCGAGGAAGACGCGTCTTTCCTGGTGTCCCAGGCTGTATTCAGGAGCTGCCACCGTGACAGGTTACGCGGGTCCGTCGCCCTCGTCGCGCACCGCCGGGAAGCTGATCGTCCCCCACATCGAGGAACCCTCCTCGCGGGGAAGGCTCGCCTTCATCCGTTCGGGGCTCATGGACGTGTCGCTGGTCAGCGCGACCCTGGCCTGGTCGAGCGAGAGCCCGGTCAGCTGCAGCAGGTCGACGACCACGGCCCGCAGCAGCGAGACCAGGGCGGCGGTGCGCCAGTCGTCGGCCTCCCCCACCTCGAAGGGGGCCAGTTCCTTGGCGATCACCGCCGCCTCCGAGCGGGCGAGCACCGGTTTGTTCCAGTGGCCGACCGAGGTGGCCAGGTGGCGCATCGCCCGGGCAACCTCCTTGACCAGCCGGCCCGCCTCCGGGCTGGGCCCGCCCTCACCGACGATCGCGCGGGCCTGGCGGGCCAGCATCGTCATCGACGTGTGCATCCGGCCGGTGATGGCCAGCAGGCGGTCGATCTCGGCCAGGTCGACCCGTTCGGCTCGCAGGCGGGGGTTGATCATGGCCAGGTCGACGGCCGAGGACAACGCGGCCCCACCGTCGGTGACCTGGTGGCGGGCCACCTGTAGGTGCCCGAAAGCCGCGCGGATGTGGTTGCCGTCGCCCTTGGTCAGCCCGTCACCGATGGCGCCCAGGCCGTCGGCGAGCCGCAGGATGGCGGTACTGGCGTAGCGGCGGGGTCGGCTGGTGATGTTGGTCGGCAGGATGATCGAGGCCACCAGGGCCACGCCGGCCCCGACCAGTGCGTCGATCCAACGGGCAAACCCGCTCTGCTGCTGACCGGGGGCCAGCACCAGGCTGGCCATCGAGGCGACGACCATGGCGTTGATGGTCGACTGGAAGGTCACCAGGTCGGAGCGGTCGATGAAGCGGGCCACCAGCGGGGTGACCAGCATGATCAGCAGCAGCTGCCACCAGCCGAAGCCGATGAACCGGTCGACCATCTCGCCGACGAACACCCCAAAGGTGGCGCCCAAACCGATCTCGAGCACCCGGCGCGGCTGGCGGTTGCGGCTGAACCCCATGGCCAAGTAGCAGGCGATGGCACTGAAGACCGGGTGCTCCTGGCCCAGCGGGTAACGGCAGATCAGCCAGGCGATGGTGGCCATGACAGCCGACTGGGTGTTCGGCACGATCGCACCACGCACCCGCGCCCAGCCGCTGCGGATGCGTGACTGGGCATAGGCCACCAGTGCCTGCCATCCCCGCTCACGCCCCTGGTCCATGGGCGTGAGTCTAGGGCGGCAGCGGGGTTCAGCAGGTGACGGTCCGTGCCGACAGGTCGACCCAGCCCTGCTGGACGCTCGGTTCCGGGCCGGCCGAGCGTGAGTCCATCGGGTCACGCAGCAGCACGTCGTCGACGGTCAGCTGGTATTCGGTGTCGGGGCCGGACTCGGTGGCCGAGGGCAGCAGGATCACTGCCCCGGTGCGCAGGTCGACCAGCTTCCACGGGTTGTTCAGGTCACGGACGAGGGCGAAGTTGGTGCCGACCTGGGCGTCCTCCACGGCCTGGGCGTTCGGGACCAGCGGCAGCGGCTGGTCCATGTCCGGCGACCAGACCATGAGGTGGCCCTCGGCGTCGTTGCTGTCGCGGAAGGTCCAGGTGGACCCGTTGGTGGTGACCGGCGGGTACATCACGACCGGCTCGGTGGGTGCCGGGCCGGTGCCCACCACCTGTACCTCGTCGGCGCCGGGCACGGCGATCAGGTAGCGTCCGCCGGTGAGCAGTGAGGGCGTCACGTCGGCGCCGGTGTGGACGACGCTCTGGGTGAGGTTGGCCAGTTCGACCAGGTGGACCGTGGTCTGTCCGGTGGTGGCCTCGACCAGGCTGATCAGGGCGTAGCCGTCGCGGACCTGGACCCAGGAGCCGTCATAGGAGGTCATCAACCTGGTGGCCTCACCGCCCTGCTCGGCGTCCCAGGTCCAGACCTCCTGGCCGGGGTCGCCGGAGTTGGCCGTCAGCGCGGTCACCAGGACGACGAAGCGGCCGTCGGTGTAGGCGCGCATGACGCCCTGGGTCTCGGGCAGGGACAGGACCTGGGTGGTGACGCCGCCCCGGATCACGCTGGCGGTGGGCCCGTCGGAGGTCACCACCAGCTGCCCGCGCGCATCGGCGGTCAGCAGGCCCGGCTGGTCGGTGAAGTCGAAGGGCATCCCGCCCGGGCTGCACAGTGTGCTCACCCGGGTCGCCGTGGGCGCGGGGCTGGTGGGGGTGCCGGCGATGCCGTCCGGCTGGTTCCACAGGCCCCCCGACAAGGTGACCGCCAGCGCGGTCACGGCAGCCACGGCGGCCGCCCCGACCCCGGTCGCGGTCAGCCGGCGGCGGGCGCGGGCCCGGTGGGCCAGGCGCAGAATCTGGGTGCCGTTGAGGCCGGCGGGTCGGTCCTGGTCCCACATGTCACGCAGGTCATTGGTGTTCATCGCGCCATACCCCCCATCGTGGCGGCCTCGGCCACCCGCAGCTTCGCCAGTGCCCGCGAGACCGTGCTCTTCACGGTGCCCACGGAGATGCCCAGGTGGTCGGCCACCTCGGCCTCGGAAAGGTCCTCGCCGTAGCGCAGGACCACCGCGGCGCGTTCCCGCGTCGTCAACCGGTCCAGGTTGCGGCGCACCTCGTCGCGGGTGATGGCCACCGTCTCCGGCGACCGGCCGTCCGGGGTGACCAGGTGCAGTTCCCCATCGCTCATGGCGACCTCGTGGGCCCCGTCACGCACCCCTGACTTGCGCATCCACCGCAGCCCGCGGCGCTGCCCGTCGGTGTGGGCGTTGACCATGATCTGGCGGACGTAACCGTAGGCCCCCTGGGCAGGGTCGATCGACTTCCACTTGCGGTAGGCGCGCTCCAGTGAGGTCTGGACGAGGTCTAGCGCCTCGTCCTGGTTCCGCGTCAGGTGCAGCGCCACCCGCATCAGCTCGGGGCTTCGTTCGTCCACAAAGGCAACGAAACTGGCATCAGCGTCGTTCATGACCCCCTCCTCTCGCCCCTTCTACGACTACCGGGCTGCGGGGTTGTGCGCTACTCGCCCTCGGGTTCGGGCAGTCGTCCCTGCTTCACGGCCTTGACCATGGCCTCGTGGTCGGCCTCGGTCTGGTCGGCGTACTTGCGGGCGAACGACACAAACGCTTCGGGGACGGCGTCGGACTTGCCGATGTAGCCGCCGATGATCGAGGTGCCCGAGGTGCGGGCGTGCCCCTTGGCCAGCAGCAGCCCCAGCACCTTGGCGTAGTCGGCCAGGGCCCCGGCGTCCAGGTCGTCGACGATGACTGCGCCCTTCATGTTGCGGTACTGGCGCACGTAGAGGTGCAGGTCGCCCCGGTCACCGCCGGCGCTGCACCAGCCCAGCAACGGGTCGGATGCGGTCTGCAGGGCCTGCTGGTACTCCACCACCCGACGGCCCTGGTGGTCGTGCATCGGGGTTTCTCCATGGATGAACGGGGCCAGCACCGAGCGGCGGGCCTCCTTCAACTGCAGGAACAGCACGTCGTCGGGGCTGGAGCCCTCGAGCAGTGCGATGAAGGCCCGCAGCCCGACCGAGCCGACCCCGACCACCTTGTGGGCGACGTCGACCAGGGTGTAGCCGCTGACGATGCGGGCCCACTGGGTGGGCAGGGTGGTGAGGTAGTCGTCCAGCGCGGTCGCGATCTGGTCGGCGCGAGCCTGGGACGAGCGTAGCGTAATCGGCGGTGAGTCGATGATGCGCCGCCCGCCCTCGATGTCGGGTTCGGTGAGCTTGGGCAGCTTGCGGTCCGAGGTCTGCCGGCGGGCCTTGGCGGTGGCCCGCGCGACCTCGTCGCGCAGGCTCGGTTCGCTGACGGTCTCGTTGAGCCGGTCGACGTCGAGCCGGGCAAAGGCGCGGGTCAGCAGGGGCTGTTCGGCCAGCAGCCGCAGTTCGTCGCGGTAGGCCCGCACGCAGTTGGCGACCGCCTCGGCGCACTGGTCCTCGCGCAGCCCGTTCTCCCGACCGGCCACCCACACGCTGGCGACCAGGCGACGCACGTCCCATTCCCAGGGGCCCGGGTGGGCCTCGTCGAAGTCGTTCAGGTCGATGACCAGTTCTCCTTCACTGGTGCGGTAGAAGCCGAAGTTGCCCAGGTGGGCGTCACCACAGATCACCGGCATGATGCCGGTGAAGGCCATCACGGCCGAGTCGGAGGCCGACACATTGGCCGCACCGCGCAGGAAACCGTAGGGCGAGGCCGTCATGCGTGCCACCCGCAAGGGGATGAGCCGCTCGATGCGGCCCTGGTGGGCCTCGATGATCTGTTCGACCGGGTCGACAAGGCGCGCCGAGGGGTCCCAGTGGGCCAGCTCGTGGCGGGGAACCTGCTTGCGCAGCCCCTTGCCGTAGGCCTTGCGCACCTCGCGCGGGGCGGTGTGGCGGCGCACCGAGAATCCCTCATGGACCGGTGGTTTCCCACCCCACAGTCCCGTGCCCTCATCAAGTACGGCAGACTCTTGGTCAGAGGTGCGGACCTCGGTCATCGTGTCGAAGGTGGACGCCGCATGCGCAGTGGTCGCAGTCATGCCCATGATCTTGCCACTCCCACACCGCCGTTGGGTGCCGCCCACTAGTGTGAGGCTTGCTGGGGCCACCCCAGGGGCCACCTGAAGGGAATGGAGACAACGAATGTCTGAACTGATTGACAAGGCGCTGGAAAACGCCACCGACACCCAGGCGATCGTCACCGGGCGTGGCGTTGTCAACCAGACCGGTGAGGTGTTCAAGAAGGTCTTCGGGGACGCCCGCGCGATCCTCGTGGCCGACGAGAACACCTGGGCCGTCGCCGGTGAGCAGGTCAAGGCCAGCCTCGAAGCCGCTGGTGTCGAGCTGGAGGAGCCCCACATCTTCCCGGGCACCCCGACGCTGTATGCCGGCTACGAGAACGTCACGATCGTGCGTGAGGTGCTGGAGAAGGTTGACGCCGTGGCGGTCTCGATCGCCGGCGGCACCCTCAACGACATCACCAAGCTGGCCTCTGGCGAGCTGGGTCGACTGTACATGAACGTCTGCACCGCGGCCTCGATGGACGGCTACGCCGCCTTCGGCGCCTCGATCACCCGTGACGGGTTCAAGATCACCCGCAACTGCCCCGCCCCGACCGCCCTGGTGGCCGACTACGAGATCATGGCCGCCGCCCCGGCCCGCCTGACCGCGACCGGTCTGGGTGACCTGATCGAGAAGGTGCCCGGTGGCGCCGACTGGCTGGTCGCCGACGAGCTGGGCGTGGAGGCCTTGGACGACTACGTCTGGGACCTGGTGCAGGGCCCGCTGCGCGAAGCCCTGTCGAACCCCGACGGCCTGGCCGCCGGTGACCCGGACGCGATCGTCGGGCTGGCCGACGAGCTGCTGCTGTCGGGCCTGGCCATGCAGGCCCACCAGTCCTCGCGCCCCGCCTCGGGTGCCGGGCACAACTTCAGCCACCAGTGGGAGATGGAGGGCCACGGCCTCGACTGGGAGCCCCCGCTGAGCCATGGCCAGAAGGTCGGCATCGGCACCATCGCCTCGTCGGCGGTCTACGACATCCTCGACCAGCTCGACGTGGCCGGGGTCGACCCCGAGAAGCGGGCTGCGGAGTGGCTCACCCCCGAGCAGAATGACCAGCGCATCATCGACCTGCAGCCGATCCCGGCGATCCAGGAAGCTGCGCTGGGCCAGTCGCGGGCCAAGTACATCCCGGCCGAGCAGGTCGCCGAGCGCGTCCAGCTGATCAAGGACCACTGGGACACCATCCTCACCCGGGTCAAGCCGCAGGTGATGAGCGCCCCCGAGATCGCCGACATCCTGAAGCGCGTCGGTGGGCCCTACCACGTGTCGCAGATCGACATCTCGCTGGAGAAGCTGAAGCTGACCTACTACCAGAGCCAGACCATCCGTTCGCGCTACACGATCATGGATGCGCTGTTCGAGCTGGGCCTGCTCGACGAGGTCGTCGAGAAGCTGTTCGGCCCCGACGGCTACTGGACGAACGCCCCGGTGCCGACCGAGGGCAACATCTACCCCACCGCCTGATTCCCGGCGTCGGTTCGGCCCCCATTCCGTGTCTGCGGGTGGGGGCCGAACCGGTCGGCCTCACCCCCGTGGGAACCACGTCCATGACCAACCTCGTGGTGCTCACCGGAGCCGGCATCTCGGCCGAATCCGGCCTGGCCACCTTCCGCGCCAGCGACGGGCTCTGGGAGAACCACCGCATCGAAGACGTCGCCACCCCCGAGGGCTTCGCCCGCAACCCCGACCTGGTCCACCGGTTCTACGACGGACGCCGCGCCCAGGCCGCCACCGTCGAGCCGAACCCCGCCCACCAGGCACTGGCCCGGCTGGAGACCAGCGTCACCGCCGCCGGGGGCAGGTTCACCCTGATCACCCAGAACATCGACGACCTGCACGAACGCGCCGGCTCGTACCGGGTCCTGCACATGCACGGCGAGCTCAACAGCGCACTGTGCTCGACCTGCGGCGCCCGCACCCCCTGGACCGGACCGCTCGGCGACCACCCCAACTGCCCGGTCTGCCACGACCCGGCGCTGCGCCCCGACGTGGTCTGGTTCGGCGAGGTGCCCTACCACCTCGACCGCATCGAGCGGGTGCTCGACGACTGTGACCTGTTCGTGGTGATCGGCACCTCCGGGGTGGTCTACCCCGCTGCCGGGTTGGCCTCCCTCGCCCGGGCGGCCGGCGCCCGCACCATCCTGCTCAACCTCGAGGAGCAGGAGGGATGGGTGCGCTATGACGAGGTGCGCCTCGGGCCGGCGACCGAGGTCGTGCCGCAGTTCGTTGCCGATGTGACCAGTCGGCCAGACTGGTGACATGCCTCGCCCCCTCGCCTCGCTGTTCGCTGCGACCACGCTCGCCACTGCCCTGCTGCTCGCCGGCGGGTGGGCACTGCTGCGCAGCCGGCGGGCATGACCCGGGTCCGGGCGGGCCTGGCGGCGGTGCTGATGGCCGTGCTCGCCACGCTGCTGCTGGTCCCCGTGCAGGGGCTGCGGGTGGTCGGCGCCGATCCGACGAGCCTGTTCAGTTCCGCCTGGCTCGCCGGGGTGCTCCCGGCGACGCTGTGGTCGGTCGGGTTGGTCGCGGTCGCGGCGGTGGGCAGTTGGCTGCTGCGGGCTCGTCCGGGGTGGCCGCCGGGGTGACCTCGCTCGCGGTGGTGGCACCGGTGCTGGTGGGCCACACCCGCACGGTCTCACCGGGCTGGGCGATGGTGCTCGCCGACGCGCTGCATCTGCTGGCCGGGGCATGGTGGCTGGGTGGCGTGGTCGCCCTGGCGCTGCTGCTGGCCCGCCGGGACGACGCCGACCCCGAGGTCGACAAGGCCGCTGCCGTGGCCCTGTTCTCGGGCCTCGCGCTGGTCGCCGCTGGTGATGGCCGTCACCGGCTCGCTGACCCAGCTCACCCCGCATGCGCACACCCGCGAACTGGGCACCGCGTCGAGCGCCGAGCTGCAGGTCAGCTCGCAGGGCCTGGAGCTGACCGGTCGGGCGAGCCCGCTGCTGGTGGGCGAGAACCGCTTCGAGTTCACGCTCACCCACGACGGCACCCCGGTGGGGGGCACCCCCGGCCGGTTCACGGCCGTGGTGCACCTGCCCACCGCCGGCACCTGGCAGCTCCAGGTCAGCGTCCGGGTCTCGCAGTTCGACCAGCCGGTGGCGGTGGTGCGGGTGCCCATCCGCTGAACTCACTGGTTGACCACTGGGGTGGACGAGGCGAATCGTCTTGTCTGCACCCCGGGTCCATCGGGCCACTGCCAGGCTGAGCGAGTCGCCCTTCGGGGACGACCTGGCTGAGAGTTGCAGGGCTCGGTGGCCCGGGACGCGCAGATCGGCCATAGGGCTATGCGCCAAGGACCCGGCAAGGTCCCGGAGCGCCTCAGTGAGCGACCGACCGTCACGTCCCGGACCGGAGTGCTGAATCCGTGGGCTGACGGAAGGAGCACTCTCATGATTGAGGCTACGCCCACCTACGCCGGGATCGACTGGTCCTGGCAGCACCACGCGCTGTGCATCGTCGACGACGACGGACAGCGCATCGAGGAAGCAACCGTGCCGCACACACGGCCCGGGTTGACCAAGATCACCACCCTGCTGCGTCGCCATGGCGTGGAACGGATCGGGATCGAGCGCGGCGACGGACCGGTGGTCGAGCACCTGATCCGCGACGGGTTCGAAGTCGTCGTGATCAGTGCACGGCAGGTGAAGTCACTGCGTGCCCGCTACGGCTCCGCGGGGAACAAGGACGACCGGTTCGACGCGTTCGTGCTGGCCGACGCGTTGCGCACCGACGCCGGTCGCTGGGCGATCGTGCAACCAGACAGCGAACAGACGATCGCGCTGCGGATGCTGGTGCGCGCCCGCCACGATCTGATCGATCACCGGATCGCCGTGCACAACCAACTGCTCGCAGTGCTGCAGCACAACTTCCCCGGCGCGATCGGCCTGTTCAGCCAGCTCGACATCCCCATCAGCCTGGCGTTCCTGCGCCGATTCCCCAGCGAAGCCAAAGCAGCCTGGCTCAGCGAGCTGCGGATGGCGCACTGGCTCAAGGCCAACGCATACTGCGGCCGCCACACCCCGACCCGGCTGGTCGACCACCTGCACGAAGCTGCGACCGGCCGCGTCAGCGGCGCGGCAGCCGAAGCCAGCGAGGTCATCGTGCTGACCCTCGTTGATCTGCTCGCCACCCTGCGTGATGAACAAGCCCGGCTCGAGGCCCGGATCAAGGAAGCACTCCTGGCTCACCCCGACGGCCCGATCTTCCAGTCCCTGCCCCGCGCCGGGACCGTCCGCGCAGCCACCCTGCTGGCCGAGATCGGCGACTGCCGGGCCAGGTTCCCCGACCCCCCAGCACTCGCCGCAGCCGCCGGCGTCGCACCATCGACCAGGCAGTCCGGCAAGCACCTCAACGTCGCCTACCGACGCGGCTGCAACAAACAACTCCGGGCAGCACTGGTCGACTGGGCCCAAGACACGCCCCGCGCGAACGCCTGGGCACGCGACACCTACGACCGCGCCCGAGCCCGCGGCTGCCGACACCCCCACGCAGCAAGAATCCTGGCCCAAAACTGGACCAGGATCCTGTGGCGCTGCTGGCACGACCACACGCCCTACAACCCCGACCTACACGGCCGACTCAACAGCCTCCTGACG
>NZ_JBNJRW010000017.1:0-36244 GCF_050113895.1 Aestuariimicrobium sp. Y1814 | reverse complement strand
TTCGACAACGAACGGTTTGCCACCGCTGTGCTGTGCGCGGCGAAGGTTAGCATGACCTTCATGGCCACCGCCCCCACCGTCCGGTTGACCCTGCCGCAGGCGCGACGCATCGCGCTGCATGCCCAGGGGTTCGGCAAGCCCCGGCCGACCGGGCGGGCGGTCACCATGCGTGACGTGCAGGCCCAGGTCCGTCGGCTCGCGCAGTTCCAGATCGACACCATCAATGTCGTCGAACGGGCCCATTACTTCCCCCTGTTCTCCCGGCTGGGCAGCTACGACAAGGCCCTGCTGGACCGGGCGCTGTCCACCGCCCCGCGGCGCCTGTTCGAGTACTGGGGGCACGCCGCCAGCGTGATCGACGTCGACCTGCAGCCCGCCCTTCGTCCGCGCATGGGACGAAGCGGCGAGGGCTGGGCCCCCTCACTGGCGCGCGCACTGGCCGAGCACCCCGGCCTGGACCGGTTCATCCTGGACGAGTTGGCCCAGCGCGGCCCGCTGACCGCCCGTCAGGTCGAATACCACGAGGGGCCCCGCAGCAAGGACGACTGGGGCTGGAACTGGTCGGCGGTCAAGTCGGTGCTGGAGGCCATGTTCGCCGCCGGGCTGGTGACCTCGGCCGGGCGCAATGCCTCCTTCGAGCGCCGCTACGCCCTGCCCGAACAGGTGCTCCCGGCGCGCGTCCTGGCCGAACCCGACCCCAGCGACGACCAGGCCACCACCACCCTCGTGCGACGCTCGGCCCAGGCGCTCGGGGTGGCCAGCACCAAGTGCCTGGCCGACTACTTCCGGCTCAGCCAGGCCGCCACCAGTCGGGCCGTGGCCGACCTGGTGGCGGCCGGCGACCTCGTTCCCGCAGCGGTGGACGGTTGGGGGCGTCAGGTCTGGCTGTGGTCGGGCCACCTCGGCAGCTCCGGGGTGCAACTGCCGCCGCCGGTGCGGGCCCGGGCCCTGGTCAGCCCCTTCGACTCGCTGGTCTTCGAACGGCGGCGCACCGAGGAACTGTTCGGGTTCACCTACCGCATCGAGATCTACGTCCCCGAGCCGAAGCGGCGCTACGGCTACTACGTCTACCCCTTCCTGCTCGATGACCAGTTCGTCGCCCGCGTCGACCTGAAGGCCGACCGGGCCGCAGGTACGCTGCTGGTGAGGTCCGCGTGGGTGGAGGAGCACGCCGCCGACAGGGCACCACGTGTGGCCGCGGAGCTGGCCGAGGAACTGGCCGAACTGGGCCGGTGGACCGGCTGTGAGCAGGTCGTGGTCGAACCCCGCGGGACGCTGTCCGGCGAGCTGGCGCAGGCGGTCGGTTCGTCCTGAGGCCCTGTTGGCCCGTAGCCTCTAGGATGGAATGGTGCCTCCCTGCGGCTGCGGGGACAGTCTCCCAAGGACAGAAGGAAGCCAAGTGAGCTTTATCGATCGTCTGCTCAACACCGGCGATGGGAAGATGCTGAAGAAGCTCTCCCGCATTGCCGACCAGGTCAACTCCATCGAAGAAGACTTCGAAGAGATGACCGACGCCGAGCTGCGGGCCATGACTGACGAGTTCAAGGAACGCCTCGAGGACGGTGAGACCCTCGACGACATCCTGCCGGAGGCCTTCGCCACGGTCCGTGAGGCCTCCCGCCGGGTCCGCGGCCAGCGCCACTTCGACGTCCAGCTGATGGGTGGGGCGGCGCTGCACCTGGGCAACATCGCCGAGATGAAGACCGGTGAGGGCAAGACCCTGGTGGCGACGCTGCCGTCGTACCTGAATGCGCTCACCGGTGAGGGCGTCCACGTCGTCACGGTCAACGACTACCTGGCGAAGTACCAGTCCGAGCAGATGGGCCGCGTGCACCACTTCCTGGGCCTCGACACCGGCGTCATCCTGACCTCGATGACCCCGGCCGAACGGCGCCGCGCCTACAACGCCGACATCACCTACGGCACCAACAACGAGTTCGGCTTCGACTACCTGCGCGACAACATGGCCCTGTCGAAGGACGACCTGGTGCAGCGCGGGCACCACTTCGCCATCGTGGACGAGGTCGACTCGATCCTGGTCGACGAGGCCCGTACCCCGCTGATCATCTCCGGCCCCGCCGAGGACAACCAGCAGTGGTACCCCGAGTTCGCCAAGCTCGTCCTGCGCCTGAACCGCAACCGCGACTACGAGGTGGATGAGAAGAAGCGCACCGTCTCGGTGCTGGCCCCCGGCATCGCCCAGGTCGAGGACCGCCTCGGCATCGAGAACCTCTACGAGTCGGCCAACACCCCGCTGATCGGCTACCTGAACAACGCCATCAAGGCCAAGGAACTTTTCAAGAAGGACAAGGACTACGTCGTCATGGACGGCGAAGTGCTCATCGTCGACGAACACACCGGACGAACGCTGGCCGGGCGCCGCTACAACGAGGGCCTGCACCAGGCGCTGGAGGCCAAGGAAGGCGTCCAGATCAAGGACGAGTACCAGACCCTGGCCACGATCACCCTGCAGAACTACTTCCGCATGTACGACAAGTTGTCGGGCATGACCGGTACCGCCAAGACCGAGGAGTCGGAGTTCCAGAAGATCTACGGCCTGGGCGTGATCCCGATCCCGACGAACAAGCCGATGATCCGCGAGGACCAGAAGGACCTCATCTACCGGACCGAGGAGGCGAAGTTCAACGCCATCATTGAGGACGTCGTCGAGCGCCACGAGGAGGGCCAGCCGGTCCTGATCGGTACCGCCTCGGTGGCCAAGTCCGAGCGCATCTCGGCGGCCCTGAAGAAGGCCAACATCCCGCACAAGGTGCTCAACGCGAAGCACCACGAGTCGGAGGCCGCGATCGTGGCCCTGGCCGGGCGCAAGGGTGCGGTCACGGTGGCGACCAACATGGCAGGTCGTGGTACCGACATCATGCTCGGTGGCTCGGCGGAGTTCCTGGCCGACCAGGTGCTGCAGGAGAAGGGCCTGGACCCGGTCGAGACCCCCGACGAGTACGAGGCCGAGTGGGAGCAGACCCTCGAAGAGATCGAGGAGCAGACCGAGGCCGAGCACGAGGAGGTCGTCGAACTCGGTGGCCTGTACGTGATCGGCTCCGAGCGCCACGAGTCGCGCCGCATCGACAACCAGCTGCGAGGCCGTTCGGGCCGACAGGGTGACCCCGGTGAGAGCCGCTTCTACCTGTCCCTGCAGGACGACCTGATGCGCCTGTTCCAGCCCGAGGTGATCGAACGGGCCATGCTGACCCTGAAGGTGCCCGAAGATCAGCCGATCGAGCACAAGTGGATCTCGTCCTCGATCGAGAACGCGCAGAAGCAGGTCGAGTCGCAGAACTTCGAGATGCGCAAGAACGTCCTCAAGTACGACGACGTGATGAACCGCCAGCGTCACGCCATCTACGGCGACCGCCGGCAGGTGCTCGACGGCGCCGACGTGGAGGAACAGCTGCGCGACACCGTCAGCCGCGTGGTCGAGGACACCGTCCGAGGCCGCACCGAGGGCTTCCACGACGAGTGGGACCTCGACACCCTGGTCACCGACCTCAAGACGCTCTACCCGGTGTCGTTGTCGATGGACGAAATCGAGGAGATCACCGAGCAGGACGCCCTGGTCGAGGCCCTGGTGGACGACGCCCAGGACGCCTACGACAAGCGGGCCGAGTCGCTGGGTGAGGACACCATGCGCGAGCTGGAACGCCAGGTGCTGCTGACCGTGCTCGACCGCAAGTGGCGTGAGCACCTCTACGAGATGGACTACCTGCGCGAGGGCATCGGCCTGCGCGCCATGGCGCAACGCGATCCGCTGGTCGAGTACCAGCGCGAGGGCGGCAACATGTTCAACGCCATGATGGAAGCCTTCATGGAGGAGGTCGTCGGCTACCTGTTCAACCTCGAGGTCAAGACCGAGGTGCAGGGCGTGGGGCTGGTGGAGCAGCCGAACCTCGAGTCCCTCGCGGGCGACGAGGACGAGGACGCCCCGGCCAAGCCGCTGGCGAAGGGGCTCGGTGGACGCAAGGCGACCAACCTCAGCTACAGCGCACCGGACGAGCAGGGCGAGTCGCAGGTGAAGAAGGAGACCGGGTCTGCCCGGTCACGCCGCCCGGCCCGGCGAAACGGCGCCAAGCCCGCCCCAGCGAAGACTGCCGCCAAGGCGACCGCCGCCAAGTCGACGGCCGGCAAGGAGAGCACCGCCCCAGCCAAGGCCACGGCGGCCAGGACCACCACCGCCAAGTCGACCGCCACCAAGGCTGCCCCGGCCGAGTCGGGTGCTGCCAAGGCCACTGCGACCCGCGGGCGGGCCACCGCCGCGGCGACCGCGACCGAGGAGGCCGACGGGCCCAAGAAGTTCGCCGGCACCGGCCGCAACCAGCCCTGCCCCTGCGGGTCGGGCAAGAAGTACAAGCTCTGCCACGGCGCCTGAGCGAGCGCTCAGGAGCGGACCGGGACCAGCAGGCCGACGGGCGCCAGGAGGACACACGTCCACCGGCGCCCGTCGTGCTGCACCCGGCACACGAAGGTGTGCCGGCGCGGGCCGCGCAGCAGTGTGAAGGAGCCCTCCACCACGCCCTCACCGACCAGTGACCCATGGGCTTGGACGAGGCGTGCCCCGGACCAGTCGAGCAGGTCACGCCACTCGACCAGGGCCTCCTCGACGGTGAACCGGGTGAGGCGGGCCAGCGCCGTGCGGCCGCGCCGCCGTTGCAGGAACTCCACCATCTTCCCGGCGAGGCTGGTCATCAGGTCGGTGGCGGCCTGCGTGCGGGCGGCGCCCAGTGGTGGCAACTCGGTGATCACCAGCCCGTGATCGCACAGGACGACCCTGCCAGCGGGTCTGGTGGTGGGGGAGGGGGATGTCATGGGGCCACCCTCGGCCACCACGCGGGCCGGGCGCAAGTGTGCCTGTGGACAACTCGCCGGTGACCGGTCCGGCGGGGTCAGGCGAACAACAGCAGCAGGCCGGCGCAGGTGTAGCCGACCATCACCAGCAACAGCGGCAGCTGGGCCCAGGTGCGTCGCTCGGCGGGCAGCGTGCGCAGGGCGATGTCGTGGGCGCAGGCGACCCCGAGGACGTGGCCGCCGACGATGAAGCCGACCTGCGCCCAGGCGACGGCACTGGCGTAGTCGTAGATGGCGCCGTTGACGCCCAGTTCGGCGGTGCCGAACCAGTTCTGCCCGCGCCCCAACGGGTCGGACAGGTTGATGGCGACCCGTTGGCCCTCGATCACCAGCAGCGTGGCGTAGTGGGCGAGGGCGTAGCCGACCACGATCGGCACCAATGAACGCCCCAGTGAGTTGAGGTCCCGCTCGGTCTCGCGGGAACCGGAGGCCCGGTCGATCACCAGTGCCCCGACCAGGTAGGTGGCCACGACTACCGCCAGGCAGCCGAGCAGCCCGAGGCTGCCCCACAGCCAGGCCGGCTGCTCGGAGGACTGGGTGGCGCGCACCCACCAGACCCCACCGCTCAGCGAGTCGAACGCGGTGCCGCCCAGCAGCACGCAGCAGACCGCCCACAGCCCGCGGGGAGCCTCAGTGCTGGACAGGTGGCGCAACGGGTTGGTCACCTGCAGCACGCCGTCGCGGCGCTGCCACGGGCTCAGCCGTGCCACGGTGGTGGCGTAGGCCTCGAACGGGTCGGCCGAGGTGATCCAGCGACCGCCGCGGAGGAGCGCGCCACCGATGGCCCACACTGCGAAGGCGAGCACCCACCACTTGAGCACCGCGGTGGTTGCCCGGTCGGGCTGCACCAGTTCCAGCCAGGTGAACCCGAGCAGGGCTGCCGCGGCCGGGTAGAGGCCGGCCACGTCGGGGCGGGCGGCGTCCTCGCGGTGGGCGCCGCGCCATGCCAGCAGGCTGCGCACCGGTGACAGTCGGCGCCACACCTGTCCGAACAGCAGCGAGACCGGCACCAGGCCGATCCAGACCCAGACGAACAGGAAGCCGGGGAAGGGGTTGGTGATCAGGTCCGGGCCGGCCACCAGGGCCAGCAGCGCGATGGCGAGCAGCCCCGCCACCAGGACCCGACCGGTCCACAGCAGTGCCGGGTGGTCGACGAGGCGGGTCAGCCGCGGCAGCGCTCGTCCGCCCGGTTCAGCCCAGCGCGGTGAGCGCCAGGCCCACAGCAGCGCCACGAAGGTGACCGCCAGGGTGACCGCGGCGCCGGCGACAACCAGCTCGAAGGGCAGCGGCAGGTCCTGCCGGGAACCGACCCCGTGCAGGGGCACCAGTGACCGAATCACTGGTCACGCACGATGAGTTGGGCCAGCAGCCGGGTCGGCTCGTGGGTCTCCAACTCGAAACTGCCGACCAGGTCAGCCACGAACGAGAACTCCGTGGGCACCCCGGCTTCGGCATCGACCACCTCTTCATAGCCGTGCAGGTGCACGCGCAGGTCCTGGTCGGAGTCGACCGTGACCGTGACCGTGGCGCCCTTGACGACATTGACCTGCTCCGCGTTGGGCAGCAGTGTCCCGTTCTTGTAGGTCACCGCGATCGTGACCGGTACCGGCGGGTCCTGGTCGGCCGGCTCGGCGCTGCAGGCGGCCAGCAGCATCGCCGCAGCACCCCCCACCCCCCAGGCGGTCAGGAACGATCGTCGGGACGCAGCCATGGTCTGTGCACACTCCTGGGCAGTCGAGTCGTCGCCGAATTCACCCTCGGCAGGATAGTTTTGATCCTAGCCCGCCACCCGGGTGGGCCCACGCGCAGCGAGTGCGCCGGACAGGCAGCGGGAAGGACACCAGATGGGCAGCATCCTCGTCTGCATCCCTGCCCGCAGGGATTCCCCCGACGCACTGTTCTCGGGGCCGGTCGAGGCCATCACCCCCAACGCAGCACTGCGCTCGAGCCTGGACTACACCGACGACATGACCGAAGAGGCCGACTACGCCGCCCTGGTGCTCGCCTCGGTCTGGGCGCTGGCCCGGCACGGTGAACGTTTCGTGGTCACCGCCGAGGTTGACGCCTCGCAGGTCGCACCGGGGCCGGAGGCCGCCAACGGGGGAGTCCTGGTCACCGGGCTGGCCCGCCGCCAACTGGTGGCCTGGTTCGACGATGCCGAGCCCGGCATCGCCGACGGGGCCGCGGATGCCGTGCGGGGGCTGGACATCGACCAGGCCTGGGCCGATGAACAGGTCAGCGCACTGCTGGAGCATGAACCGCTCTGGCACACCATCGAGGAATGGGGCACGTAATGGCACCACGCTCAATCTGGAAGGGCGCAATATCCTTCGGCCTGATCACCATCCCGGTCAAGGTCTACGGCGCCACCGAAGAGAAGGACATCAGCTTCAACCAGGTGCACCCCGCCGACGGTGGGCGCATCAAGTACAAGCGGGTCTGCGACAAGTGCGGCGAGGAGGTGCCCTTCGCCGAGATCGCGAAGGGCTACACCGCCGACGACGGCCGCGTCGCGATCCTCGAGAAGTCCGACTTCGACGACCTGCCGCTGGCCTCCAGCAAGAGCGTCGAGGTGGTCCAGTTCGTCGAGACCGAGGCGGTCGACCCGACCTACTTCGCCAGGACCTATGTGCTCGAGGCCGACGGGGCCGGCGCCAAGCCCTACGTCCTGCTGCGCGATGCGATGGCCTCCACCGGACGGGCGGCGGTGGTGAAGGTGGCGCTGCGCCAGCGGGAAGCGGTGGCGCTGATCCGGGCCACCGACAATGTGCTGATGATGCACACCATGCTGTGGCCCGACGAGATCCGCGACGTGAGCTTCGCCGAACCGCCCGGTGACGTGAAGGCCAGCAAGGCCGAGGTGGCCATGGCGACCTCGTTCATCAACGAACTCGAGTCCGAGTTCGACCCGACCCAGTTCACCGACGCCTACCGCGAGGCGCTGGAAAAGGTGGTCGAGGCCAAGCTCAGCGGCGTCCCGATGGAGGAAGCCGCCGCAGAAGATACCGAGCCGGCCGAGGTGGTCGACCTGGTCGCCGCGCTCAAGGCGTCGGTGGCGGCGGCGAAGAAGAAGCGGGAGGCCGCTGCGGAGGCTTCCAGGAAGAAGGCAGCAGGCTGATGGTGACCCGTGTCCACTTCGACGATGAGTCCGAGGCGACCGCCCTGGCCCAGGCGCTGGACGCCCTGGGCCACGAGGTTGCCGTGATCCTTGAACGGTTTGCCGGTGAGGACGACGACGAGGCGGTCGACTGGGTGGTGTACACCCCGGCAGACGCCGACGTCCTCGCCGAACTGGTCGACGAGGACGTCTTCGTGGAGTCTGACTGAGCCGAGTCCGGCTCGGCCGCTCAGGCCTTGTTGGCCAGGTAGTCGCGGCCGACCTGCTGCTGGGCGTCCAGCGCACGCTGCGCGACCGGCGCGGCTTCGGCTTCGAGCTTCTTGCCGACCAGGGGGATCTTGACGTCCAGCTCGGTGGTGTAGACCACCTCGGTGCCCTCGCCGCCGGGGCGCATCACCGCGGTACCGGCGACCTTGACCGGCATCTTGTCGATGCTCATCTGCAGCGTGCCACTGCGGGTGCCGTCGACAGTCGCCTCACCCCAGGTGATGACCTGGTTGAGGGGCATGGTGGCACCGACGAACTTCTGCACCTGTGCGGGGGCCGGCAGCTTCATCTTGACGGTGGTGGTGGACCCGTTGACCTCGATGGTGCGTTCCTTGGCACCGAAACGGTCACAACAGGCGGCGAGGTAGGCCTCGTCGGTCATCATCGCGAAGACCTGGTCGGGGGTGGCGGCGTAGCTCTGCTGGGAGTTGATCTGCATGCCTCCATTGTGGCCGATGCCAAGGCCGGGCCGGGTCAACGACCGACCGGTTCCCATCGGCGGGACCCGGTGACTTCCGGCGGGGATGCTACGGCATGATGAACTCATGCGCATCGACCTGCACACCCATTCCAGCGTGTCGGACGGCACCGACAGCCCCACCCTGCTGGTGCACAAGGCCCATGACGCGGGCCTGGATGTCATCGCCCTGACCGACCACGACACCTTCGACGGGGTCGCCCAGGCTGTCGAGGCGGGCAAGCGCCTCGGGGTCACGGTGATCCGCGGGGTGGAGATGAGCTGCGAGGTGCAGGGTGCCTCGGTGCACCTGCTCGGCTACGGGTGCGACCCCGCGAACCGTCCCCTGGCCGCGGAACTGGCCAAGAACCGCGCCGGCCGCACCGGACGACTGCAGGCCTTCGCCGACCGGTTCACCGAACTCGGCATGCCGCTCAGCGTCGAGGACATCAAGGAGCAGTCCGGGCTGTCACCCTCGGTCGGGCGCCCCCACGTGGCCGACGCGCTGGTCAAGAAGGGCTATGTCTCCTCCCGCGCCGAGGCCTTCGACAAGTGGCTGGGTGACGGGCTGCCGGGTTACATCGGTCGCTACTCGACCCCGCTGGAAATGGGCATCGACCTGGTCCACGGTGCCGGTGGGGTGGCGGTGCTGGCCCACCCCTGGGGACGCGGCAGCCGCGACCTGCTGACGGCCGGCTACATCCAGAAGCTGGTGGGTGAGCACGACCTCGAAGGCATCGAGGTCGACCACATCGACCACGACGACGACACCCGCGAGCTGCTGTTCGAGATGGGTGGGCGCCTCGGCCTGATCCGCACCGGCTCCAGCGACTACCACGGGGCCGGCAAGGACGTCCCCCTGGGGGCCAACCTCACCCGTGACAGCGCCTACCGCGAGCTCATGGCGCGGATCCGCCGCCGCGGCGGCAAGCCCTGATCCAGCCCCGGGCAACGGACTCGCTACAGTGGTCCTCGCGCCCGCAGGCGGCGCGGACAAAGCAGGAAGGCGAGGATGAGCAGCGAGGACAGCACCACCCCGGACCAGGTTGTCGACCAGGCCGGGGATGACATCGAAAACAGTTCCTCGGGAGCCTCCCTGGCCCGCTCGATGGCCCGCAGCGCCGAGATCGCCACCGACATCGCCACCAACGGCAGCCGCTACCGAATGCTGACCGGTGACCGCCCGACCGGCAACCTGCACATCGGGCACTACTTCGGTTCGCTGCGCAACCGGGTGCGCCTGCAGGGGCTCGGCGTCGAGTCGTTCGTGCTGATCGCCGACTACCAGGTCATCACCGACCGCGACGGGGTCGGCCCGATCCGCGAACGGGTCTACTCGCTGCTGGCCGACTACCTCGCAGCCGGGCTCGACCCGCAGACATGCACCATCTTCACCCATTCCGCGGTGCCGGGGCTGAACCAGCTGATGCTGCCCTTCCTGGCCGTTGTCACCGACGCCGAGCTGCGCCGCAACCCCACGGTGAAGAGCGAGTGGGAGGCCACCGGGGAACGCCCGCTGTCGGGCCTGCTGTTGACCTACCCGGTGCACCAGGCCGCCGACATCCTGTTCTGCAAGGCCAACATCGTCCCCGTCGGCAAGGACCAGCTGCCGCACCTGGAACAGGCCCGGGTGATCGCCCGGCGCTTCGATGAGCGGTTCGGACGAGCCCGGGCTGATGCCCCCGTCTTCCCCCAGCCGGAGGCCCTGCTCAGTGAGGCGCCGAGCATCCTGGGCATGGACGGCACCAAGATGAGCAAGTCACGCGGCAACACCATTGAGCTGGGTGAGTCCGCCGACCAGACCGCGAAGCTGATCAAGCGGGCGGTGACCGACTCCGACCGGCACATCACCTACGACCCGGAGCAGCGCCCCGAGGTCTCGAACCTGGTCATGCTGGCCGCGCTGTGCCTGGACCGCACCCCCGAGTCCATCGCCGAAGAGATCGGCGACGGCGGCGGTGGCGGGCTGAAGAAGCTGGTCACCGCGGCAGTCAACGACCACTTCGACGGGCATCGTGCCCGGCGCGCCGAACTGGTCGCCGACCAGGGCTACCTGGAAGAGGTACTGCGGGCCGGCAACACCCGGGCCAACGAGATCGCCGATGCGACGTTGACCGAGGTGCGCCAGGCCATGCAGATGGTCTACTGACCAGCACCCTCGGCCGCGGGCGCCGCGCTGGTCGCACCCTCGACGGGCTTGCCGTTGCGGGTGCGACGACGCTGGCGCTTCGGGCGCTCTCGACGTTCGGGGTCGCGCCGCTGGGACTTCTCCTTGCCCTTGGGACGCTCATCGTCCTTGGGCTTGGGCGGCTGCAGGCGTCCCTTGGTGCCCTCGGGGATGTCGAGGTCTGTCAACAGGTGGGGGCTGCTGGAGTAGGTCTCGGCCGGGTCGTCGAAGTCGAGGTCGAGCGACTTGTTGATCACCTTCCAGCGGGTGACGTCGGCCCAGTCGACCAGGGTGACGGCGACACCCTTGTTGCCGGCGCGGCCGGTGCGTCCGATGCGGTGGACGTAGGTCTTGTCGTCGTCGGGGCACTCGTAGTTGATCACGTGGCTCACGCCCGAGATGTCGATGCCGCGGGCGGCGACGTCGGTGGCGACCAGGACGGTGACCTTGCCCTCACGGAACTTCTTCAGCGCCTTCTCGCGGGCGGCCTGGTTGAGGTCACCGTGGATGGAACTGGCCGGGAAGCCGCGGTCGACCAGTTCGTCGGCCAGGCGCTGGGCTGCACGCTTGGTGCGGGTGAAGATCATCACCTTTTCGACGTCACGGGCCTGCAGGATCTTGCCGACCACCTCCGGCTTGTCCAGGTCATGGGCCTGGTAGACGAACTGGGTGGTGTCGGGCACCGTGGCGTGGGCGTCGTGGCCCTCGGCGCGGATGTTGACCGGGCGGGTCAGGTGGGCGCGGGCCAGCGCCACGATCTGGGAGCGCATGGTCGCCGAGAACAGCAGGGTCTGACGGCCCCGCGGAGTCTGCGAGAGCAGCCGTTCCACATCGGGCAGGAAACCGAGGTCGAGCATCTCGTCGGCCTCGTCCAGCACCGCGATCTGGACCGCGGACAGGTCGAGCGGACCCCGGTTGGCCAGGTCCAGCACACGCCCCGGGGTGCCGACGACGACGTCGACGCCGGACTCGAGGGCCTCGAGCTGCGGCTCGTAGGCGACACCGCCGTAGACGGTGAGCACGCGCACCTTGCGCAGCGACCCGGCGATGGTCAGGTCACGGGCAACCTGGACGGCCAGTTCGCGGGTGGGGCACAGGATCAGCGCCTGCGGCTTGCCGGGGTGGGCGAAGCCCTCGCCCTGTTCCTGCGGGGGAGTCACCCGCTGCAGCACAGCCACGCCGAAGGCCAGGGTCTTGCCGGTGCCCGTCCGGGCCTGCCCGATCATGTCCAGCCCGTCCAGGGCAAGCGGCAGTGCCATGGCCTGGATCGGGAAGGGGTGGACGATGCCGGCATCGGCCAGCGCCCGGCTGATCTCGGGCAGCACGCCGAGGTCGGCGAAGGTGGTCTCGGTGGTGGATTGTTCAGTGATGGAGTTCAGGATCGTGCCTTCGGTCGTCCGAGGCCCGACCTGACCGGGTCCACCTCGGTGGGATGCGCCGGCGCGGGCGGAACAGCAGTGGTCATGCGACGGGCTCGGCCGGGTTTCGGCGTGCCTCGTCCTCCGCGGGACTCACGCGTCGGCAGCCGGGCATGTACCCGACCATCGACCAGTCTAGCCGTCCGGGCCTGTTGGACCCATTCTGCCGAGCAGGCGACGCTAGCCTGAGCGTGTGACTGCCACCTCTTCAGACGATGTTGCCATCGCCGCGCTGCACGGCGCCGGCTGGTTGTTGTGCTACGAAACACTCGCCGAATTGTCCGGCCTGGCCCCCCAGACCCTGGAAGCACTGGGGGTGGCACGCACCTCGGCAGGGGCGGTGGAGGCAGCCCGGCGCAGCCTCGCGCTCGTCCCCGCCGATTCGGCCGACCAGCAGGTCGGGCCGATCCGGCAGGCCTTCGCCTCCCTGCAGCAGCACACCCCGCCCGGCACCTGGCCCGAAGCGCTGGTGAAGAACCTGCTGCTCATCGGGATGGGCCTGGACCTGGTCCGGCACACCCGGGAACACTGGCCGCCGGCGGTCGCCAAGGTGCTGGAGGGCGACCCCGGCCCCGACGTCGCCGAACTGGTGACCCAGACCCTGGCCGGGCTGGACCTGGATGACGAGCAGCGCTCACGCACCAGCCTGTTCGGGCGCCGGGTGATCGCGGAGATGTCCGCGCAGGCGCAGCGCATCGTCTCGCGGGAGTCGCGGCTGGCCCGGGCCCTGACGGGCACGCAGAGCGGCACCTCCGAAGAGGTGGCGCGCACCACCGAGTTGCTGCAGGCGCTGGTCGAGGGAGCCGCCGAACGGATGCTCGCCCTGGGCCTGCAGCCCTGAGTTGCTGAAGGCGTAGGAGCGCCGGGGGCTCAGACGGCGCCGAAACCGACCTTGCGGGCGTTCTCGGGGCCGAGGTCGATGTAGCCGATCTGCGCCGCTGGGACGATCACGCGGCGACCCTTGTCGTCGCTGAGGTCGAGCAGCCCGTTGCTGTTGAGCGCCTCGGTCACCTTCTCGGCCACCTCCTCGCCGGTGAGGGTTGACTCGATGCTGACCTCGCGGGCCACGTTCACAATGCCGATCTTGATGTCCACGACACCAACCTACCGGCTGTTGAGGCGTCCGCGCGGCGCGCGGCATGCTGGTTCGCGCCCAGCGGACGTCGTCCGGGCTCAGGCGGGGGTCTGCGGGGTGCCGGGTGAGCGGCGCTCAACCCGCTGGGTGGCGTCGTCGTCGGTGTCGTCCGCGGGCGCCGGTTGCGGCGGGGCCGGTGCCGGGGTCGGGTCGCCGAGCGGTTCGACGCGGGCCAGGCACACCGAGATGTTGTCGCGCCCACCCTGGTTGTTCGCCCAGCCCACCAGTGCCCGGGCCAGGACATCGGGACCGTCACCGGGCGGCATGGCATGCCAGAACTGGCGCAGCAGTTCGGCGATGGCGGTGGCCTCGGAGGCGTAGTTCCACAGGCCGTCGCTGCAGACCATCAGCCAGCCCGGCCCCTCGACCCGCTGGGCCACGGTGCCCGGCTCGAGGTCGGTGGCCTCGGGGCCCAGCCACTTGGTGATGGCATGGGCATGGATGGAGTTCTCGGCGTCCTCGCGCGACATGCCCATCTGCATGTGGGCCTGGGCCACCGAATCGTCGGTGCTGACCTGCAGCGGGGTGCCGTGGTCGGGCAGCCAGTAGGCGCGGGTGTCGCCGATGTTGGCCACCGCCACCACGTCACCCTCGACGACCGCCGCCACCAGCGTGCAGGAGCCGGCCGGGGACCCGTCGGAGCCGTCGGCCAGGACGGCGCGGTTGGCCGACTCGAAGATCTGGTTGAAGATCTCGCCCGACTGGTCGAAGTCGAAGATCCCCTTGTCCAGCCGGGAGCCCAGCAACTCGGTGACCGTGGTCGAAGCGGTGCGGGAGGCCCGGTCGGAGTTGGGGGAGGAGGAGACCCCGTCACTGACCACCAGGACACCGCGTCGTCCGGTGGGGGCGGCCCACAGCGAGATCGCGTCCTGGTTGAGGTGGTGACGCCGACCCACGTCGGTGGAGCCCGCCAGCCAGGGGGCCGCACTGACGGTGTAGTCGCGTCGCATCGGGTTGAGTGCACTCAGGTCGCGGGTGTCTTCCCGGTTGGCCTGGTTCTGACTCATGTGCTTTCCCCCTGCAGGGCGCGGTCGCGGTGATGGAACAGTGCCCAGTTCATCATGAACCCGGCTCTGCTGGCCACGTGGGCAGGGGTGCTGCCTGGTCCGGGTCGAGCAGAGCCTGCCACACATCGCCGAACTCGTCGAGGCGCCCCGGGATGTCGGCGATGGTGAACGACAGGTCGTCCTCGGGCCCCACGGCGGCGACCTCGTCCCAGCTGACCGGTGTCGAGACCCGCGGCGACTCACGGCCACGCACCGAGTAGACGCTGATGGTATTGCGGTCACCCCGGTTCTGCAGGTGGTCCCAGTAGATCCGGCCGGTGCGCGAACTCTTGGCCATGGTGGTGGTGAACAGGTCGGGGTGGCGGCCGGCCAACAGGGCGCCCAGCCGACCCACTTGCTCGACCACCTCACGCCACGGCGTCGCCTCGATCGCGGCGAACACCTGCAGGCCCTTCGAGCCGGTGGTCTTGACGTAGGGCAGCAAGCCCGCCGCCGCGAGTTCATTGGCGGCCATCAGGGCGGCCTGGCAGGACTGGTGCATCGTGATCCCGGGGCCGGGGTCGAGGTCGACCACCAGCGTCGTGGCGGGCACGGCGTCGGGCCCGGCGAGCGCGATGGGGTCCTCGGGGCCACCCGAGGAGGGTGCATCGGTGGTTCGCCACTGCGGGGTGTGCAGTTCGACGGCGGCCAGGTTGGCCAGCCAGACCAGCGTCGCGGCCTGGTCGGCCACGACGTAGGCGATGTCGCTGTCCTGGGTGCTGACATGGGCCAGCCGCACCCAGTCGGGGGTCCCGGCTGGCGCGTTCTTCTCGTAGAAGGACGACTGGTCGGTGCCGTGGGGGAACCGCAGCCGGGTGATGCAGCGCTCGGCGAGGTGGGGCAGTGCCACCGGGGCGATCATCAGGTAGTACTCGATCAGTTCGGCCTTGGTGGTCTGGTCGGGGAACAGGACCTTGTCGAGGTTGGTCAGCTGCAGGACGTGGTCATCGACCTGGGTGCGTACCGGTGGTGTTGTCACGCCACTCCTTCCCCGTTGCCCTGGTCCCCGTTGCCCTGTCCCCGTTGAGGTGGGGTGTGTTGCCAAGGCTGCCACAGGTCGAGTGGGCGGAACCGCAACTGGGGAGCCCACCCGGCGGTGAACTCCCCAGCGAGCGATGAGGAACCGGTCAGATCACCTTCACGTGCTCGGCCTGCTGGCCCTTGGGCCCCTGGGCCACCTCGAACTCCACCTTCTGGCCCTCATCGAGCGAACGGAAGCCACTGGCCTCGATCGCGGAGTAGTGGACGAAGACATCGTCCTGTGTGCCGCCGTCGACGGCGATGAAGCCGTAGCCCTTCTCGGCGTTGAACCACTTCACGGTTCCCTGTGCCATGGAAATTTCTCCTCGTGCAGCATGGTGTCCGGGTTCGCACCTCACGAACCCACGTACACAGGCACGACGTCGGCGCGACCTGCCTGGACGTGGCCCCACTCTTGCACGGGGCAGGGTCAGCCACGCCGGGGCGGACGCGCCATGGTTCGAGGCGGCGCGATTGTTGTCGGTGGCCCGTGATTGCATGGGCACGTGCAGATCCCCAGCCCCACCACCGCCGCCCCGCAGACCGCGGCCGCGACGCTGACCCCTGCCCAGTTGCAGGTGGTCGAGGCGGTCCGGGTCGGGGGTGGCCCGCTGCTGGTCGTCGGTGGCCCCGGCACCGGCAAGACCCACACCCTGGTGGAGTGTGCTGCGACCGCGTTGGCGTCGGGGCTGGGCGGCAGTGAGGTGCTGCTGTTGACCACCACCCGCCCCCTGGCCCAGAAGCTGCGCAATGATTTGATGCGGCGCATCGGCGGCGCGCAGGTGGCGCCGCGGGTGATGACGGCCCACGCCCTGGCCCACGCCATCGTCACCGACCACCCCACCCCGGGTGAACCCCTGTGGAACCTGCTGACCGCCCCCGAGCAGGAGTTCCGGCTGCGGGAACTGCTCAGCCGGCACGACACTGCCGGCTGGAGTGAGGACCTGCGCCGCGCCGCCGGGACGCGTGCCTTCGCCGCCGAGGTGCGTGCCGCGGTGGCCCGGGTACGCCAACTGGGGCTCGACCCCGAGGATGTCGCCGATCTGGGCCTCAGCGCGGGTCGTGGCGAGTGGGTCGCACTGGCCGGGTTCATGGGGGAGTACCTCGACGTGGTCGACGCCACCTTCGAGATGGACTACGCCGAGTTGGTCCACCGGGCCAGGCTGCGGCTGCTCGACCCGCAGTTGCTCGCCGAGGTGGTGCAGGCCACCCCGCTGATCCTGGTCGACGACCTGGTCGAGCTCGACCCGAGCCAGGTGCAGCTGCTGGCCGACCTGGTCGCGGGCGGGTCACGCCTGGTGGCCTTCGCCGACCCCAGCACCTCGGTCTACGGCTTCCGTGGCGCCGGTGGCCTGGCGCTGGGCCAGTTCGACGACATCTTCGGGGCTGCTGCCTCCACCAGCCGCATCGACCTCGGGGAGGACCAGTGGCGCGCCCGCAGGGTCAGCTCGGCCCTGGCCGCCCTGGCCACCCGGCTGCCCCGCAACGACCGGCAACTGGTCCCGGAGCCCTCAGCGCAGGCCCCCGAAGGGCAGGTGCACGTGCGGGTGCTGGACTCCCCGGGCGCCGAGATCGACCACATCGTCGAGCAGGTCCGCCGGGCGCACCTGGCCGGGGGCATCGCCTGGCACGACATGGCCGTCATCACCCGGTCCCACCGGGGTGGGCTGCTGCCGATCGCGCGCGCCCTGACCACCGCTGGTGTGCCGGTGCAGGTCGCGGCCGGGGACACCGCCCTGGGTGAGGCGCCGGCCGTGCGCCCGCTGCTGCTGGCGCTGCGGGCGGTGATCGGGTTGCGGGCACCCGGTGGTACCGCCGGCCCGTCGCCCGAGGAGGGCACCGAGCCCAGTGGTACCGCCCCACCGACCGCGACTTCACCCGAGGACGCGGTGGAACTGCTGCGCTCGCCGCTGGGTGGGCTCGACAGCCTGGAGGTGCGCCGCCTCGGCCGCCAGCTGCGTGCCCAGGACCCCGAGGCCGGGTTGTCGTCGGGCGAATGGTTCGCCCGCGCCCTGGACGACATCCTGCTGCTCAGCGACCTGCCCGGTGAACCGGCCCGCAAGGCGCTGGAGCTGGCGCAACGCCTCGAACGGGCCCGCCATGTGCTCGCCGAGGGCGGTGACGCCTCGGCGGTGCTGTGGGCGCTGTGGGAGTCCACGGCCTGGGCTGCCAGGGCCGAACGTGACGCCCTGGCCGGTGGGGACGCGGCACCGGCCGCCAACCGTGACCTGGACGCGGTGCGGGCCCTGTTCGACCTCGCGGCCCGGGACACCCAGCTGGTCGGCGTGCGGTCGGTGCGCCAGTTGCTGGACGAACTGGTCACCCACCAGATCGCCGCCGACACCGCCCGGGAGGCGGACCTGGCCCGCCGCGGCGTCGAACTGCTGACCGCCCACCGCGCCAAGGGGCGCCGCTGGCGTTATGTGGTGGTGGCCCAGCTGCAGGAGGGCACGTGGCCGGCGACGCGCCGCCGGGGCACCGTGCTGGACGTGGACCGCCTCACCCCCGGCGGCCTGGCCGAGGCCGAGCCCTACAGCCGCCTCATCGACGCCGAACGACGCTCGTTCCTGCTCGCCTGCAGCCGGGCCGCCGAACAACTGCTGGTGACTGCCGCGCAGGGCCACGAGGGGGAGGGGGACCAGGCCTCCCGGTTCCTGTCGGAGCTCGGCTGCGACGTGGAGGTCGTCCACGGACGCCCCACGCATCCGCTCACGATGCCGGCGATGGTCGCGAGGCTGCGTCGGGTGGTGGTGGACGCCGAGGCATCCCCGGGGCTGCGCCAGGCGGCGGCCACCAGGTTGGCCAGGCTGGCGCAGTCCCGCGACCGGCACGGGCGGCCGCTGGCCCGTGGGGCCGACCCCGAGACCTGGTGGGGCAGCCATGACCAGACCCGGCCCGGCGTGCCGACCGAACCCGCGGACGAGCCGCTGGTGTTGTCGGCGACCGATGTCGCGGGGTTGCAGGACTGCCCGAGGCGGTGGTTCCTGTCGCGTCGGGTCAACGCCGAGGCCGGTCGCGGGACTGCGGCCAGCCTGGGGTCGGTCATCCACGCGCTGGTCGGGCATGCTGCCACCGACAACCTGGACCGGGAACAGCTGCATGGCCACCTCGACCAGGTCTGGGAACAGATCCCCTTCGAAGCTGCCTGGTTGTCCGCTTCCGAACGGGCCACGGCCCAGGACTCACTCGACCGCTACCTCGCCTGGGTCGGGCCGCGGGGCAGCCGACTGCTGGGCACCGAGGTCAAGTTCCGAACCACCGTCGAGGTGGCCGGGGAACGGGTCGTCCTCAAGGGCAGCGTCGACCGCCTCGAACTCGACGACGAGGACCGGTTGCGGGTGGTCGACTTCAAGACCGGGCGCAGCAAGATGACGGCGGCCGAGGCGGCCACCGACGTCCAGCTGGGGTTCTACCAGTTGGCCGCCACGGCGGGCGCCTTCGAGGAGCTGGCTCCGGGGGTGACTGCCAGCGCCGGTGCCGAGCTGGTCTACCTGCGCCGGGGTGAGGATTTCCCCGAGGTGCTGCGACAGGACTCCCTCGACGAGGCGCCCCGGCCCCCGCAGGACGGCGAGGGTGAGTACCCCAGTTTCATCCATGCCGCCATCGGGCAGGCCGTCGAGACGATTCGTGCCGAACGGTTCGAGGCCCAGGCCTCGACGAAGTGCATGTTCTGCCAGTTCCGCACTTCGTGCCCCACCCTGGGCCAGGCTCCGCAGGTGGGCCGATGAGCGCGCCATGGCCCACCCGGCTGCCCAACCGGCGGATGGAGCGCCCTGAAGAGGTTTCGGAAGCGCTGGGCATCCCGTTCAGTGACGAGCAGCTGGCAGCGATCACCGCGCCGCTGGAGCCGACCGTGATCATCGCGGGGGCGGGGTCGGGCAAGACGACGGTCATGGCTGCCCGGGTGGTGTGGCTGGTGGGCACCGGCCAGGTCCGCCCCGACCAGGTGCTCGGGCTGACCTTCACCCGCAAGGCCGCCGGTGAGCTGGCGCACCGGGTGCGCCAGGCGCTGGTCACCGCCGGGGTGCTGCGGGAGGGGACCGACGACCAGGGCGAAGAGGTCATCATGACCTACGACGCGTTCGCCGGGCGGCTGGTGTCCGAGCACGGGCAGCGGATCGGCGTCGAAACCGACCCGCTGATGATCACCGGCGCGGCCCGGTTCCGGCTGGCCCAGCGGGTGGTGCGGGAGGCACCCGGTCCGCTGCGGGCGCTGTCGCGACTGCAGCCGGCCAGCCTGGTCCAGCGGGTCCTCTCCCTGGATGCGGCATTGTCGTCCCACCTGGTCAGCACCGACCAGGTGCGCGCCGACGCGGCCGTGGTCGCCTCGAAACTGCACCAGGCACCACCGAACCGGCGCGGTGATGTCTATGCCTCGGTGAAGGAGTCCGGGGCCGCGCTCGCCGAGCGGCTGGAACTGCTCGACCTGGTCGATGCCTACGCCGCGTTGAAGAAGCACCTCGGGTTGGTGGAGTTCGCCGACCAGATGGCGTTGGCCGCCAGGATCGTCGCCGAGGTGGACTCGGTGGCGGGACTGGTCCGCGAGCAGTTCCACGCCGTGCTGCTCGACGAGTACCAGGACACCAGCGCCGCGCAGGCCAAACTGCTGCAGGGCCTGTTCGCGGGTGACCCCGTGGGGCACCCGGTGACGGCGGTGGGTGACCCGTTTCAGGCCATCTACGGTTGGCGAGGGGCGGCGGCCAGCAACATCCTGCACTTCCACCACGACTTCCCGCGCAGCACGGACCCGCTCGAGCCCGCCACCCGCGTGCAGCTCAGCATCAACCGACGCAGCGGCCAACGCATCCTGGAGGTGGCCAACGCTCTGGCAGAGCCCCTGCGGGGCGACCCGATGCTGGCCCGGCACGACGCCACGGGTGCGGGGACACCGAAGCCACTGGTCGCGCCCGCCGACAGGCAGGGCGGTGAGGTGCGGGTGGCCGGCTTCGAGACCTGGCCCGAGGAGGCCGCCTGGGTGGCCGACCGGATCGTGGACCTGCACCAGCGGGGCCGGCTGGCGTCCTGGAAGGACTGCGCCGTCCTGCTGCGCCGCAACGCCGACATGGCCGGGGTCTTCGCCGCGCTCACCGAGCGCGGAGTGCCGACCGAGATCGTGGGCCTGGGTGGGTTGCTGGACCTGCCCGAGGTCTCCGCGGTCGTGGCGACGCTGCGACTGGTGGACGATGTCACTGCCAACCCTGCGGTGGTGCACCTGCTCAGCGGCCCCCGCTGGTGGATCGGTCCGCAGGATCTGGCCCTGCTGGGCCAACGGGCCCGGCAGTTGGCCGGCCAGGGCCGTGACCGACCCGCCCAGGGCAGCCAGACCGACCTGTTCAGTGACCTGGCCGCGGCGCTGGCCCAGACCGACACCGCCGATGTGCTGTCGCTGTTGGATGCCGTCGACGACCCCGGTGACCTGCCCTACTCGCAGGAGGCCCGCGAAAGGTTCGCCGCCTTCGGGGCTGAGTTGGCTGGCTTGCGCAGGCACAGCGACGAGCCCGTGCTCGACCAGGTGCGTCGCGTCGTCGCGGTGCTCGGCCTCGACGTGGAACTGGCCGTCGGCCTGACCGGCAGCGAGGGCCCCGAGCAGTTGGCGGCCTTCACCGATGCCGTGGCCGGCTACGTGGACGTTGACGCCGAGTCCAGCCTGTCGGGGTTGATCGACTGGCTCGATGCCGAACGCGAGTTCGGGGTCGCCCTCGAGCTCGCGACCCCGAGCGAACGGAACTCGGTGAAGCTGTTGACCGTGCACCGGGCCAAGGGCCTGGAATGGGACGTGGTCTTCCTGCCGGGGCTGGTCGACAAGGTCTTCCCGAGCGACCGGGTCACCGACAACTGGGTGCGGGTGGCCCACGCGCTGCCCGCCCACCTGCGCGGTGACGCCGACTCCATCCCGCAGCTGGGCAGCGTCGATGATGCCGGGATGAAGGCCTACAAGGAGCGGCTCAAGGAAGAAGCGCGGATGGCCGAGGACCGGCTCGGGTATGTCGCGGTCACCCGCGCCAGGGAACTGTTGGTGGCCACCACCCACACCTGGCGCCCGGAGACCAAGGGGGCCCGCGAACGATCGCCCTACTTCGACGCCGTGGCCGAAGAGGCAATCGAGCAGGACCACCTGGATGCAGTGGCGCCGGCCGTCGCCGCGGCCAACCCGCTCCACGGGCCCCAGGTCGGCCTGCCGTGGCCGACGCCCGAGCCCGCTGAAGCTCGCGAGCGCCTCCGGGAAGGATCCGACCTGGTCCGCCGAGCCGGTGAGGCGCACGCCGCCTCGGGGCACTGGGACGACCCCGACCACCTGAGGCTGGACGAGTTGTCCGAGATCGCCGAATGGGACACCAGCCTCGAGCTGCTGGCCAGGGAGGCCGCCGGCGCGACCACCGCGTTGCCGCCACCGGAGTCCCTGTCGGCCAGCATGCTGGTCAGGGCGGGGCAGGACCCGACCGCCTTCGCCCGGCAACTGGTGCGACCCATGCCGCACCCCGCCTCTCGGGCGGCGGCGCTGGGTACCCGGTTCCACGCCTGGGTGCAACGCCACTACGGACTGGCCCAGCTGGCCGACCCGCTGGTCGAGGACGACGACCTCGTCATTGAGTCCGATGCCCAACTCGTGGCGCTGCAGGAGTCGTTCCTGTCGCTGCCCTGGGCCCAGCGCACCCCGCTGGAGGTGGAGGTCCCCTTCGCGCTGGTGCTCGCCGGGCAGGTGGTGCGCGGCCAGATCGATGCGGTCTTCGAGGCGGACGACGGTGTCCACGACTACCTGCTGGTGGACTGGAAGACCTCTGAACGTGACGCCGACGACCTGCAGTTGGCGATCTACCGGCACAGCTGGGCGCTGGCCAGGGGGGTGGACCCGGCAGTGGTCGACGCTGTCTTCGTCCATGTCTCCTCGGGCCGGGTGCAACGCCCCCGCCGGCTTGCCGACCGCGCCGAGTTGGAGCAGCACCTTGCCGCCGGGATGCAGGCGTTGGACCGGCTGCGCTCGTCGCCCCGGTAGCCTCGCTGTGTGAACCGCCCCGAAGACCTGCACAGCCCGCTGCGACGAGCCGGGGAGGACCGGGTGGACCCGGAACTCCTGGTCAGCCGCTTCCGCGACCAGTCCGCCCGGGTGGTGGTGATGGACCGCTCGACCGCCCACCGCCTTGAGTCGGCCGCCGGGAAGTACGACCCGGCCCGGCACATCTACCTGGGCCACTCCGGGGCCGCGGATGCGCTGGCCGGTGACCCCGGGCCGCATGAGTGGTTCGCCGTCCGCGACACCGTGGTGGGGCCGGGCCTGCGGGAGACACCGGTCGCCACCGAGCCCCTGCTGCGTGACCTGCTGACCACCACCGCGGCCATCCTCGCCTGGCATGACACCACCCCGCACTGCGAGGCGTGCCTGGGCGCCTCACAGCCAGCCCGTGGTGGCTTCATCCGGGTCTGCCTCGACTGCGGCGCGTGGTTGTTCCCCCGCCACGACCCGGCGATCATCATCGCCATCCTCGACCCGCAGGACCGGCTGCTGCTGGCCCACCAGGCCAGTTGGGCGCCCAACCGGGTCTCGATCATCGCCGGGTTCGTCGAGGCCGGTGAGTCGCTGGAGCAGGCCGCCGGCCGGGAGGTCGGCGAGGAGGTCGGCCTGCACCTGGGTTCAGCCCACTACGTCACCAGCCAGGCCTGGCCGTTCCCACGCTCACTGATGCTGGGCATGGTGGGCACCGCGGCCGGTGAACCGGTGCCCGACGGGGTCGAGATCCAATGGGCACGCTGGTTCAGCCGTGAGGAGTTCACCGCGGCCGTGGACAGCGGGGAGGTCATCGCGCCGTCGGGCCGGTCGGTGGCCAGCAGACTGATCAAGGCCTGGCTCGACGGGACGCTGCCCCGCCACGCCGACCTGGAGCCCCCCTCCGCCGAACCCTCGTCCGAGGAGCCCTCGTCCGACTAGTGCTTGCGCCAGCGTGAGGCCAGCCCCGAGGCCCGGCGGGCCTCGGTCTGGATCGCGGCCCGCAACTGCTCGGGGGTACCGATGATGGTGGCCCGCTCCCGTGCCCGGGTGACCGCGGTGTAGACCAGGTCGCGAGTCAGCAGCGGGGAGCCCAGCGGCGGCAGCACGACGGTGGTGTGGTCGAACTGGCTGCCCTGGGCCTTGTGCACGGTCATCGCGAACAGGTCCTCCACCCCCCGCAGCAACGCCGGCCCCAGCAGGCGGTGCTGCTGCTGGTCGCCGAGTGCCACCTGCAGGCGTCCGGCCTGGCGCACCACTACCCCGGTGTCACCGTTGGACAGGTCGAGCGTCGCATCATTGGTGGTCAGCAGCAGCGGACGACCGGGGTAGGTCTGCGCGCCGACCCCGAACCCGGGCCGGACCCGCCGGATCACGTCGAGGGTGTGGTGGGTCCACGCCGACACCCCGAACAGGCCCCGCCGGTGCCCGCACAGCACCCGGTGCTGGTCGAGCAGCCGCAGCGCCTCGGCAGCATCACCCTCCTCGGCCGCCTCGACCAGCCCGAGCCACTGCTGTTCGATCGCGGTGGCCAGCTCGGGGAAGTCACGCCACGACGTGGTGCGGCCCACCTCGACATCGAGCAGTTCCACCGAATCCCCGCCCCGCTCGAGGGTGGCCACCGCGGCGTCGCCGTCACGCTCCCGGATCGCCTGGGCCAGCTCGTGGATCGTCCCCCGGTTGCGGTAGCTGGTCTGCAGCACGGTGACCGCCGACTCGCTGCGTCCCTGGCCGAGGCTGATGCCCGAGGCGGTGATGTCGGCCAGCACGGAGCCGGCGCTGACGGACTTCAGCTGCTGCGGGTCACCCACCAGCAGCAACCGGGTCGTCGGTCCCACTGCCGAGAGCAGGACGGCGAACATCTTGAGGTCGACCATGCTGACCTCGTCGACCACCACCAGGTCGTAGGGCACCGGGTTGGTGGGCCCGTGCCGGAAATCACCGGTCAGGCCCCTGGCGTCGAGCAGTCGGTGCAGGGTCAGCCCACTGCCGAACGCCGGCATCAGGGCCCCGGCATCGCGCAACGGCTGCACCTGGGCACTGACAGCCTGGTGCAACCGGCTGGCCGCTTTGCCGCTGGGAGCAGCCAGCGCCACCCGGATCGGGGTGGCCGACTGTTCCTGGACCGCTGCCAGCACCCGCGCCACGGTTGTCGTCTTGCCCGTGCCGGGGCCGCCGGCGAGCACGGTCGTCCAGGCCGTGACCGCGGCTTCCACCGCCTGCTGCTGGAGCGCGTCCACAATGCCGCCGGGGACCTCCCGGGCGAGGCTGCGTGCCAACAGGTCCGGGTCAACCACCGGCGGGGACAGCTGCTGGCGCTGCTGCAGCAGGTCGGCAACCGACTCTTCGTAGGCGAAGTAGCGTTCGAGGTAGACCAGCGAGTCGACCAGTCGCAGCGGCACCGAGTTCGGTTCGCTGCCGACGTCACCCACCACGGGCTGCCCGGCCAGGTGCCGGCTCCACTGGTCCACCTCGGGCCAGTCGAGGTGGGCCACCAGTTCTTCGCGGGCGGTGCGCAGTTCATCACCGGTGAGGTCGCGGGACTGCAGCACGTTATCGACGAAGCGGTCGGCCACCGTGCCCAGGTCGAGACAGGTCGAGCCGGCTCGTGCGCCGGCGAAGCACAGTGCCGCCGTCAGCTTGACCAGTTCGTCGGTGCAGCTGAACATGCGCAGCAGCGTGCTGGCGAGCTGGACGTCGCCGGCGGTGACCAGGCCCTGCAGGTGTGCCCGGGCCAGCGGGGTGTCCTGGCCACGGGCGAGGACCGATACGTGGGCGGTGTCCAGGCTCATCGCCGTCCCCCCAGGATCTCGTCGGCGGCCAGGACGAACCGGGCCGGTGGTCGCCAGGTGAACACGCCCGCGGGCATTCCCCCGAGGACGGGGGTCTGCGGCCCGGCCATGCCGCGCACGAACAGGTACCCCACCCCACCCAGGTGCTGGTCGGGCAGATAGCCCGGCAGGCGCCAGCCGAGCATCCGGTGCAGCGCGACCGAGTACAGCAGGGCCTGCAGGGGGTAGTGGGCCGCCATCATGGCATTGGCCATGGCCGCGGCGTGGTAGTGCTGCACCGTCAACTCCTCCTCGGGCAGCAGGGGCATGGTGTTCGTCTTGTAGTCGACCACGATGAAGCGCTGCCCGGCGCCGGAACCCACTCGCAGCACCGCATCGATGGACCCGGTGAGGAAGCCGTTGAGGGTCTGCTCGGCGGCCGGGCTGGAGGCCAGTGCCCGGCCGTAGTCGGCCAGCGGGTCGTCGGACGCAAGGAGGCTGCGGTCGCTGAACAGGGCGGCCAGGTCGGCGACCGCCCCCACGCCGCCGGGCCCGCCCATGGTGAGCTCGAAGTCGAGTTCGGCCAACCGGTCCTCGGCCCGGACGTCGGCCAGGGTGGCGCCGGTCAGCTCACCCAGGGGGGAGTGGAAGACCTTCACCAGTGCGTCGACCAACTGGTCGGGGTCGACCTCGGGCCCGGAGGCCGCCAGGTAGGGGGCACTCGCGGCGCGGATTGTTGCGGCCAGGTCGTCGGTGTGCGGGTCGACGTGTTCCAGGATGGCGTGGACCAGGTTGCCGAACTCCGCACCACCCGGGATGCCTGCCATGGGCGAGACCAGCAGCGCCCCGGTCGTCGTGGTGGGCTCGGCGACCTCGGCCAGGTCCGGTTCGTCCAACCCACCCGCGCTGGGGGAGGCGGCCTGCGCGGGGCCCAGCTCATGCAGGGCCGCGGTCAACCCCGAATAGGACGTCCGCCGCCAACTGTGGTCGATGCTGCGCGACCACGTACGGGGGGCACCCAGCGGTGCCTCCTGCACCGGGACGAGGACGGCGGCCTTCGCCGGCCCTTCCTTCGGCACCCGGTGCACATGGATGGGGTCGAACCGGGGTTCGGCCAGGTGCTTGACCATCGCGTCGACCTGGCCACGGGGCGGCAATGAATCGACCTTCGGGGGCGCCTGGAACGGGGCCGGGTTGACCAGCAGCCGGTGCAGTGCCGAGGTGTGCACGTCGCGGGAGGCACCCCACCACACGCGCAGGGTCACCTGGGCCCGGGTCATGGCCACGTAGGCCAGCCGCAGTTCCTCCTGGAACTCCTCCTCATCGTCGCCGGCGCTGGCCGAGGGGGAGACATCCAGCAGGGCGCGGCCGGTGTCGTCGTGGCGGAACCTGGGTTGGTCGCGCTCGATCGGCGGGCGGGTGGGATCGAACAGGTCCGGCAGCAGGACCACCGGGAACCCCAACCCCTTCGCCTTGTGCATCGTCATCACCTGGACGGCATCGATGTCGGCACCCACCCGGGCATCGACATCAGGGGCGTCGGGGCGCTGCAGGTCCACGAGCCAGCGTCGCACCGCTTCGGGACTGGCCCGATGCCTCAGGGCGTGGTCGTGGCCCAGTTCGGCGACCTGCAGCAGCTCGGACAACAGCTGGGCGCCGCGGGTCTGCTGCAGCAGGCGTTCGTGGACGGAAAAGGCCGAGTACAGGGCATCGCTCATCACGGCGAACCCCTTGTCGAGCCACAGTTGCGACAGTTCGCGGGCCGTGCGGGCCAGGTCGTCGATCGCGTGGTCGTCGGCGGCCACCAGCCCCGGCAGGTCCCACCCGACCAGGGGGGTCAGGGCTGCCTTGCGCAAGGCCTGGTCATTCATCGTCAACAGCAGGTCCAGCACGTCTGCCCAGGCCCTACCGGCCTCGCCCTTGAACAATGAGCCCGAGCCGGCCTGCACCGCAGGGATGCCCGCCTCGACGAGCTTCCTGGTCACCAGTTCAGCGCGCCACCCGGCGCGGACCAGCACCGCGACGTCGCGGCGGCGCAGTCGCCGGGGGTGGCTGCGGGGCAGGACGACGTCGGGTGGGTTGTCGAACAGTTCGCGGGTCTGTTCCACCAGGTCGTCCACGGCCTGGTGGAACAGGTACTTGCCCAGGTTCGCGTTGGTGCCCACCAGCCGGATCTCGACCGGGTGGTGCCACTGGCCGGGTGCCCCCACCAGCCCGCCCTGCGGGTCGGCGTTCCCCGTGGGCGTGTGGATGTCTGGGCCGAGCTGGGCGTTGTTGACCACGGCATCGATGCCGGCCAGCACCTGCTGGCTGCTGCGGTAGTTCTTCTTCAGGCTGTAGCGGTCGTGGTCGCCGGCGGCGTTCAGGTAGGCCTGCACGTCGGCGCCGCGGAAGCGGTAGATCGACTGCTTGGGGTCGCCGATGAGCACCAGCAGGGCTGAACCGTGGAAGGCATCGTGGACCAGTTGCCACTGCTGCTCGTCGGTGTCCTGGAACTCGTCGACCATCACCAGTCGGTATCGCGACGCCAGGATTGAACGGGCGCTGTCGGGGTTGCCATTGGGGCGCCCGGTCGCCAGGGCCTCGGCGAGGCGGTGGGTCATGTCGTTGAAACCGTAGACCTGTCGGGTGCGCTTGCGCCGCTCGAACTCCTGGCGGGCCGCCCGGGCGATGTCGCTGCGGACGGACCCCTGCTGCTCGTGCAGGTCGACGCGTTCACGTTCCAGGACCTGCTTGACCAACCTGCCCATGGCGGCACGGGTGCCGACCTGCGGGCGGTCGAGCACCTGGTCGCGCAGGAACAGGTCGTCGGCGATCTCGGCCATCAGGGCATCCATGGACTCGACCTGGGTATCGGTGGTGTCGTGGTCGACGTGGATGCCGAGGCCGACCAGCATCGTGTGGCAGAAACTGTGGGTGGTGGTGATGGTGGCCTGGTCGAACTGGGCCGCGGCCCGGACCAGGTTGGCGAGGAACCCGGCCCGGTCGCGACCGGCCGAGGCTTCCAGCTCCGGGCGCAGTTCCTCGTCCGCGCGCAGCGCCGCGATGGCGTGGGTGAGCTCCCCGTGCACGCGGGTGCGCAACTCTGCGGCCGCCTTGATGGTGTAGGTGACCAGCATGACCTGGTCGATGCTGCAGAACCCTTCACCGAGTGCGCGCACGGTCAGCAGGGCGATCGCGCTCGTCTTGCCGGTCCCTGCGCTGGCCTCCACGACCAGGGTGGAGACCCGCAGGTCCAGCCGGGCGATATCGAGTTGCTGGCGCTGCTGGTCGGCATGGAAGGCCGCACCGGCAGGGTTGAGCGGGATGATGCTCATCACAGGACCTCCATGTGCACCGAGCCGAACAGTCGTTCACCCATCGACTCGACCGAGACCCTCGAGCAGCCGCCGTCATAGGAGGCCGAACAAGTCGTCTGGATCCCGAAGGAGTTCCACCACTTGGGGGCGAAGGGTTCCCACGACTCGTCGAACTCCTCCTCCCAGGCGTTCTTGCCGGCGAAGTCGTCGGTGGGCCGTTGGCGGATGTTCCACAGCGTTTTCGGTGGGGCACCCAGCGGGTGGGTCATGCCGTGGACGTGGAGGGCCACGTACTCCGCCAGGGTCGCTGCCGCCTGGCCGGGCGGTCGGGTCAGGGTCAGTTCGTAGGTCTGGCTGGGGGTTTCGATGACCGCGCGAGGGCGACGCCCCGTCATGACCGACAGTGCCAGGGCGTTCAACCATGCCTCGATGACGTGGTGGCCCTTGACCCGGGAGGTCTGCACCACCAGGTGGGCATCTCCGCGGGTCAGCACCGAACCGACCAGGTTGATCACACCCCGGGGGTGGTCAACACTCACCGACACCGCCACATGGCGATGTGGCATCGGGTCGTCGGCCAGTCTGCTGGCGAGCTGTGCGGCGGTGCCGGCCGCCCGCTGCACTGTGGCCCGCCCCGCAGGTGTCGGGGGGATCCGCGGGTTGGTGTACTGGTGCTCCTCCAGGGGTTCCAGCGGTTCACCCAGTCGCAGTCGTTCCAGGATGGTTTCCCGGACGTCCCACACGGCCAGGCCGTCAGCCTCGAGGGTGATGGCGGTGGGCTGGTCGTCCGCCCAGGTGCCCAGTGACAACCTGGCGCGCTCGCGCAGGAAGTGGCGCGCCGGGTGCTTGAAGAAAGCGATCAGGTCGACCAGGCGAAGCACCAGCGGGTGCGGTGCAGGGGGGAAGTCATGCAGCAGCAGTTCCTCCGCACCGGATTGCTCCGGGTGGAGTCGATCGAGGCCGTCGAGGTGCCGCACAGCCCGGTGGGCGCGCCGGTCGAAGCTGAACGGGCCCGGTTCGGGCGCAGCCTCCACGCCGTCGGGGGCCTGGGCCAGGAAGTTGCCCCGCGCATACGACTGGGCGGGCAGCAACCCCCGGCCCCCGTCCGCGACCGGGGCAGGCAGGGCCACCCCGGCGGCATCGGCGGCGGCCAGCAGTTCGGTGATCGCCACCGGCTGGTCGCGCGTGTCGAGGCTGGTGGGGTCCTGGGCCAGGTAGACCACGACCAGTCGTTGGGTCGCCGACATCACCGCGTTGAGCAGGTGCTGCTGGTCGAGCTCACGAGCACTCGGCACCCCCGGGGCCGGCCGGCCGGTCAGGATGTCATCACCCAGGCCACGGTCCTTGCCGGGGAAGGAACTGTCGTCCAGGCCGAGCAGGACGACCACGCGGTGGGGGATCGCGGTGAGGTCGGCCAGGCCGGTGACCACCAGCGCACCGGTGCCGAAGGCGGGCCGGCGGCGCTGGTCACGCGACAGCTCAGCGATCACCTGGCGCACATCTGCGCGACCCAGCAGGGTGTCATCGGCGTTCGGTCCGGCCCACCGTGACAAGGCTGCCCGTGCCGTGGCAACCTGCCAGCCCTCGGACCGGGGCATGGCCACCACGTCGCTGATCAGGGCCTGCAGGCGGTCATTCCAGACCGATGCACTGGCCGGCTGGCACTCGTGGAAGAACTTGCGCAGGCGGGACACGAACTCGGCCAACTGCCCGGCGAGGGTGCTCTGTTGGGAGTCGACGTACCCTGCCGGGGCCGTGTGGGCGACCTGCACGAGCGGTGAGTCGGCCAGGGCGGCGCCGAGCGCCAGTGACTCCAACCCGGCGAGCCAGGTGCCGCGGTCGTAGCCGATGCCGTACTCGGCACGGTGGCTGCGGTCCAGGCCCCAGCGGATGTCGGCCTTGGACAGCAACTGCTTCAGCTGCTGGCCGCCCTCCTCGGCGAAGCCCCAGCGGGTGGCCACCGGCGTCGACATGCACAGGTCGAACAGGTCCTGCCAGGTGGCCCGCGACGAGCGCAGGGCGAGCACCCGGTCGAGCAGGCCCAGCACCTCATTCGGCTGGCGTGCCCGGTCGTGGCTCACCTGGACCCGTAGTTCGTAGCCGGGGTGCGCATCGGGGGTGGTGACATCGGCCACCAGCAGGGCATCGAGCACTGAGGAGTACGCGTCCAGGTTGGGGCACAGCACCGCCACGTCACGCGGTTCCAGGGTGGGGTCGTCCTCGAAGAGACCGCAGAGGTGGTCACGCAGCACCTCGACCTGTCGGTTGGGCCCGTGCGATGGCAGGAAGGTGATGGTGCCGTCAGGGGCCGGGGAGGACACCGGTGCCGCACCGCCCACGGCACGCTGCACGGCGGCCAGGTTCGACGACTCGCAACGCCCACCACCGGCGGCAGGCACCTCAGTGATGTGGCCCGCGTGGGCCTGCCAGGCCTGCCCGGCGAGTTCGTGCACCCGGGCCAGCCGCTGCAGGACGGCCCCCGGCTCACTGGTGGAGTGGTCGAGTTGCCAGACCCGCACCGTGACCAGCCGGGCCAGCCCGGCCAGGAGCTCGACGTCCTGGGAGTGCAGGGCATCGACAACCAGGACGTGGATGCGCTCGGGCAGGCCCGGGTCGGCCCCGGCGGCGAGCCTGCGCAGCAGTTCCCGGTGCTGCTCGAGCGGGTGGGCGTGGCCGGCCAGGTCGACGAGCAGCCCCCACAGCTGCGCCTGCCACTGGTACCCCTGTTCCAAGGGTTCCCCCGTGGGGTCGCTGCCCCGGCCCTGGCCCCAGGCATCGATCATCGCGGGCGCGTCCCGACAGTAGCGACGTGCCAGGCGGGCCACTCGACGACCCGTGGCCAGGCGTCGTCCGGGCCGCTGCTCGTCGGAGCGCAGGTGGTCGACCAGCGGGGCCGCCCAGTCCTGGTCGGCGGCCTGGTCGAAGGCCTGCAGCGCCACCCGGGTGAGCAACTGCGGGGCCCAGGGGTCATCATCCGGGTGGGGGAGCACGCCGCCGGCCAGGCTGGTCTGCACCCGTCGCCGCAGGGCAGCCACGGTCAGGAAGTCCACCCCCGCGCACACCCCGTGCCCGCTGCCGGCGGCCACCGTCTGGGAGACGTAGCGCTGGTGGGCGGGCCCCGGGGTGACCACCAACTGCATCGCGAACGGGTCGCCGGTGGCACCGGCGAGCTCTGCTGCCAGCCCGGCGACCAGGTCGTCCAACCGTGCCCCAGTCGTCACCTGCAGCCCCTCGACGACGTCCAATGCAGTCCCTCCAGCGTGGTGTGGCCAGGCGCCGGAGAGGTGACTCCGACGTTCCCCACACCATAGAGGCCCCCACAGACACAACCTGCAGTGGCTGCCGGACGGCACGCGGCGAGCCACCGGGCCGGGGGCCTACAGTGAAGGGCGTGCCCGCAGCAGACCCCACCCACCCCGACATCCTCGGGTCCCTGGACCCGGACCAGCGCCAGGTCGCCGAGACGGTGCCGGGACCGCTGGTCGTCATCGCCGGCGCCGGCACCGGCAAGACCCGGGCGGTGACCCATCGCATCGCCCACGCGGCCCGCATCGGTGCCGCCGACCCGCACCGCACCCTGGCGGTGACCTTCACCACCCGGGCCGCCGGCGAGATGCGCGGCCGGCTGGCCGAACTCGGGGTCAACGGGGTGCAGGCACGCACCTTCCACTCCGCTGCCCTGCGCCAGTTGCAGCACTTCTGGCCACGGACCTACGGCAGTGAACTGCCGCCGGTCAGCAAGTCCCAGTTCGGGCTGGTCGCCGAAGCCGCCGCGCGCAACCGGCTGCCCCACGAGACGACCACCATCCGTGACCTGGCGGCCGAGGTCAGCTGGTCGAAGGTGACCAACGTCACCCCGGGCAGCTACCCGGCGCTGGCCAGGGCCGCCCAGCGCGAGGTCAACGGCATCGACCCCACGGTGGTGGCCAAAGTGATCACCGACTACGAGGCGATCAAGCAGGAACGGGGGGTCATCGACTTCGAGGACATCTTGTTGTGCACCGTCGCCATGCTGCACGAGTACCCCGAGGTGGCCGCCGAGGTGCGCGAGCGCTACCAGCACTTCACCGTCGACGAGTACCAGGACGTCAGCCCGCTGCAGCAGTCGGTGCTGATGTCGTGGCTGGGGCAGCGCGACGACCTGTGCGTGGTCGGTGACCCCGCCCAGTCGATCCACTCCTATGCCGGAGCCCGGCCCGGGTTCCTGACCAACTTCACCCGACAGTTCCCCGGCGCGACGGTGGTGCGGTTGGACCGTGACTACCGCTCCACCCCGCAGGTGGTGGGCCTGGCCAACGACGTGCTGAACCCACCCCACTTCACCAACGAATCGCCGAAGCTGGTGCTGCGGGCCCAACGCCCCGACGGGCCGGAACCGGTCTTCGAGGGCCACACCACCGATGCCGAGGAGGCCCGGGCTGTCGCCGAGTGGCTCACCGGGCTGCACCACCACGGCATCGAGTGGCGCGAGATGGCCGTGCTGTTCCGCATCAATGCCCAGGCCCCCGCCCTGGAAGCGGCGCTGAGCGAGGCCGAGGTGCCCTACGTGGTGCGCGGTTCGGAGCGCTTCTACGAGCGGCCCGAGATCCGCACCGCGCTGCGGCAACTGAGCGGACACGCCAACAACACCCCCCACGACCCCGGGCTGGCCGCGCTCAAGGCAATCCTGGCCGGCACCGGGTGGTCTCCCGATGCCCCGGCCGGCGCCGGGGCGGCCAGGGAGAAGTGGGAATCGCTGTCGGCGCTGGTCGACCTGGCCGAGGACATCGCCCAGGACGACCCCACCATCGACCTCGGCGGCGTGGTGGCCGAACTCCAGGCCCGGGCCGCCCGCCAGGAGGCGCCGGTCGGGCAGGGGGTCACCCTGGCCACACTGCACGCGTCCAAGGGCCTCGAATGGGACGCGGTCGCGCTGGCCGGCATCGCGGAGGGCTCGGTCCCGTTCGTGCTGTCGACCAGCCCCGCAGCGGTCGCCGAGGAACGCCGGCTGCTCTACGTCGGCATCACCCGCGCCCGCGAACACCTGCGCATCAGCTGGTCGCGCAGCGGTGGCCCGGGGCGGGCCGGACGACGGATGTCCCGCTTCCTGGTGGGCCTCACTCCCGGCACCCTGGCCGAGCCGAAGCCCACTGCGGGCCGACGTCGACGGGAACGCAGCGCCCTGTCGCAGAAGTGCCGGGTGTGCCAGGAATCCCTGACCACCGCCGCCGACCGCAAGCTCGGCCGGCACACCACCTGCGAGTCCACCTACGACGAAGCGCTGCTGGCCGAACTCAAGTCGTGGCGCAAGCAGGCCGCCGACGGGTCCCCGGCCTATGTGGTGTTCACCGACGCCACCCTGGTCGCGCTCGCCGAGGCGATGCCCAGCACCGAACCGGAACTGCTGGCAGTCGCCGGGGTGGGCCCGGCCAAGGTGGAACGCTACGGCCGCGACGTGCTGGCGATCCTCGACGAGCACCGCGACTGAGCGCCGGAAAAAGAATCCAGAAAATCAGTTGCGGCCCCCACGGGGGGCGGATGTACTGTGGAACACGTCCGTGAACGACCCCTGGGTGGCAGCCCCCGGGTCCCGATGAAAGGAGGTGGTAGCGATGATCAGCTCGATGAAGACCCGCGCAGCGTGGCTGGCTGATGCCTGCGTCGTGCCCACCCCGATCGGCGGCACCGCGCACCTCCTGCGAGCCCGTGAGGACAACTCCGCCGTGTCGGAGTTCGGCTCCGCGTTGCGCACCCCCCAGCAGGACAACTCCACGGATTCACCCTTCGAGGGGCCCAGCACATGAGCTGAGGCCACACCTCGAGCCGTGAATCCTCCCCGGGATCCACGGCTCTTCTGTTTCCCGGACCAGATCCCCCACATCTCTTCCAGGAACCAGGAGACACCATGCACTCCGACCAGCTCGACATCTACGCGGGCACCATGGCCGCCGAGCTGCCCTGCCTCGACCACGACCCCGAGTTGTTCTTCGCAGCCGATCCCTCTGACGTCGAGGCCGCCAAGCTCGTCTGCCAGACCTGCCCGCTGATCCAGGAATGCCTCGACGGGGCGCTGCGGCGCCAGGAACCCCACGGTGTGTGGGGCGGCCAGCTCTTCGTCGACGGTGTGATTGTGGCTCGCAAGCGCCCCCGCGGTCGCCCCCGCAAGAACCCGCTCCCGGACCCGGTCCCGACGCCCCTGCCGACCCCCACGCGGGTCGACAACCCGGACGACGACCGGGAAGCCGCCTGAGAGCCCTATGTCAAGCAGCCTCCGTCAGGAGGCTGTTGAGTCGGCCGTGTAGGTCGGGGTTGTAGGGCGTGTGGTCGTGCCAGCAGCGCCACAGGATCCTGGTCCAGTTTTGGGCCAGGATTCTTGCTGCGTGGGGGTGTCGGCAGCCGCGGGCTCGGGCGCGGTCGTAGGTGTCGCGTGCCCAGGCGTTCGCGCGGGGCGTGTCTTGGGCCCAGTCGACCAGTGCTGCCCGGAGTTGTTTGTTGCAGCCGCGTCGGTAGGCGACGTTGAGGTGCTTGCCGGACTGCCTGGTCGATGGTGCGACGCCGGCGGCTGCGGCGAGTGCTGGGGGGTCGGGGAACCTGGCCCGGCAGTCGCCGATCTCGGCCAGCAGGGTGGCTGCGCGGACGGTCCCGGCGCGGGGCAGGGACTGGAAGATCGGGCCGTCGGGGTGAGCCAGGAGTGCTTCCTTGATCCGGGCCTCGAGCCGGGCTTGTTCATCACGCAGGGTGGCGAGCAGATCAACGAGGGTCAGCACGATGACCTCGCTGGCTTCGGCTGCCGCGCCGCTGACGCGGCCGGTCGCAGCTTCGTGCAGGTGGTCGACCAGCCGGGTCGGGGTGTGGCGGCCGCAGTATGCGTTGGCCTTGAGCCAGTGCGCCATCCGCAGCTCGCTGAGCCAGGCTGCTTTGGCTTCGCTGGGGAATCGGCGCAGGAACGCCAGGCTGATGGGGATGTCGAGCTGGCTGAACAGGCCGATCGCGCCGGGGAAGTTGTGCTGCAGCACTGCGAGCAGTTGGTTGTGCACGGCGATCCGGTGATCGATCAGATCGTGGCGGGCGCGCACCAGCATCCGCAGCGCGATCGTCTGTTCGCTGTCTGGTTGCACGATCGCCCAGCGACCGGCGTCGGTGCGCAACGCGTCGGCCAGCACGAACGCGTCGAACCGGTCGTCCTTGTTCCCCGCGGAGCCGTAGCGGGCACGCAGTGACTTCACCTGCCGTGCACTGATCACGACGACTTCGAACCCGTCGCGGATCAGGTGCTCGACCACCGGTCCGTCGCCGCGCTCGATCCCGATCCGTTCCACGCCATGGCGACGCAGCAGGGTGGTGATCTTGGTCAACCCGGGCCGTGTGTGCGGCACGGTTGCTTCCTCGATGCGCTGTCCGTCGTCGTCGACGATGCACAGCGCGTGGTGCTGCCAGGACCAGTCGATCCCGGCGTAGGTGGGCGTAGCCTCAATCATGAGAGTGCTCCTTCCGTCAGCCCACGGATTCAGCACTCCGGTCCGGGACGTGACGGTCGGTCGCTCACTGAGGCGCTCCGGGACCTTGCCGGGTCCTTGGCGCATAGCCCTATGGCCGATCTGCGCGTCCCGGGCCACCGAGCCCTGCAACTCTCAGCCAGGTCGTCCCCGAAGGGCGACTCGCTCAGCCTGGCAGTGGCCCGATGGACCCGGGGTGCAGACAAGACGATTCGCCTCGTCCACCCCA
>NZ_JBNJRW010000016.1:0-52720 GCF_050113895.1 Aestuariimicrobium sp. Y1814 | reverse complement strand
TGGGACTGCTGCACGTCTTGGTGACAGGTTGGGTTAGGCGGCTTGGTCGGCCGGTGTGGTCATGATGGTCTCGAACTCGATGGGGGTCAAACGTCCCAGGCGGGCTTGTCGTCGGCGGCGGTGGTAGGTCCGTTCGATCCAGGTCACGATCGCGATGCGGAGGTCGTGGCGGGTGTGCCAGCGGCGCCGGTCGAGGACGTTGTTCTGGAGCAGGGCGAAGAAGGATTCCATGGCGGCGTTGTCGCCGGCGGAGGCGACCTGGCCCATCGAGCCGGTCAGGTCGTGACGACGCAGGGCGGCCAAGTACTTCCTGGACCGGAATTGACTGCCCCGATCGCTGTGCACGATGCAGCCGGTCACTTTGCCGCGGCGGGCCACCGCCATGGCGAGGGCGTCGACCGCGATGCGGGACTTCATCCGGTCACTGATGGAGTAGCCGACGATCCGGTTGGCGTACACGTCCTTGACCGCGCACAGGTACAGCTTGCCCTGGCCGGTGCGGTGCTCGGTGATGTCGGTCAGCCACAGGACGTTCGGGCCGGACGCGGTGAAGTCGCGCCGTACGTGGTCGTCGTGGGCGGGCGGGCCTGGCTTCTTCCCGTTGGTGCTGCGCTTCTTGCCGAACACGCTCCACCACCGGTTGGCCGCACAGATCCGCCACACCCGCCGGTCGCAGCCGGTGTGGCCGGCGGCGCGGACTTCATCGGCCAGCAGCCGGTAGCCGAACTCCGGATCATCGTGGTGGGCGTCGAACAACGCGTTCGCCAGAAACGCCTCATCGAGTTCCCTGGCAGTGACCGGACGGGCGAGCCAGCGGTAGTAGGGCTGGCGGGCGAGCTTGAGGACCCGACACGTCACCGTGACGGGGATCCCGTCAGCAGCGAACTCCTTCACGAGCGGGTACATCATTTTCCCGGCAAGTTGGCCTGCGACAAATACGCCGCTGCCCGACGCAGGATCTCGTTCTCCTGCTCCAGCAGCCGGTTACGGCGCTTCAACTCCCGCAGCTCGGCCGACTCCGCGGTGGTCACACCGAGCCGGTGGCCGTCTGCGACATCAGCGCGCTGCAGCCAGTTCCGCAGACACGACTCACTGATCCCGAAGTCCTTCGCGATCTGGGCAATCGGAGCCTCGCCACGACGGGCCACCGCGACCACGTCGTCACGGAACTCCTTCGGATGGGGTCTAGGCATGGTCAACATCCTTCCAGCAGGACCTCACGGCCCCACAGATCGAATGTCACCTACTCGTGCAGCAGTCCCAGTCGTCATGGGAGGGGATCCAGTTCTGTTGAGGGGATGGGTGTTGTTTGGCGGGTGACGCACAGGGCGTGGGGCACTGGGCGTCGCTACGGATTGAACCGCGTTCACGGCCTCGCGCGCGGCGGAATCGGCGAAAAAATCCCGGGGTGTTGACCCGGCAGGAACTCGGCCGGCCCTAGCCTTGCCCGATGAAACTGTCACGACGTGCCGGCCTGGTCGAACCGTTCCATGCCATGTCATTCACCGCGCAGGCAGCCGGGTTGAGGGCCCAGGGGCACCCGGTGGTCGCGCTGAGCCTGGGGGAGCCTGACTTCGGCGCCCCGCCGGCGGTACGCGAGGCGATGCGTGAGGTGATGGACGGCCGTCCGTTGCCGTACACCCCGGCGATGGGCCTGCCCGAGCTCCGGGCGGCCATCGCCGGTTTCTACCGTGACCGCCACGGCGTCGAGGTCGACCCGCAGCGCATCATCGTCACCTCGGGGGCCTCGGCGGCGCTGCTGGTGGTCGCCGCGGCCACCACCGATCTGGGTGACGACGTCGTCATGGCCGACCCGTCCTACCCCTGCAACCGCCAGTTCATCACCAGCTTCGGCGGGCAGGTGGTGACTGTCCCGACCACGGCCGAGACCCGCTTCCAGCTGGACCGCGCCGGCCTCGAGGCCGCATGGACCGAGCGCACCAGCGCCGTCATGGTGGCCACCCCGTCCAACCCCACCGGCACCTCGATCCCGTACGACGAACTCACGGCCATCTGCGAACTGGCCCGTGACCGCGGTGCCTGGCGCATCGTCGACGAGATCTACCTGAACCTGGCCGACCCGACCGCTGACGGGACCCCGGCTCGCAGCGTCGTGGGCATCGACCCCGACGCGATCGTGATCAACAGCTTCTCCAAGTACTTCGGGATGACCGGCTGGCGACTGGGTTGGGCGGTGCTGCCCGAGGTGCTCGTCCCGGTGGTCGAACGGCTCGCCACGAACTACTTCCTGTGCGCGTCGGCGCCGGCGCAACGGGCGGCGTTGGCCGCCTTCACCCCCGAGTCGCTGGCCGTCTGCGAGCAGCGTCGCACCGAACTGGTGGCGCGCCGAGGGCTGGTGCTCGACGGCCTGGCCAGGGTTGGCCTGCCCGTCCCGGTCACCCCCGACGGCGCCTTCTACGTCTACATCGATGTCACCGGCACCGGGCTTGACGCCTGGGAGTTCTGCGAACGCGCGCTGCAGGAGGCCCACGTCGCACTCACCCCAGGACGGGATTTCGGCAGCCACACCGGGGCCGGGCACGTCCGGTTGTCCTATGCCGCCTCCCGCGCCGACCTGGCTGAGGGCATTGACCGTCTGAGGCGGTTCCTGGGCACGTTGTGAGAGGCGGGCCTCCGAGCAGTTCCGGCTCTGGCGTGCCGCTGATGACGGCGCGCATAATGAGGTCAGCAGCCTGGTCCGTCGGCCCCACCTTCCTTGCCCGCATGGCCCCCTGAATTGGACTGTCATCCCCGCCCGGCAGCCATGTCGGGCACTGTCGAGGGAGGTTGCCATGTGGTCGGAACCGTTGACCATCAACCAGGTCACACTGCCCAACCGGCTGGTCCGTTCGTCCATCGGTGGACGGATGGCCTACTACGACGGCACCGTCAACGGGGCCTGGTCGAACTTCGAGAAGCGTTTCGCCGAGGGTGGGGTGGGTGCCATCATCTCGGCCACCCTCACCATCGACGAGCGGCGCTGGTCGCCCCTGGAGTACCCGAAGATCAGCCACGACCGCTACATCGGGGCGCTGCGCCGTGGGGTCCGCAAGGTGCAGGCCATGGGCACGAAGTACCTGATCCAACTCGGTGACCCCGGCTACCACACGCAGACCAGCCTGTTCAGCCAGCGCACCGACGCCGCGTCGGCCTCGTCCGGTTTCGACCTGCTGTTCGGCTACCGCAACTGGCGCCACCCGCTGAGCACCGGGGAGATCGAACAGGTCGTCGCGAACTTCGCCCAGGCGGCGGTGCGGATGCGCGAGATCGGCTGTGACGGGGTCGAGGTGACCGCCTCGAAGGGTTACCTGATCCACCAGTTCCTCAACCCCGGCATCAACCGGCGCACCGACCGCTACGGCGGCTCCCATGGGGCGCGGTTCCAGTTGCTGGCCGAGATCGTGACCGCCATCCGCGAGGCGGTGGGCCCTGACTTCCTGTTCGGCGTGCGGCTCTCGGCCCGGGACTACAACCACGTGCCGCTCAACCTGCGGCTGCCACCCACTCTGCCGCTGCGCCACTGGTGGTTCGGCAACGGGATCGAGCAGACCATCGACTACGGCAAGCGGTTGCGTGAGCTGGGGGTCGACTTCCTGCACATCTCGAACGGGTTCGGGTTCATCAACCCCCGGGAGAACCCCGGTGACCTGCCGGTGGAGGAGGTGCGCATGTTCATGGATTCCACCGCCCACCTCACCGGGAAGGCGGCGGTGAGGGCCGCCGCGCTGCGGCTGCCCAAGGCGGTCGTGCGACCGCTGATGAACCTCGGCTGGGGCGACAAGGGCACCCTCAACCTGGACGATGCCCGCCGCTTCCGCCAGGAGGTCGGCCTGCCGGTGATCGCCAACGGCGGCTTCCAGCGCCGCCCCGACATCGAGCGGGCGCTCAGTTCAGGGGCCTGTGACGTGGTCTCGATGGCCCGGCCGCTGCTGGCCAACCCCGACCTGCCGAAGCTGTTCGAGCAGGGCGTCGAGGCCCCCGCGCGGCCCTGCACCTTCTGCAGCCGCTGCACGATCCGCACGACCACCTTCCCGCTGGGCTGCTACGACCGCAGCCGGTTCGATTCCGATGAACAGATGGAGGCCCAGATCATCAGCTGGTCGGCCACCCTCGACCCGATCACGGACGAACCCGTCACCAGTCCGGGGGCACACTCGTGAAGCTCCTGCTGACCTCGGGTGGCGTCACCAACCCCAGCATCGCCGCGGCGCTGACGGGCCTGTTGGGCAAGCCGGTCGACCAGTCGCGGGCATTGGTCGTCCCGACGGCGCAGTGGGGCCACCCGATGTGCGGGCCGGACTCGGTGCGTGGGCTGGTGGCTGCCGAGCCCGACTGGCGGCACTTCACGGGCCTCGGCTGGGCGTCGATGGGGGTGCTCGAGCTGACGGCGCTGCCCACGATCGGCCAGGAGCGGTGGTTGCCCTGGGTTCGTGAGAGTGACGTGCTGCTGGTTGACGGCGGGGAGGCGACCTACCTGTGCCACTGGATGCGTGCGTCGGGCCTGGCCGGGGTGCTGGACTCGCTGCCGGACCTGGTCTGGGTGGGGGTGAGCGCCGGCAGCATGGTGATGACCCCGCGGATCGGTGTCTACTTCGTCGAGTGGGACGGGGCGCCGGACGATGCGGGCCTGGGTGTGGTGGACTTCTCGATCTTCCCGCACCTGAACCTGTTTGCAACGAACACCTTGGCCCACGCGCAACGCTGGGCCGCCGACCTGGGTGGCCCCGGCTATGCCATCGACGAGCAGACCGCCATCACGGTGGTTGACGGCCGGGTCGAGGTGGTCTCCGAGGGGAGTGGCACAAGTTCGGGTGACCCCTCAGATGGCGGGCGCGATGCCCTTGGTCGACCTCATCGCGCCCGCCCGCGCCTTTCAGTCGACGTCAACAGGCTCCAGAGGTACTTGCGCCGCAACGACCGTGTTGGCGCCCACGAGCCCTTCGAGCTTCGTCTTGAGGAAGGCGCGACGCTTCTCGATGAAGTCCTTGTAGTCCACGAAGTCCAGGCTGGTGCCGGCTGGGATGAGTGGGTCGAGCGCGGTCTTGCCGAGCCGAGGCTCAAGCCAATCCTTCAACGGCTTGTCCTGCTTCGAAGTGTTCTCGCTCTCGGTGAGCAGCCAGAGGTTGCTCACGCCGTTCCAGTTCTCGCGGTCCTCGTAGAAGGCACGCAGTTCCGGATTTCCGATGAGGAACTCGCGCTCGTCCAAGCGGCCCTTGCCGAAGTCGGCAGCCGGGTGCAGATGGTCGGCGTGGAGTATCTGCTGAATGTCGACGTCAGGCTGAAGCAACGCCAAGATCGAGTAGCAGTTGGGATCGTCCTTTTGCGTGACCAGAAGCCTGTCGACGAAGACGTCGTCGAAGGTGAGGTCCCGCGCCGTTCCCCTGTAACCCGCCAGGATCTCGTCGAGCGGGAAGCCGTCAGCGTCATCAAGGTGGTCACGGATGACCCGACGCAGGCTGGTCAGCAGAGAGTCTGCCGCGCGACCGAAAACTGAGCGAAGTAGCGACATCAGTAGCCACTGCCTCATCTTGGTTCGCTCATCTCGATGGGCGATCGGCTTGTTGATCGTGGTGAATAGGCCACGAGCACCCGACCCCTGATCCCGCCCCTTGTGGAAAAGGTAGTAGGCGATCGGGAGTACTGGGTTCTTGGCGCGCAGGGATGCATCGTTGAGGCCGAACGATGCAATCATGCGGAATGACTCGACAAGTGAGTCTCTGATGTCGTCCCAGGCCTCGCGAATCTTCGCCACGTTGGACGCATCGAAGTTGCGTGCCTGGAACCTGACATCGGCGTCGGTGATCATCACGGCGGCCTTCATGACGAGGTCGCGGTCGATGGAGAAGCCGAACTCGGTGCGGACCAAGTTCACAAGCTCGTCGACGCGGTCACGGGCATCCTCCCAGTTCGCCGACATGATCGACATGAGGAGGTCGGAGAACCGCAGGGGAGTGCCACCCTCGTTCGTTCGGATGAAGATGTCGAGGACACGGCCGATGTCCTGGCTCTCCTCGACGAAGTAGTTCAGGATCGCCTCACGGCGGATCGCGAAGTAGAGGCGACTGAGCGTCTTGCGCGCGAATTGGTTACGCCCATGACCGAGTCTGTCGAGGTAGTCCATGACATGATCGACGATTTCGTCATCGGTCTCGACCGTCGGAAACTGGAGAATCTGACCGACCTCAAACCACAAGTTCTCCGAATCGGTCGGTTTCTTGGCCAGTCCGTCGGAGGTGAGGAACTGGAAGTCGTAGATCAACTGGTCGTCATTACGCTCGGGGTCCAACGGAGCTGCGAGGTTCAGATAGAGCGTGCGAGGCGGCAAGACAGCCGGGTCGTACGCCTTCGGCCACCAAGCACGGTGCTTCTTGACGCCGTACGTGCCCTTCAGCCCGATGTAGAGCGAGGTCAGACGTTGCTGCCCGTCGATCACGGCATAGAACTCGCCGTGACCCTTGGTGTCGAAGTCGAGGTTGTTCTCGGCGAAGCGCTCCACGTACTTGGTCAAGAACTCGTAGAAGCGGAAGCCATCTCGGATTTCGGCCGAGTCGACCTTCCAGAGCATCAGGCTGTTGACCGGGTAGTGCTGCATGACTGAGTCGAAGAGGCGGCACACCTGGCCCATGTCCCAGGTGAACTTACGCTGGATCGACGGCAGGAGGTATCGACGCTCGGCGATGTTCCGGATCGCTGACTCGACGGTGATCGCCTTCTCGTACCCGCCAGCCATGAACTGCCATCCTCTCAACCATCTGGTGCTGTTCCCGTAAGGATGTTATGGGTGGGCGCAGAGGGACTCGAACCCCCGACACCCTGCTTGTAAGGCAGGTGCTCTAACCAACTGAGCTATGCGCCCCGCAAGCAGACTGTAGCAAGCCGCGCCCGGCGTCCTCAGGACAGTTGCAGCGTGGTGATGCAGGTGGCGTCCTCGTCGCCCACGGTGCTGAAGTCGACCGCACCCGAGCGGCCGTCGGACAGGGTGACCTCGATCGTCCCGGTCACCCCGCGGGGCAGCCAGTAGCCGATGAACCCGTTGCCGGCGTAGGTGGTGGTCTGCTCGTTGACGAGCACGTCGCCCTCGGCGGTGGTGATCTTGACGGCCACCGGGGTTTCCTTGAGTTCACCGTTGCAGGTGGCCAAGGAGTGGAAGTGGCAGGGGTGGGTGTTGCTCACATAGGGCGCCACCGAGACGTAGAACTCGTCCTCGGGCAGGGGGACGACCGTCTCGCCCTGCTCGTCAGCCAGCAGCAGACCGGTCGGGCGCACCGAGGCCGCGAACGCCAGCGGACGCTGGTCCGTGCTCGCGTCGAGCTGGGCGACGATGTCCTTGCCGGACAAGCCGGCGAACCCCAGCCGCTCCAGCACCCCGTCGTCGGCGGGTGCAGTGGCTGCACCACCCCCGGAACCGGAGCAACCTGTGACCACCAGCAGGCAGGCCACGACCAGCAGTGAGAAGAATTTGCGCATGGTCACAGGCTAGGAGCCGACCCCCGGCCCGGAAGTGGTGGGGTGGGTGCAAGGGCCGCCCCGGGGTGGTGTAGCGCGTCCGGGCCCGGCAAATCGGGCGTCGACGGGTAGAGTGGGCCAACGTGGCACTTGTAGACCTTCCTGACAGCATCGCCGACCTCGACCAGAAGCTCAGCTCGATCGAGGCCGTGGCGAACCTTGACGCCAAGCGCGCCGAGATCGCCGAGCTGGGCGAGCAGGTGGCCGCCCCCGACCTGTGGGACGACACCGACAACGCCCAGCGCATCACCTCGCGGCTGAGCCAGCTGCAGAACGAGGTCGACCGGGTCTCCGAACTGCGCTCCCGGCTGGACGATGTCTCCGTGCTGGTCGAACTGGCCACCGAAGAGTCCGACGAGGAGTCCGCCCGGGAAGCAGCCAAGGAGGTCGCCTCCCTGGAATCCGACATTTCCGCCCTCGAGGTGCGCACCCTGCTGTCGGGTGAGTACGACCAGCGCGAGGCGATGGTGACCATCCGCGCCGAAGCCGGGGGAGTGGATGCCTCCGACTTCGCCCAGATGCTGCTGCGGATGTACACCCGCTGGGCCGAACGCCACCACCACAAGTTCCAGCTCTACGACGTGTCCTACGCCGAAGAGGCCGGCATCAAGTCGGCCACCTTCCAGGTCAACGCGCCCTACGCCTACGGCACGCTGTCGGTCGAGGCGGGCACCCACCGCCTCGTCCGCATTTCGCCCTTCGACAATCAGGGCCGTCGGCAGACCTCGTTCGCCGGGGTCGAGGTGCTGCCGGTCACCGAGGAGACCGACCACATCGACATCCCCGAGAGCGACATCCGCGTCGACGTGTTTCGCAGCTCGGGCCCCGGCGGCCAGTCGGTCAACACCACCGACTCCGCCGTGCGGCTGACCCACATCCCCACCGGTGTGGTGGTGAGCTGCCAGAACGAAAAGTCGCAGCTGCAGAACAAGGTCGCGGCCATGAAGGTGCTCCAGTCACGCCTGCTCGAGCGGGCACGGCAGGAGAAGGAGGCCGAGATGAGGGAGCTCAAGGGCGACGGCGGCAACTCCTGGGGTTCGCAGATGCGCTCCTACGTCCTGCACCCCTACCAGATGGTCAAGGACCTGCGCACCGACCACGAAGTGGGCAACCCCGACAGCGTCTTCGACGGTGACATCGACGGTTTCATCGACGCCGGCATCCGCTGGCGACGCACCTCGCAGGACGACTGACCTCCCTGCACAGGGCGGCCGGCCCCACCGGGGTCGGCTGACACGCACGCCGGAAGTTGCGCGGGGCTCGGGGCGGACTCGCCTAGACTGGCGAGGAGCCGGCTGAGGAAATCTCAGGAACTTCCCCCATTGTCCACCCCGGTGAGGATGCAGCGTGATCACGTTCGAGAACGTCACCAAGGTCTATGACGGTGGCACCAAACCAGCACTCAAGAACGTCAATGTCGACATCGACAAGGGCGAGTTCGTCTTCCTCGTCGGCCAGTCGGGCTCGGGCAAGTCGACCTTCATCCGGCTGATCCTGCGCGAGTACCGACCCACCAGCGGGACGATCTACGTCGCCGGGCAGGACCTGACCCGGCTGAGCAACTGGAAGGTGCCGGGCCTGCGCCGCCAGATCGGCACCGTCTTCCAGGACTTCCGGCTACTGCCGGGCAAGACGGTCCACGAGAACGTCGCCTTCGCGTTGCAGGTGATCGGCCGCAAGACCAGCGACATCAACAAGATCGTGCCCGAGACCCTCGAGACCGTGGGCCTGAGCGGCAAGGGTGACCGGCTGCCCGAGGAACTGTCCGGTGGTGAGCAGCAGCGGGTGGCCATCGCCCGCGCGTTCGTGAACCGGCCCAAGATCCTGATTGCGGACGAGCCCACCGGCAACCTCGACCCGGCCACCAGTGTCGGCATCATGAAGCTGCTCGACCGCATCAACAAGACCGGCACCACCGTGATCATGGCCACCCACGACTCGACCATCGTCGACCAGATGCGACGACGGGTCATCGAGCTCGAGCAGGGCCAGGTCATCCGCGACCAGCTGAAGGGCGTCTACGGGACCGCCTGAGCGGCCCCGCGGACGAGAGAGGTACACCATGCGACACACACTTCGCGAAACCTGGTCGGGATTGCGGCGCAACCTGACGATGACCCTGTCGGTCATCGTCACCATCTGGGTCTCACTGACCCTGTTCGGTGCCGGGCTGATGGCCGCCCAGCAGATCGACCTGGTCAAGGGCCGCTGGTACGACCGGATCGAGCTGTCGGTCTTCCTGTGCGTCAAGGACTCCTCGGGCGGAAACTGCCAGCCCGGCGCCGACACCACCGACGCCCAGCGTGCGCAGATCCTGGCCGCGCTGGAGGCCAACCCCGAGGTCGAGCGGGTCTACTACGTCTCCAAGCAGGAGGCCTACGAGGAGTACCGCGAGGTCTTCAAGGACTCCCCGCTGCTCGAGACCGTCACCGTCGACCAGATGCAGGACTCCTACAAGATCAAGCTGGTCAACCCAGAGAACTACCAGGGGGTGGTCTCCGAGGCGCTGGGCCTCGACGGTGTCCAGAACGTCGTCGACATGCACACCGTGCTCGACCCGATCTTCCGATGGCTCAATGCCGTCCAATGGGGTGCGATCGGCATGTCGGTGCTGCTGCTGGTGGCTGCCGCCCTGCAGATCGCGAACTCGATTCGGATCGCGGCATTCTCCCGGCGCCGGGAGCTCGGCATCATGCGGTTCGTCGGTGCCTCGAACCTCTACATCATGGCCCCGTTCCTGCTCGAAAGCCTTGTCACCGGGCTGGTCGGGGCACTGATGGCGTGCGCGACGCTGGCGCTCGGCTTCGAGCTGATCGTGCAGCGCAACGCTCAAGTCTCAATCCAGAGTTTGCAGTGGATTGACTGGTCCCACGCGGGAATTGCCATGGCAGCGGTTGCAGTCGTCGCAATTCTGCTGTCTATCATTCCCACGATTCTTGCAACCAGGAAGTACCTGAGGGTGTGAGCCTGAGAGGTACTGGATTGGGGTAACACTGTGAACCGGGACCTTCCCCCCGCTGACCCCAGCGGCCCGCGCAACAGCTTCAACCGCAGCAACCCGTTCGACGTCAAGCGCCTCGGCAAGCTGGCCCGCACCCTCGTGGTCGGCCTGACCGTGCTGATGCTGGGTCTTGCCCAGCCGCTGGCGCACGCCGACGAGCTCGATGACCGGAAGAAGGAAATCGAGGCGCAGCTGGCGCAGTCCAAGCAGGACCTCCACGACTACAACCAGGTGGCGGCCCGGGCCGCGGCGGCCCTCGAGGCTTCCCAGAACGAGCTGGCGGCCGCTGAGTCGGCGCTGAGGACTGCCGAGCAGGCCGAGACCGATGCTGCCGAGAAGGACAAGCAGGCGGCTGCCGCCCTGGTCATCGCCCAGCGTGAACTCGCCGCCGCCAAGGCTGCGGCCGCCAAGGCCAAGGACGAGGTCGACAAGTGGATGAAGACGGTCGGCGCGACCGTCATCCAGACCCAGCAGCAGCGCACCGACCTGCTCGGCCTGGCGGTGCTGACCACCGACACCAACATGGGCAGCCTGAACCAGCGCGTCCAGTGGTCGAAGACCCTGATGGATTCCACCCAGGCCAAGCTCGACCGCCTGCGCGCCCTGCAGTTCGCCGCCGATGCCGCTGAGCAGAAGGCCACCGACGCCGAGGCTGATGTCGCGGCCAAGCGCGCCGCCGCGCAGCGGGCCTACACCGAGGCCCAGCAGGCCCGCACCGCGAGCCAGCAGGCCCGTGATGCCCGTGCTGCTGCGGTCGTCACCAATGAGCAGGCCCGGGCCACGGCCGATGCGGCCGTCGAGGAGGAGAAGCAGAACCAGGCCCAGCTGGAGGCCGAGGGCAAGGACGTCGCCGAGCGCATTGCTGACCGGATCGCTGCGCAGAAGGCCGCCGAGGCCAAGGCCAAGGCTGAAGCCGCCGCGAAGACCAAGGCCGAGGCGGACGCAGCCGAGCGCCGTGCCGCCGCTGCCCGTGCCGAGGCCGCGAAGGCCACCGCAGCCAAGAAGGCCGCCGCTGATGCGAAGGCCAAGAAGGCCGAGGAGGAGGCTGCCGCCGCCAAGAAGAAGGTGGCGACCACCAGCGCCTCGAACAGCAACTCCAGCAGTTCGAAGAGTTCCAGCAGCAGCTCGTCGTCCAAGGGGTTCATCTACCCCTCGGGTGCGGTGATCACCTCGAGCTACGGCCAGCGTTTCCACCCGATCCTGCGGTACTGGAAGCTGCACGACGGCACCGACTTCGGCGCCTCCTGCGGCACCCCGATCAAGGCAGCTGCCGCCGGTGTGGTCGAGGAGCGCTACTACAACGCCGGCTACGGCAACCGCCTGATCATCGACCACGGCAGCGTCAACGGCCGCTACGTCACGACCTCGTACAACCACGCCACGCGCTACATCGTCAGCGTCGGCCAGCGGGTCAGCCAGGGCCAGACCATCGGGTACGTCGGTTCCACCGGCTACTCGACCGGCTGCCACCTGCACTTCATGGCCTGGGTCAACGGGTCCCTGGTGAACCCGATGACCCTGTACTGAGCACCCGGGTGCTGAGCACCCGGCGCCCAGCCCCCGAACGACAACCGCCCACCCCTGCGGGTGGGCCGTTGTCGTGCCGGGGGACAGGCCGGAAATCCACTGCTGCGCACGGCCCCAGCGTTGGTAGGGTTGAGCCGATCGACTGCGACGAAAGGGGTGCGTGATGCCGCGCGAGAAGGGCCGCAAGCTGATCGCACAGAACAAGAAGGCGTCACACGACTACCACCTGGGCGATCGATTCGAGGCGGGCATGGTGCTGACCGGCACCGAGGTGAAGTCGCTGCGCCAGGGCCGGGCCTCCCTGGCTGACGCGTTCGCGACCGTCGACGACGGCGAGGTCTGGCTGCGCAACGCGCACATCCCGGAGTACGCCTTCGGCACCTGGACGAACCACGCGACCCGGCGCACCCGCAAGCTGCTGCTCAACCGGCGCGAGATCGACAAGCTGGCCCGTGAGACCGAGAACTCCGGACGAACCATCGTCCCGCTGTCGATCTACTTCTCCGACGGCTACGCCAAGGTGGAAATCGCTGTCGGCACCGGCAAGAAGGCCTGGGACAAGCGCCAGGCCATCGCCGCCCGCGACATGGACCGTGACGCCCAGCGCGAACTGGCCGAGCGCCAGCGGCGACGCCGGGGCTGACCCCATGCTCGATGCGCAGCGGCTCGTCCGGTGGCTGGCAGCCCTGGCCCTCAGCCTGGTGGTGGTGGTCGGCGTGCCCAGCGGCCAGGCCATTGCGGCGGGCGACTCGGTGGACTCATGGCGGTTCGCGATCGAGGTCGATGACCAGGGGCTGGTGCACGTCACCGAGACGGTGACCTACCGGTTCGGGTCGAACTCCGGTCGCCACGGCATCATCCGCACCCTGGTCACCCGTGAACCCTGGGACGAGGACAACGACGCGGTATACACCATCAGCAACATCCAGGTCAGCTCGCAGGACGCCTCCGACGAGTTCCGCACCAGCGAGAGCAGCACCGGGCGCAACCGGCTGCTGAGCATCCGGATCGGCACGCAGGACGAGACCGTCAGTTCGCCGACGGCCACCTACACGATCTCGTACACCGTGGCCGGTGCCCTGCGCACCTTCGCCGGGTACGACGAGTTCTCCTGGGACCTGCTCTCCGGTGAGGCGCCGCCCACCAACCTGGTCACCGCTTCGGTGGAGGTGCCCGGTGGGGCGCAGCAGGTCGCCTGTTCCAGTTCACCGGCGGGGACGTCCGAGGACTGCACCAGCTCCACCATCGTGGCCGACCGCGCACTGTTCACCGAGCAGGACCGGGCCAGCGGTGATGTCACCACCGTGGCCGTGAAGATCACCAGCGGGCTGGTCACCGACCCGTCGCCGGACCTGCACCCCAAGGCAGTGACGTCCAGCGGTCGCGACCTGGAGGTCCCGGGCCCCGAAGCGGCGGTCATCCCGGTGGGGGCCACCCTGCTGGCCGGTGTGGCCGGGTGGGCGCTGCTGCGGCGCAAGGGCCGCGACCTGCGTTTCCAGGGGGTGCCCCCCGGCGTGGTGCCCCCGCCGGAGCGCAACACCCCGGTCAAGCTCAGCGACCCCATCGAGGTGCCGGTCGCCTTCTCGCCGCCCCCCATGCCGGTGGCCGAGGCCGGCCTGCTGGTCGACGGGCAGGTTGACGTCCGGGAAACCACCGCCACCCTGGTGGACCTCACGGTGCGTGGGGCGCTGGAGATGAAGCAGGGCCACAGCAATGGACTGCTGTTGCGGCTGATTGACGGCCACAAGGCCAAGGCACCCCACGAGCAGGTGCTGCTCGATGCCATCTTCACCGGTGCGCCGGCCAATGGCTGGGTGTCGCTGTCGTCGGCGGGGTCAATGGAACAGGCCCACAAGGCGCTGGTCGCCTCGGTCACCAACCAGGTCAGCTACCGGGGATGGTTCACCGACATGCCCCACACGAAACTGGCCTCGGGCATCGGGGGCCTGGGCGGTGTCCTGTTCTTCGGCGCCATCGCGGGGGGCAGCCTGTGGATCCTGTGGCCCCTGCTGGCCGCCGCCGGCGGGGTGGCGCTGGTGGCCTTCTTCGTGAGCATGCAGTTGGAGCGCGGCCAGCGCACCGGCCTCGGTCGTGCCCTGACCGACCAGGTGGAAGGCTTCGAGCTCTACCTCACCACCGCCGAGACGGGGCAACTGCGCTTCGAGGAGGGCGAGGACATCTTCTCGAAGTACCTGCCGTGGGCGATCATCTTCGAGGTCGCCGAACGCTGGGCCAAGGTCTGCCAGCCGTTGATCGAGTCCGGCCGGGTGCCGGCCCCCACCTGGACCGGGTCCGCGATGGGTGACTGGTACGTGCTGAATTCCATGCTCAGCTCGGTGGACCGGGCCGCCTCACCCCCACCGAGCGACAGCGGCTATTCCGGCACCGGGTCGGGTGGGGGCTCCAGCTTCGGCGGCGGGGGGATCTCGTCCGGTGGGGGCGGAGGAGGGGGCTCAGCCAGTTCCTGGTGAGCCCCCCGGGTGGTTGTTCCAGTTCTCAGCGGGTCCGCTCAGCGCACCGCGACCAGGTCACACACGAAGATCAGGGTTTCGCCGCCCTTGATGACGCCGCCGGCGCCACGGTCGCCGTAGGCCAGATGCGGCGGGATGACCAGCTGGCGTCGTCCGCCGACCTTCATGCCCTGCACGCCCTGGTCCCAGCCCTGGATGACGCGGCCTGCGCCCAGGGGGAACGACAGCGGCGCGCCGCGGTTGTAGCTGGCGTCGAACTCCTCACCGGTGGAGTAGGCGACACCGACGTAGTGCACGTCGACGGTGTGGCCGGCCTCGGCGACCGGGCCGTCGCCCTCGATGAGGTCGGTGATCTGCAGTTCGGTGGGCGCGGGGCCCTCGGGGAAGTCGATTTCGGGCTTCTCAGTCATGGTGACGAGCCTAGCCCCCCACACCGAAGTACCGGCCGCTTCCGGGATCGCTCAGGGTCGGTCCTGATGGTCCGCGACCGGGGGAGCGACGAGAATGGAACACATGAACGCGACCTCTTTCCGCTCCAACTCGTTCGAGCACCCGTCCTTGAACCTGCTCGTCACCGACACCCAGCGCGACCGCGCCATCGGCTACCTCCAGGAGGCCTACGCCGATGGGCGCCTCACCGGAACCGAATTCGACGAGCGTGTCGAGCAGGCGCTGAACGCCCGCAACCGCCGCGACCTGAATGCTGCCTTCGAGGGGCTGGTGCGGGTCTCGGGAACCCAGCAGGCCTTCGCCGCACACCCCGCCTACCTGCCGGTGGTCAACCAGAACGCCGACGGTGCCAGCGGACGACTCACCGCCGGGCTCGCGCACTGGTCCTCGATCCCGTTCCCGCTGGTGGGGCCCGGCGTGATCTACGCCGTGGCCGAGAAGGGCTCCTACGCCCGCAGCCAGGCCGCGAAGGCCTTCAACTTCCAGGTGTTCGCGCTGGCGGTGATGGTGGCGCTCGGCATCGTCTCGGCCATCTTCGACTTCGGCCTGTTCAACGGCCTGTGGACGATGGCGTGGTTCGTGCTCACGGTTGTCGGTGGCATCAAGGCCTTCTCGGGTGAGGACTGGACCAACCCGATCATGAACAAGGTCCCGGTGCGACTGCTGGACGAGTCGACCCGCCGCGGGATCGGCCGCTGAGGCCGGCTCGCGTCGTCCGACCCACCAACCAGGTCGCGTTCGGAGATTTCGGTTGGTGGGTTCGCCATGTCAGCGGGTAGACTTGCAAGACACCGTCGGCTCAGGCTGGCGGACAACTCAACAGGGGGTGACTGGTTTCGACTTGGGACGGTAGTCCCAGGGGAAGCGGGCCGAGAATCCAGAGTCAACTCGTAAATGTCCTCTGGAAACCTATAAGTGCCGATTCCAAGCGCACTGACTTCGCTCTCGCTGCCTGAGCAGTGATCGAAGGGTCAGCCCGGATGTAGCCTTCCGTCCGGATCCTGGCCTCATCCAGAAGGCTTGCTGATCAGCCTGCGTCGCAGGGGCTGATCGGGACTTTACTGTGACTGGGCCTGTCTGCACATGCCGATGTGAGTGCAGGGGCCGAGCAGAACGACACATCGGCTGCGCCCGGAGAAGCCCTGGTTCGCCTCTCGAGGACGCGGGTTCAATTCCCGCCACCTCCACCTCGGGGGGAAGTGTTGAACTCTACGTTCAGCACTTCCCCCGTTTCCTTCATCTCGTCCAGATCGGCGAGGGTGAACTCTGCGCCGTGGTCGAAGAACCACGACGCGATGGTCAGCGTCGTCGCGCCGACGAAGATCTTGTCGATGAAGTACTCGAACAGCAGTTCCCTGGTCTCGCGGGTGTCCATCGTCGCGTGGGCGAAGCGCTGGTAGAACGCCCCGATCGACGCCTCGTCCTCGAACAGCGTGGCCTTGATGTGCTCGGCCTGGATCGCGGCGTCCAGCTCCGTCTTCTGTCGCTCCAGCGCCGCCATCGCCTCGGCCGTGGTCTCGTTCATGATGCCCATGGCGATGGCCTTGACGAAGTTGCCCAGCTTGCCCTCAACATCGCGTCTACGGGCCTCCAGGGCCTCCAGGACGTCCCTACCGCGCTCGTGGGTCTCCCGGTAGTGGTGAGCCATGTCGACCGCCAGAGAGGCCAGCATCTCGGTGTCGTCGAGGAAGGACTCCACGAGCTCGACCACGCGCTGCTCGATGTCGTCCTTGCGCACCGCCTTGGCCGCACACTTTTTCTTCCGCTGGTTCAGGCAGTTGTAGTACCGGTACTTCCGGCCAGTCTTCGACGTGCCCGAGACACCTTCCATCGACGCGCCGCACCGTTCGCAGAACAGTCGGCCCGTCAGCCAGTAGTCAGGTGCCTCGTCGCCCAGAGAGGCCAGCTCGGCCTTCGTCTTCGCGCCGCGGCGCTTGTTCACCGCGAACATCTTCTGGACCTGCTCGAACATCTCGTCGTCGACGATCTGCGGCATCCCGCCCGGGACCACGTGCCCGGCGTAGGAGTACTCCCCGATGTAGGCCCGGTTCTTCAGCATCTTGTTCAGCGTCTTGGGGGAGAACGTGAACCCGTTGGTCGTGCGGACGCCGGCAGCGTTCACCTCGTCGCAGATGCGCTGCATCGACTTGCCGGCGGCATAGTCGGCGAACATCTGCTCGACCACCGGGGCGTTCTGCGGGTCCAGCTCGTAGCGCTTGTCAGCGCCGATGGCGAAGCCGAAGATCTTCCTGCCGTTGGCCAAGGCCTTCTCGGCGTTGAAGTGGACCCCGCGGCGGATGTTCGCCGAGAGCTGCCTGGAGTAGTACTCGGCAAAGGCATCGCTGAGCCCCTCGACCAAGATCGAGTCGGGGTCATCGGTGGGGGAGAAGCCTTCGATGTAGTGCAGCTTGGCGCCGGCCATGCGGATCGCGTTCTTGACCTTCAGCAGGTCCATCCGGTCGCGGCCCAGGCGGTCGTTCTTCCAGACCGCCACGTAGGAAGGACGGATGCTCGGCAGCTCGCGCAGCATCAGCTGGAACTCGGGTCGTTCAGTGTTGGTGCCGGTCTTGGCCGCGTCGGCATACTCCCGGACTACTTGGAGCCCCTGAGCCTTGGCCCAGCGGTGGACCAGCTCACGCTGCTGCTCGATGCTGGCCTCGTTCTGGGAGGCCGACGAGTAGCGGTAGTAGCCCACGACCAGATCGTTGTCGTTGAACTCCGGCTTGCCCCTCATGACGCGACGCCTTGCTCCGCGTACCGTCCCTCGCCCTTGAGTGCCGCGTACAGCGTCTGTCGGGCCACACCCAGGTCTCGGGCCACCTTCGCCTTCGGAACGCCCCCAGCGACCCGCTGACGGGCCTCTCGGACCTGTTCAGGGGTCAGCTTCGGCCCCCGGTCGTAGACGCCCTTGCGCTTGGCGATGGCGATGCCCTCGGCCTGCCGCTCGCGGATGACCCGACGCTCCATCTGGGCGATGCCCGCCAGCACCGTGATCATGAACTCCCCGTGCGCGGTCTCGGTACTCAGCTCGGGGTTGTCGACGAACTCCACCGCGACCCCCTTGTCGCGCAGCTGCTGCACCAGGGCCAGCAGGTCGGTCGTCGAGCGCGCCAGCCGGTCCGGCGACTTGACCCTCACTGTGTCGCCTTCGCGGACGTAGGCGAGCAAATCCGTCAGCTGCTCCCGGTCGGCCATGTTCTTGCCCGAGACCTTCTCCTCGAACAGCCGGTCGACCTCGCCGATGCCTTCGAGCTGCCGCGCTGGGTTCTGGTCGGCCGCGCTCACGCGCACGTACCCGACCACCTGGCCCTTGTGTCCGACCATGCCTGGACCGCCTCTCCACTCCTGTCCAACGATACACATCACCGATGCCGTTGGACGCAGGATGTGGCTTCGTTCGCTTGGTGGCGGGGTTTTTGCAGCGCTCCGTGGCGGTCTTGTTGCCGCGATCACGCAGGACTGGCTGCAGGTAGGTGTCGCGGTCTGAACCGAGAGGGGTGCGCCCGGTCGGGGCCGTTTGGATCGCTGCCGCTACGTCAGAGTCCGAAGGCTCCGCCGCTGACGAGGATCACGATGCCGAGGCCGATGAGAACGATGGGGAAGAGGATGTGCTCCCAGCGTTCGAGCACTTCGGCGATCGGGGGGCGGGTGGCGACGAACTTTGCCAGGGCCACCAGGACCGCGACGAGCGCGAGGAAGACGATGCAGTAGGCGACTACTGCGAGAGGTTCCACGCTGAGGAAGACAGGGGTGTAGACGCCGATGTTGTCGCCGCCGTTGGCAAGGGTGACGCCTGCGACTGTCCACACGCCGACCTTCTTGCCGGCAACCTTGGCCTCGTCGTCATCGTCGTCATCGTCTCCGCGCCAGGCCTGCCATGCGGCCCAGAGGCCGAGGCCCAGAGGGATGAGACCGAAGTACGGGATGGCTGCCGAGGGCAGGAATGCTCCGGCACCGATGGTCACCAGGACCGCGGCACCGAGGATGCCGGCGAATCCGAGGTACTGGCCGGCCAGAATGCGGGCGGTAGTGCCGCGCTGGCCTGCCCCTCGCGCGAAGAAGAGGGAGAGCACGATGATGTCGTCGATGTTGGTCGCTGCGAACAGGCCCATCGCCTGCAAGACCGAGGTGAGGATCATGCGCCCTCCCCAGCTGCGTCGCATCCGGGAAGCGAGCAGGCGGGATCGATGCACGGGGCGTCTTCGTCCACTGCCAGGGTGGCATCGACCAGTGCCGTCAGCGCCTGCGCCAGGTGCGAATCGGCGATCTCATATCGTGTCCGACGACCCTCGGGCTCGGAGACGACGATCCCGCAATCGCGCAGGCATGCCAGGTGGTTGGACACGTTCGGGCGTGTCAGGTCCAGATCTCGGGCCAGTTCCGCCGGGTAAGCGGGATGGTCGAGCAGGGTCAAGATGATCCGGGATCGAGTGGGGTCGGCCAGTGCACGACCCAGGCGGTTCATCACGTCGAGACGCGAAGCAATAGTCAGCATGGACTGAACTATACAGCGCGAACTGAACACTCGGTCACAGGCGTCAGCCCAGATCGCATGCCCGCAAGGGGATCCTTCACCGGGACAGCGGCCGACGGCAGGCCGGAGGAATAGGCGTCGCGATAGGGTGCACCCCGCGCAACAGAACCGTTGCGAAAGGTCTAACACCCCAACGCAACAGAGTGGGCCGCCATGCGCTGCCACGGGCCCGTGAACTTCGGTGTCACAGGTAGCGGCAGACATCCTCGGGGGAGCACGTGGCCGGGTCGCCGGCGGCGGCGTCCTCGCGCAGGTCGGCGATCGTGGTGCGTAGCTGCGCGAGCTCGGCGAGTTGCCGGTCGATCACATCAAGGCGGGTGTCGAGCAGGTCGGTGACGTGCCGGCAGGGGGCCTGCCCCCGGTCGCGGATGTCCAGCACCTGACCGATCTGGGCCAGGGTCAGCCCGGCCGCTTGCCCCCGGCGGATGAAGTCCAGCCGGTCGAGCACCTCGGCGCCGTAGTCCCGGTAGCCCGCCGGGGTGCGGTCCGCGGCGGGTAGCAGCCCGACCTCCTCGTAGTACCGCAGGGTCTTGCTCGTCGTGCCCGACGCCCGAGCCACCTCACCGATCCGCATGCCACTCATTCTCCCCCTTGACCTTCCAGTGCACTGGAAGGTCGATCCTGAGGGCGATGAAGGAGGAGTTCATGACGGCAACGGCTAACAGCAGGTCGTATGACCTGGCAATGATCGGGTCCGGTGGGGCGGCGTTCGCGGCCGCGATCCGCGCCACCAACCTCGGCAGACGGGTGGTGATGATCGAGCGTGGCACCGCCGGCGGTACCTGCGTGAACACCGGGTGCGTGCCCTCTAAGGCCTTGCTCGCGACCGCCGAGGCCCGCCACGTCACACTCGACGCCTCCCGGTTCCCCGGCCTGCCGCTCCCCGAAGTCCGGCCGGTCGACATGCCCGCCTTGATCGCCGGCAAGGATCGGCTCGTCGGGTCACTGCGTGGCGAGAAGTACCTGGACCTGGCCACCGAGTACGGATGGGATCTCCACCCCGGGGACGCCACGTTCGTCGGCACACCCAGCGAGCCGGCACTGCGCGTCACCGGCCCTGACGGCACGGTGGAGACGGTCCGGGCCGCGCACTACCTCATCGCCACCGGCTCCAGGCCCTGGGCGCCGCCGGTCCCCGGCCTGCAGGAGGCCGGTTACCTGACCTCGACCACCGCGATGGAACTGGACCACGTCCCGGAGTCGCTGCTGGTCATCGGCGGCGGCTACGTCGCGATGGAGCAGGCCCAGCTCTTCGCTCGGCTCGGCGTCCGGGTCACCATGCTGGTCCGCTCACGGCTGGCGTCCCAGGAAGAACCCGAGGCGTCCACCGCCCTGGATGAGATCTTCACGGACGAAGGCATCCAGATCATCCGCGGCGCGGTGCCCAGCGCGGTCCGCCGCGACCCGGCCACCGGCGAGGTCACGGTCACTGCCACCACCACTGACGGCTCACAGGAACTCCGGGCGGCCGAGGTACTCGTCGCCACCGGGCGCCGCCCGGTCACCGCCACGCTCGGTCTCGACACCGTCGACGTGCGCACCGGCGACCACGGCGAGGTGGTCGTCGACAGCCATCTGCGCAGCACCAACCCGCGCGTCTGGGCTGCCGGTGACGTCACCGCCCACCGTCAGTTCGTGTACGTCGCCGCGGCCCACGGCGCCCTCGTCGCCGACAACGCCCTCACCGGCGCCGGCCTCGAGGTCGACTACCGCCACCTGCCCCGGGTCGTGTTCACCAGCCCCGCCCTGGCCGCCGTCGGGATGACCGAACGGCAGGCCTCCGCTGCCGGGATCCGCTACGACAGCCGTGTCCTGTCACTCGCGCACGTCCCACGCGCGATCGTCAACCGCGACACCCGCGGGTTCATCAAGATGGTCACCGACGCCGACACCGGCCGCATCATCGGCATTACCGCCCTGGCCCAGGACGCCGGCGACCTCGCCGCCGCCGGGGTCTACATGCTCGAGGCCGGCATGACCACCAGCCAGGTCGCCAACCTCTGGAGCCCCTACCTGACCATGGCCGAAGGCCTCAAGCTCACCGCGCAGGCCTTCACCACCGACATCGCCAAGCTCTCCTGCTGCGCGGCGTGAACCTGCCCCGCACACAGGGACACCGATAGGGGACCGCCTCGCCCCGGGGCGCGAGACAAGAAAATGGGCGCCGATCAGCCCTACTTACTGGCACCCCTGCGTATCGGACCTGCAACCACCGGGGAGTTCAGTCGATGCAAGAACTCCCGTCCCAGGCCTATATCTGGACGTCTTCACGACCTCTACGTGCTCGACCCGACGAGGACAGCACTGGACGACGCGATGACCGCCTTGCGGCGCCGCCATGAGGCCGCGGTCCGTTTGGGCCGCGTCACCGCACCACCATGACCACGATCGTCACCACGTAAGCCGCGGCGACCAGACCGATCCCCAGCAGGGTGAGCACCACCCCGCGCCGGGCCGGCCGCTGGCCCTCGTCCGGCCCGGGGCCCTTGCCGTGCTTCGCGGTCATCGCGCGCTCCTAAGACGTTGCTCAAGCATGTGCGGCTCTCGCGAGCGGGCTTCCGTGCCGAGTGCTACCAGCTCAGGTCGTGACAGCCGTCGCTGCCGGCGCCCTCCACCTGCAAGGTGGCATGGGCGATACCGTAACGGTCGCGCAGCACCCGGCGCGCGCCGGCAAGCACGGCGCCGTGGTCCGCGCCCTGGTCAGCGACCAGGTGGGCCGTGGCCACGTTCATCCCCGACGTCAGGGTCCACAGGTGCAGGTCGTGGACCTCCTCCACCCCCTCGACCGCGTCCAGGTCACCGGCGACGTCCTCCGGGTCCACCCCTTCCGGGGCGTGCTGGCCCAGCACCGCGATCACCTGCCTGCCCAGAACCACTGCCCGGATGATGACGAAGACCGCGATGAGCGCCGCGACCACGACGTCCCAGATCGGCTGGCCGGTGAGGATGATCAGCACGCCGGCGACCATGACACCCACCGACCCGGCGGCGTCGGCGATCACCTCGTAGTAGGCGCCCTTGACGTTCAGGCTGTCCTTGGCCCCGCTGCGCAGCAGCAGCATGGAGATGATGTTGATCACCAGGCCGGCGAAGCCGACCGCGAGCATAGCGCCGGAGGCCACCTCCGGCGCGTCGCCCAGCCGGCTGATGGCCTCGACCACCACGTACACCCCGACCGCGAGCATCGCCAGCACCGCCAACGCCGAGGCGAACACCTCGGCCCGGTAGGAGCCATAGGTGCGTCGCCCTGTGGAGTCCGGCCGGCTCGCGATGCGCGTCGCCAGCAGCGCCGCACCCAGCACCACCACATCGGCAGCCATGTGCCCGGCATCCGACAGCAGCGCCAACGACCCCGACACCAGCCCCGCGACCAGCTCGATCAGGAAGAAGCCCGCCGTCAGGGCGAACGCCCCCGCCAGCCGCCGACGGTAGCGGCCACCGGCATGCCCGGTCGCCGGGGCATGGCTGTGTCCCGCCCCCATCAGCCCTGCCCCTCGTGGCGGGCGTGCTCACGGGAGACGTCCAGCAGCATCCGCACATGCCCGTCAGCGAGGCGGTAGTACACCATCCGCCCCTCCCGGCGGTTCTCGACCACCCCAGCGGTACGCAGCACCCGCAGCACCTGGGACACCGACGCCTCCGCGACATCGACCGACGCCGCCAGGTCACACACGCACAGCTCGCCGGCCTCCAGCAACGCATACAGCACCCGGGCACGGCGCGGGTCCCCCAGGAGCTTGAACAGCCCGGCCAACCTGCCGGCCTCGCGCTCGTCGGGGATCCTCTCCCGGGTCAGCGCCACCTTCTCCGGATGGACGGCGGTGACCTGACACGAATCCAACGGCGTCACACTCATGCCACGACCATACACCAATGCAGATGTGCAGATATCAGCAGCGGGAGCCACACACGAGAGGTCAGCAGGTTCTGTATGGTCAGCGCATGCTGACTATTGCTTCGCGGCTGGACGTGATGAACCGGCTGGGCCGGGCGATGGCCGACCCGACCCGCTCCCGCATCCTCATGACACTCCTCGAGGGCCCGAGCTACCCGGCGGTACTCGCCCGCGACCTAGGCCTGACCCGGTCGAACGTGTCGAACCACCTCACCTGCCTGCGGGACTGCGGCATCGTCGTGGCCGAGCCCGAGGGGCGCCAGACGCGGTACGAGATCGCCGACCCCCACCTGGGGGCGGCGATGACCGCGCTGGTCGAGGTGACGCTGGCCGTCGATGAGAACGCCCCGTGCGTGGATGCCACCTGCACGGTGCCCGGCTGCTGCCCGAGCGGGACCGTGGCATGAGGGCGACCACCCACACCCCCGTCGAGGAGCTCGAGACCGACGACGAGCACGAGACCCCGTGGTGGGCTGACCGCGCCGTCCTGATCCCCATCGCCTCGGGGGTCGCGTTCGTCGCCGGGCTGGCCTGTGAGTGGTCCGGCGCCCAGAGCGCGGCGCTGGTGCTGTTCTGGGTCGGTCTGCTGCTCGGGGCCTCCACGTTCGTCCCCGGTGCGCTGCGCAAGCTCGCCACGGGCAAGCTCGGCATCGCGCTCCTCATGACGATGAGCGCCACCGGCGCGGTCATCCTCGGCCACGTGGAGGAGGCCGCGGCCCTGGCCTTCCTCTACTCCATCGCCGAGGCCTTGGAGGACCGGGCGATGGACCGGGCGCGTGCCGGGCTGCGCGCGCTGCTCAAGCTCGTGCCCCAGAGCGCCACCGTCCTCACCGACGGCCATAGCGCGAGCGTCCCGGCCCGTGACCTGGCCGCGGGGCAGGTCATGCTGATCAGGCCCGGTGAGCGCATCGCCACCGACGGCATCGTCCGCAGCGGGCACAGCAGCGTGGACACCTCGGCGATCACCGGTGAGTCCATCCCCGTCGAGGTCGGCCCCGGTGATGAGGTGTCTGCCGGGGCGATCAACGCCGCCGGAGCCCTGCAGGTCGAGGCGACCGCGCCCGGCACCGACAACTCCCTGACCACGATCGTGAGCCTGGTCGAACGCGCCCAGGCCGAGAAGGGGCAACGCGCCCGGCTGGCCGACCGCATCGCCCGTCCGCTCGTGCCCGGCGTCCTGGTCCTGGCCGTGCTGGTCGCGCTCATCGGCTCACTCGCCGGTGACCCGCAGACCTGGATCACCCGCGCCCTGGTGGTGCTCGTGGCCGCCTCCCCGTGTGCGCTGGCGATCGCGGTGCCGATCACCGTGGTCTCCGCGGTCGGCTCGGCCAGCAAGTTCGGCGTCATCATCAAGAGCGGTGCCATCTTCGAACGATTCGGGGACATCGGGCACGTCGCCTTCGACAAGACCGGGACCCTGACCCGCAACCAGCCCACCGTCACCGCCGTCGTCCCCGCCGCCGACGTCACCGAGCAACAGGTCCTGGCCTGGGCCGCCGCGCTCGAGCAGCACAGCACCCACCCCCTCGCCACCGCCATCACCCACGCCGCCCCCACAATCCCCGCCGCCCAGGGCACCACCGAGGAAGCCGGCCACGGAATCCACGGCACCGTCGACGGCGCCGTAGTGCTGGTCGGCAGCCCCCGCTGGGTCGACCCCGGCGACCTCACCTACCGGGTCCGTGACCTGGAGGCCCAGGGGATGACGGTCGTCGTCGTCCACCGCGACGGCGCGGTCGCCGGGGCGATCGGGGTGCGTGACGAGCTCCGTCCCGAGGTCCCCGAGGTCATCACGACCCTGGCGGGCCAGGGCATCGACGTCACGATGCTGACCGGAGACAACGAGCGCACCGCCCGCGCCCTCGCGGCCCAGGCCGGCATCAGCGACGTGCGCGCCGAGCTGCGCCCCGAAGGCAAGTCCGCCGCCGTGGGCGAGCTCAGCGTGCGCCGGCCCACCGCGATGATCGGTGACGGCATCAACGACGCCCCCGCCCTGGCCGCGGCCGACGTCGGGATCGCGATGGGAGCCACCGGCTCCGACGCCGCGATCGAGTCCGCCGACATCGCCTTCACCGGCCAGGACCTGCGCCTGCTGCCCCAGGCCATCGCCCACGCCCGACGCGGACGGCGCATCGTCAACCAGAACATCGTCCTGTCACTGCTCATCATCGCCGCGCTGCCACCCCTGGCCATCACCGGCGTCCTGGGCCTGGCCGCCGTCGTACTCATCCACGAAGTCGCCGAGGTCCTGGTCATCCTCAACGGCCTGCGCGCCGCACGCACCCACCAGCCCACGCGCGGACACTGACCCCCGCGGACCAACGCGGCCCCACTGACCCACCGCCGGCGGTCCGGCGCGCCCTGAAAGGCACCGATGGAACTGCTCACCCCGATCCTGCAGGCGATCGGCCTGTTCGTGGCCACGAACATCGACGACATCATCGTCCTGTCCCTCTTCTACGCCCGCGGCGCCGGCCAGCGGGGCACCACCCGCAAGATCCTGCTCGGCCAGTACCTCGGCTTCGGGGGCATCCTGCTCGCCGCCGTGGTGATCTCCCTCGGGGCCCGCAGCTTCCTGCCCGAGGACGCCCTGCCCTACTTCGGGCTCATCCCCCTCGCCCTGGGCCTCTACGCGGCATGGCGAGCGTGGCGCAACCGCGGTGACGACGACGATGACGAGGCCAAGGTCGCCGACAAGCAGGTCGGAGTCCTGACCGTGGCCGCCGTGACGTTCGCCAACGGCGGAGACAACATCGGGGTCTACGTCCCCGTCTTCGCCACCGCGTCCACCACCGCGATCATCGCCTACTGCCTCGTCTTCCTCGCCCTGGTCGGCCTCCTCGTCCTCGCAGCCAAGTACGTCGCCACCCGCCGGCCCATCGCCGAGATCCTCGAACGCTGGGAACACATCCTCTTCCCGCTGGTCCTCATCGGCCTCGGCATCGTCATCCTCCTCGAGGGCGGCGCCTTCGGCTTGTAGCTCACGCCCGCGGCGCCCGACATCACTGGAAATTCAACGACGACTGACAGAACGTCGCGGTCCTCGGGAGCAAACGCTGTTACCTCTTCTGCGGCGGGAGGGGGAGGTCTGCGGCATGAGCATTGACCGTCCCGTAAGTGGAACCCTCACCGGACACCACCGCTACTTATCGAGAGGAACGACGGCACGCCTGGCGGGCTGTCCCGTAAGACCCGTCCGGTGAACTGTCCGGTGAAGGGAGGCTATATGACACACTGGGGAGCATGTCCCCCTTGAAGGTCGGCTATGCCCGAGTCTCCACCGACGAGCAGGACCTGACCGCGCAGCGTGACGGACTCGCGGCGTTCGGCGTCGATCCCAAGCGCATCTACGTCGATCACGGGCTCACGGGCCGCAACGCCGACCGTGAGGGCCTGCGGCAGGCGCTGGCTGCCTGTCGGGACGGCGATACGTTCGTGGTCACCAAGCTCGATCGGCTGGCGCGTTCAGTCCGTGATGCCCACCAGATCGCCGACGACCTCGCGGCGCGGGAAGTGAAGCTGAGCATCGCCGGATCGGTGTACGACCCGACCGACCCGATGGGGAAACTGTTGTTCAACGTGCTGGCGATGGTCGCCGAGTTCGAAGCCGACCTCATCCGTGCCCGCACCCGCGAGGGGATGAAGGTCGCCAAGGCCAAGGGCCGGCTGCGCGGGAAGTCACCGAAACTCACCCCCCGGCAAGAAGCTCACCTCGTCCAGCTACATGCCGCCGACGAGCACACCGTGGGCGAGCTGGCCGAGCTGTTCAGCGTGGGCCGCTCCACGGTCTACCGCGCCCTTCAGCGCGCCGAGCGCGGGCGCGAGAACGCCTTGCAGTAGGTGCGTCGTGGACGCTCGAGCGCGGTGGCGAATCCTCAGGCTCCACGTCGAGGACCAGGTGCCCCTCGCGCGCTTAGCTCGCGAGACCGATGTAGGGCTGCGGACCCTGGAGCGCTGGCACGCCCGCTACCGCGCCGACGGCTACGCCGGACTGGAGACAGCCTCACGGGCGGACACCGGGACCCGCCGCCTTCCGCCCGACCTCGTCGACCTGATCGAGGGCCTGGCACTGAGCAAGCCGCGGCCGGCCATCGCCACGATCCATCGCAAAGTCACCGGCATCTGCGCCACCCGGAGATGGCCGGTCCCCTCCTACTCGGTGGTGTGGGACATCGTGCGGACCCTGGATCCCGGCATGGTCACCCTCGCCCTGGAGGGCGCAGCGTCCTACCGCGACAAGCACGAGCTGGTGCTACGCCGGCAAGCAGAGCTGCCCAACGCGATGTGGCAATCCGATCACACCATGCTCGACATCCTGGTGGTGGGCACCGACGGCAAGCCCGCACGGCCATGGCTGACAACGATCCTCGACGACTGCTCCCGGGCGGTCTGCGGCTACACAGTCTTCCTGGGCGCACCGTCGGCGATGAACACCGCCCTGGCGCTGCGCCAAGCGATCTGGCACAAGACCGACCCGGCCTGGCCGATGTGCGGCTTGCCCGACGTGCTCTACGTCGACCACGGCAGCGACTTCACCAGTGACCAGCTCGCCCACACCGCCGTCGACCTCCATATCCGACTGATCCACTCCACCGTCGCCCGACCCCAGGGACGGGGCAAGATCGAGCGGTTCTTCGGGACCATCAACACCGAGCTACTCGCCACCCTGCCCGGACACATCACCGAAGGGGACCCCTGGCCGACACCGAAACTGTCCCTGGCCGACCTCGAGAGCGCCCTGGAGGCGTTCGTGGCCACCTACAACGACCGCACGCACAGCGAGCTCGGAACCTCCCCGCGCAGCGCGTGGATCGCGGACGGCTGGCTGCCCCGAATGCCCGACAGCCTGGAAGACCTCGACAGACTGCTGTTGACCGTCGCCAAGACCCGCGTCGTGCGCCGCGATGGCATCCGCTTCCAGGGCCTGCGCTACGTCTCGCCAACTCTGGCCGGCTACGTCGGACGCTCGGTCGTGATCCGCTACGACCCCCGCGACATCACCGAGATCCGCGTCTTCGATCACGACGAATTCGTCTGCAAGGCCGTCAACCAAGAGCACCACGATCAAAAGGTCAGCCTCAAGGAGATCCAGGCCGCGCGCAACGCCCGCCGCCGAGCGCTGCGAGCCAGCATCAACGAACGCATCGCCCTCGTGGCCGCACCTACCGAGACGCCACGGATCACCGAAGCACCGGCTCCGGCGCCGAGGTCGGCGTTGAAGATCTACAAGGAGGACCTCAGGTGAGCCAGCGCTTCATCGTCACCAAGGAGCACCGCCGCTTCACCGAGTTCGCCGACGCCGTGCGCCGCGGGCACACCATCGGTTTGTGCTTCGGATCAGCCGGCGTAGGAAAGACACTCTCCGCGCGCCGCTACGCACACTACGAGAAGGCTCATGACCTGCTGACCTACTGGGGGCCGCGCTCCGACAACGACGCCAAGATCTACGCCGCCTTGAACCGGAGCCGCACCGTGCTCTACACCCCCAGCGTGCTGACCACCCCGCGGACCCTGAAGGACGAGCTGACCCAAGCCATCACCCGCACCAACATGTGCATCGAGCAGCACCTCGTACCTCCCGGCACGGCCACTCCCGAGGCCTGGGGATGGCGACACGGCAGGAACTACGTGGAGCTGATCATCGTCGACGAGGCCGAACGACTGCGTCCCGCCGCTCTGGAACTGCTGCGCGATCGCTACGACCGCGACGACATCGCCCTGATCCTGATCGGCATGCCCGGCCTGGAGAAGCAGTTCAGCCACTACCCCCAGTTCTACAGCCGAGTCGGCTTCGCCCACCAGTACCGGCCCCTGGGACAAGACGAACTGCTGTTCGTCCTCGAGCGACACTGGCGATCCCTCGGCAAGACCCTCGACCCCGACGACTTCACCGACGCCCAAGCCATCGCAGCCATCGCACGGATCACCCGCGGCAACTTCCGGCTCCTCGAACGCCTCTTCCCCCAGATCCAGCGGGTCCTGAAGATCAACGAACTCGACACCATCACCAACGACGTCATCGAAGCCGCACAGAGCACCCTGGTCATCGGTGTCACCTGACCCCGCCACGAAGCGACCGAAGAACCCCGCCATTCAGCAGACGAAGTCACACTACGCCTACATGAAGACGCCGACCTTCTTCGCAATCGCGCGGAGCGCCCAGTACGGCCACATGATCAAGCACCTTGAGCCCGAGCACGTTCTGGCCATGCCGGTGGCGATGCCTGACGCCCGGTTGCGCAGAGACATCGGCCAGGACGCCAAGAACGCCTTGGAGATGCGTCAGGCCTCACGACGTCTCCAAGCCCAAGCTGACAAGCTGCTGGCGAACCTCGTCAACCCGAGCGGCACCCCAGTGCAGGACAACCCCACCACCACGGTCCTCGCCTCCGACCTCTGGTTCGGACGACGCCGCATTGAGGGGCAGTTCCATCGTTCAGACGTCCTCCAGGTTGAGGACCTCGTGAAGAATGCAGGGCGAGCCGCCGAGCCGTTGGCCGACCTAGTCGAGTCGGTCACGATGGCCCCAAGATTCAAGAGGCACTTCGGCGCAAACGGGACTCCCTACCGCTCTGCCAGTGAACTTTTCGACGTGAACCCGCCAGTGACCAAGCGAATTTACGCGGGCCTCTTGGAGGAGCCAGATATCTACACGCTTCGGGCGGGCGAGATGATCATGGCGCGCTCCGGCCAGACCTACGGACTGCTGGGCAGGACCATGGTCTTGAACCGCACGCATGCGGGCGCATTCGGCAGCGAAGACCTCATTCGCATCGTCCCCGACGAGTCGCGTGCACGGACCGGCTACATCCAAACGGTCCTGAACCACGTCGACTACGGTCGACCGCGCGTGGTCCGGTACGCGTCGGGCACATCAGTGCCGCACCTCGACCCGCCGGACATCCGTCAGGTCCTCATCCCGAGGTTCGACGCCGCCCAAGAAGACGCCATCGCCGACCTCAGCGACGAAGCCACAGCCCTCTCAGCCGAAGCCGATCGAATGGAGAGCGCGGCAGTACGAGCTGCGGAGAAGGCCGTGGCGCTGCTAACAGGACGCCACGGGGCCATCAAGACGGTCAAAGACAGGGAATAACCCCCATGTACCCGACCGGCAGTGCGGGCGGCCCGAGCGAAGGGTCTGACGCTGTCACCGCGCTACCTCCGGATGCAGCCGCCATCGCAGGCGCGATCCGAGCGGCCCGTAAGGGCAGAGGATGGACCCAGACGGATCTCGGTAAGCGGGCCGGTGTCTCTCGCCCAACTGTGGCTCGTGTGGAAAGAGGAGATTCCGTCTCGTCGAAGACGCTGATGAAGATCGCTTCCGCCCTCGACCTCCGCCTGGGATTGCAGAGCTGAGCAGATAGCGCCGCGGCACAGCCGCGCCGGGAGCCTCCGTGAGGACCCGGCTGCGCCCGTAAGCGCCGATTCATCCGAGCACGGCTGCGAGGGTGCTGGCCGGGTCCTCCCCGACACCGAGGAGGACCACCATGGCCTGGACAACGATCCGCACCGCCGCCACGCTCGACCTGCCCGCCTTCGCCGAGCCGCTCGAGATCCACCACGACCCCGCGCAGCACGCCCTGCTGGCCCTGGACCCCGCCAGCGGCGAGTCCGAGGTCCTGACCACCCACCTGCCCGACCTCCCACTGCTGCCCGACGAGGCCGTCGTCAAGGACTGGTCCGAGCACAGCGGGCTCGCCCGCGCCCTGGCCGAGGCAGGCGTCGTCGAGCTGCTCGACGCCATCGCCGTCGGGCCGTTCGCCGCCACGGCGCACCGCGTGCGCGTGCTGACCGCGGGGGATGCGGCATGAGCACGGCGACCCCCACGGACACTGGTGCTCCCCGGGTATGGCTCGGGTGCCTGGGCTGCTACAACGACGGGGCCCTGGTGGGCCGGTGGGTCGACTGCACCGACGTCGAGGACGTCACCCTCGCCGACCTCCACGCGGGCTCTGGGAGGCCGTACGCGGCCTGTGAGGAGGTCTGGGTGCTCGACCACGAGTTCGTGCCCGTCGAGGGCGAGTTCGGGCCTCTGGAGGCCGCTCAGTGGGGCCGGTGCTACGAGGAAGCCGGCTCCGACCGCTGGACAGCCGTGTGCGCGTGGGTCCGGTCGGGGATGCACGTGGTCGAGGGCACCGGCGACATCCCGAGCTTGGGCGACTTCGAGGAGCGCTACTGCGGGCACTGGGAGGGCTTCCGGGAGTACGCCGAGCAGCTCGCCGACGACACCGGGATGACAACCGGCTGGCCGGAGGAAGCCGTGCGGTACTTCGACTGGGCGAGCTGGACCCGTGATCTCGCCTTCGACCACACCGTCGTCGACGCCCCGGCGGGCGAGGGATACGGCGTGTACGTGTTCCGCGACCTCTGAGCTGCTCAGACGAGCTTGGAGGGCACGCCCACCTGCTTGGGGTGACGAGCGCACACCGGGGCCACCAGCTCGGTCAAGGGCACCCCGAGGGCGTGGGCGATGCCGTGGAGCGTGGAGATCTTCGCGGCCACGCGCCCGGCCTCGACTTCGATGATCGTCTTGCGGTGGACCCCGGCGGCCTCTGCGAGCCGGTCGATCGAGAACCTGGACTCCTTGCGCAGGCGCGCCACCTCCACGCCGAGGGCGCGCAGGTCTGGGGCGGGAGCAGGCATCCACCCAACTTCCCGCAGGCGCGTGCGTTGCACAGTAACCCAAACGCGCCTGTTTTCAGTACGCTGATCGGGAGTTCAACCGAACCATTGCCGAACGAAGGTGAACGACCATGTCCCACAGACCAACGATCCTGACTGCATCGGTCCTGCTGTCGCTGCTGGCCCTCACGGGGTGCGGGGGAGGCTCGGGCGACCCGACGCAACCCGACCCCGGAGCAGGCGATCCCGCCGACGACGGGTCGGGCTCGGCCGTCTACGAGTTCACCCGCGAACCGCCGGGCATGCTCACGTCCCTGACCGTCGCCATCCCCGACGACCTCAGAGAAGCCGCAGGGCCCGATGCCGAGGGGCTCCTGGTCAACAGCGTGACCCTCACGCCCCACGAGCTCGACGGCGTGAAGCACTGCGCGGTGAATGTCGCCATCGAGTGGGCTGATGGTGCCCTGGAGCTGGCCAACAAGCCGGCCACGTCCCAGGCCGACGCCGACGCCGAGATCGAGAAGTGGACCAACAGCTTCCTCGACTACTTCGACGTCGAGACCACCGAGGAGTGGATCGAGCTGGCCGAGCGGGCCCAGGGCGGCGATGCACAGGCGGGCCAGACGATCGCCGAGGGGATGGAGGCAGCCGACCAGAGCCATCCTTACGCTGCCAACGCCACCCGCGAACTGCGGGAGCAGGGCCTGGCGTTCGAGCCCCGCCTGTTCATCGAGAAGATGCAGGAGCTCATCGCCGCCGACGCCAACAAGCCCGTCGACGAGGCGGCAGAGGAGTCGGAGGAGGCCAACGTCGCCCGTGAGGGCCTCGGCATCCGGAGCAGCGTGTACCCGCTCGCCGACCTGAACGAGTCCGCGCCCGAGACCGGCCTGTATCTGGCTCCGGACTTCGCCTCCGGCATCAACGTGGGCAGCTGCGCGGCCAACCCGACCGACGACGACGCCACCGAGACCTTCACCTTCCGGACCTCCCAGGACGGGGAGGGGGCCGACTTCGCCGAGTTCGACTACACCGTCCTGTCCGACGGCTCGATCACCGTGGTCGAGGCCGAGGTCGAGGACTACGAGCGCGACATCAACGGCGACTGGATCGCCAAGTAGACCACGCGCAGCCGCAGGCCCGCTCCCGTCGGAGCGGGCCTGTCGTCTTTCACCACTCCACCCCTCCGGCGTTCGGTGGGCACTCCAGCCCGTCCTCGTGGTTGACCTCGAGGTCGGCCTCACGGACCGACTTGAGTGCCTTCTCCCTGCTGGTCAGCTCTCGCCTCGTGGCCTCGTGCCTCAGCTCGGCCAGCGTCGAGGGCTCACCGTCCCAGGCGTGGTCGCCCGCAGCGACCTCGGCGCGCATCGCGTCGGCCAGTGCCTTGTCCTGGCGCACCTCGACGGCCCTGCGGGCCACGGCGAGCTTCGCCGCGCGGCGCCACAGCTCGAAGGCCACCGAGGCGTCCAGCGCGTCCTCGTAGCGCTCCAGCGTGGCGCTCCTGAGTCCCTTGGCCAGCGCGCCGTCCAGCGGCTCCCCGGCGGCCAGTTGCACGCGCCAGCGCTCGTCGATCTCGATCATCTGCTCCCACGCCGGCACCTCGCGCTCGCGCGTCGGCCTCCTCTCCCGCAGCGGCGACTCGTAGGGCGCAGCGGCCCGCACCTCGGAGGTCGAGGACGCGCTCACCTCGGCCACGTCCTCGACCGCCCCGGCGGCCTGCTCGCGCTCCCAGGCGGTCTCCGGCTCGTCGAGCGCGCGCCAGGCGGTGATGGCGGCGTCGACCTCCGCGTAGCCCATCCCGTCCCTGAGCATCGCGCCGCGGTCGGGCGTGCGCAGCCGCCACTTCTGGAGGTCCCAGGCGTCGAGGACGACCTTGTCGGCCAGTTCCGCGTCCGGTCCATCCGCATCGGATCCATCCGCCACGGCGACGCCGTCGTCTGCGCTCTCGGGCGACGGCCCAGCGGGCGCCATGACCGCCTCGAACCCAGCCCGTCGGGCTTCAGCCATCATCTCCTCCGCACGGCGCTCCTGCTCCCACTGGGCGGCCAGCGCCTCGGCGCTCTCGCTGCGCCGCTCAGCCAGGGCGTCGTCGAGGCTGCTCGCCATCGCCGGGCGCATCTGCGCCATCGTCATGGCCCGTGTCGGCGCGGCCTGCTTCACCAGCTCAGCGTTGCGCTGGATCACCTCCTCGACGTGGTCGAGCATGGCGAACCGGCCGAGCCTGCTGGCCCGTCGCCGGTCGCTGGGGCTCGGCTCGATGTACTCACCATCCGCCCCGAGGCGCTTCATCTGGTAGGTGAGCCCGCGGCCCTTCTCGCCGCGCTTCTCCACCACGACGCCGACCTCGGCCAGCACCTGGGCGTACCCGTCGAAGTCGGTGTAGCCCGTGGCCTCGAGCGCAGTCCGGATGCGCTCCTTCAGCACCGCGAAGCTGAACGGCTCCGGCTCGCTCGGCGAGGCCCCGGCGCTCCACTTCTGGTGCTTGTCCAGCCCCCGCTGCTCGGACTTCTCCTTCAGCTCCCAGCCCGTGGATGTCAGCTCGTTGCGCTGCTCGTACCCCTGCGCGGCGAGCACGGCGTCGTGGGTCCTGGACAGGACCGAGTGCTTCACGTTGGACGAGGCGAAGCTCTTGCCCGTGGCCTTGTCGATCGAGTCGATCACGATGTGGTTGTGGACGCAACCGGTCTTCCCGTCGACCTGGGTGACGACCAGCGCGCGGCGGTGGTCACCGGCGAGCGAGCGGGCCAGCTCTTGGCCCAGCCGGTGCCCCTCCTCCCAGTCGTCGGGATCGTCGGGGTCGAGCGCCCCCGCACCGTCCCGCGCGAAGCTCTGGATGACGTGGTACGCCTGCACATAGGCGCCCTCGGTGACGTCGCGGTAGGTCGGCTGGCTCGTCACCTTGTCGGTGCCCCACTGCACCTTGACCGTCCTCGTCCCGTCCTTGCGCCAGCGCTTCCGGTTGTCCCGGAACTGCCCCTCGGCGAACTCCGGGATGCAGCCGTTGATGCCGCTCGCAGCCACGAACCGGTCGCCCTTGGCCTGACCGTCCTTCTCGGTGAGCGCATACGCAATCAGCCGCGCCGAGTTCCTCGTCGGGCTGGACATCACGACCGCTGCGATGGGCTTCACCATGGGCTCAGTCATCCACTCCCGCGACGCGCCCGGCCAGCTCCACCAGCCTGCTGTCGATCGCTTCGAGCTGGCGCTTCACGTCGTCGAGGTCGCCGGTCACCTGACCCGTCTGGTGGGCGACCTTGGCCATCTGGTTGACGTTGTGACCGACCTTCCTCATCTCGGTCCTCAGCTCCTGGACGCCGTCGATCAGGCCGTCCACCACATCGGGATCGGCACCGCCCCTTCGGGCCGATGCCTGGGCCTGCTCGCGGGCCAGTCGTCGGCATCCGTCCTCCACCGCTTCGCGGATGATGTCCGAGACGGTGACGGCCCGGCCCGTCGCCTCGCTCGCCCGCTTCGCGGACTCCTCGGCGAGGTCGAACGATGACTGCGTCATCCTGAGTTCGACCCGCTTCGGGTAGATCGCCCGCCTACCTCCTCGCCGCCTCGGCTGCGCCTCGTCCGGCATCGTCACCACGTCGGTCGACCTCCCCTCGGTAATGCTGCAACCGGGCTGTCCGGTGGGCTGCGCACCCCCCCTCAGTCTACCCGGTTGCAGCATTACGGCGAGCAGTTCAACTGTACGGGTGTTTGGCTCCGCCAAACCCCCTCCCAGTTGCTGCCCGCCCCTCGTCGGCTCCGCCTCCTCGGGGGACAGGGCTACCGCCCTCCCCACCTCTGCTGCGCTCCGGTGGGGCCCCTCCCGACGGCACGGAAAGACCCCGGCCCGCTGCGCGGAACCGGGGTCCTCGTCACCGTCCACGACGCCTACGCGCCGTAGACCGAGAAGCCCCGCTCGTGCGTGTCCTCACGCTCCTCGGGCTCGTCGTCGTCCTCGTGGACGCCACCGTCGGCGACCGTCTCCCCGTCCTCGAGGACGGGCTCCTCGGCCTCGCTCGCGGCCTCGCTCGCGGCCGCGCGCGCCTTCAGCGCGACGACGGCTTCGACGAGGCGCGCGGCCCGCTTGGCCTCGCCGCGGTCCTTGCGGACCCGGCGCACCGTGCCGTCCTTCGTCATCCGCTCGGTCACCTCCTCGGTGATACCGAACAGCTCGTACAACTCCTCGACAGCGGCACAGCGCGCCTCACCGGCGTACTTGAGCGCGTCCTTGACGGCCTTTGCGTCGGCCCTCTCCTCGGCCTCGATGGCCGCCTTCTTCGCGACCAGCTCGGCCTCGAAGGCCTTCCGCTCGGCGACGAGATCGGCGAGCCGCTGAACCCGCCGCTCGCGCCGAGTCATGGTCATGTTGTCGGTCATAGTGATGCCTCCTTAGGCGTCGTTGTTCGGGAACCCATCCCCGGTGGTGGGCCGGTCAGTCAGAGCAGCAGGATCCCCGGGGCGTCCGCGACCTCGTCCCAGACCGACGTCTGGGGTTTCGGAGATTGCTGCGGTACCGCAGCAGGGCGCTGCCCGGGAGGGAGCTCTACCATCGGCTCCTTGGACACGGTCAGCGCCTCGCGCAGGACGTTCAACCCCTGGTGCACCATCCCGCGGCGCTCCTTCACCGACGGGTAATCGAGCCGAGCCAGCGCATCGGCGAACGCCGACCGACCGAGCTGGTCGCGGCGGTAGATCCCTTCCGCTGTGCACCAGTCCTTGTACGCCTCGTGCAGCACCGTCGTCGTGTCGCCGATGCCCCCCGTCTCGCACTGCTCGGCCACGAACCTGCGCACATCGTCCTGGCCCTCGGCGTACTCGCTCGTCCTCTCCTGAACCGCCTCCGGCTCATCGAGGCCGCGCTCCCAGTACTCGCCGAGGCCAGCCACCATCCATGTCAGAATCGCGTCGGCCGCGAGCTCCAACTTCTCCGGAAGGCGGGGGTCCTGCTCGTCCGGCGGGATCACGACATTGAAAGGCACCGCGCGCACCCGCGACCACACCGCAGGGTCCGCGACCTTAGACGGCAGCTCGGGCAAATGGTTGGTCACCATGAGGAAGCTGTGCGACGGGAGAAACTCGATCGGGTCCTTCCGCAGCGCACGCGCCTTGATCGGATCGCCGCCGGTCAACCTCTTCAGGATCGACGCCGACAAACGGATCTTCGTGTCGGTCTCCGAGAGCACCACCATCCGACGCCCCCGCAGGTCGAAGAACGCCGGAGACGGCGCGTTCGGATTCGACTTGACGACCTCCATCAGCGCCGGGTCAGCCACCCCGCCGTAATCACCCAGAGCGTGGAGAACCGACGTGTACGCCACACCCTTGCCATTGCGCCCCGTCCCGGTCGCGATGGGGAACACGTGCTCCAAAACCTTCCCCACAAGACCCACCCCGAAGAACCGCGCGAGGTAGGACCGAACGTGGTCATCCGGCAGTACCTGCTCCAGGAAGTCTTCCCACAGCTCGCTACGAGCCCCAGGGGCGTAAGCGGCCCGGGTGACCTTCGTGATCCGATCATCGGGGTCGTGGGGTCGCAGTTCCAGACCATGCAGGTCGAGCGTCCCGTTCGCGCAGTTGAGCAGGTAGGGGTCGGCGTCCATGTCCGCAGCAGCGGCGCACATGCCCTCCAGGGACCCCGCGAGTTCGAGTACCCCCCGAACCCCGGAGGCCGTGCTGCACGCCATCACGTCGGACGTCAGGTCCTTGTCGCCGAGCGCGACCCCCCACATCGCCTTGAGCGTCTCCATCGCCGCAGCCTTGGCGCGCGTATCGCCCTTGTCCTCGGCCCAGCGCTTGCCGTCCCAGTGGTGCCAGCCGATGCCGACCACGTACAACAACTTGCCGAGCCACTGGGCAGCGAACTCATGCGCAGCCCTGACGTGCTTGCGGTGCTTGCGGGCGTCGTCGAGCAATATCGTGCGCTGCTCTGCAGTGCTAATCTGGGCCCCAGAGTCGGCAAACTCTTCCGGAGCCGCTCCACCTGACTGGGTGGGGCGGCTTTCTTGTTCGCTCATCGCGGTCCACCTCCAACGAGGTTTTCCGCAAGCCAGGCGTCCAGATCGGCGACACGATAGACGACCCGGGTGCCCGCACGGACGTACCGGGGCCCCTGGCTGCGGCCACGCCAGTTAGCGAGGGTCTTCGGAGCGACGCCGATGTACCGCGCCGCTTCGTCAGTGTCGAGTGCAGCCGGGGGGAGGGTGTGGCCGGGATCCACAGTATTCAGGGACATGATCGTGAGTCCTTCAGGAGGCGACGGGGGACCGTCGGGCTCACCGAATCCCGATCAAGACGAATACGCGCGTGAAGCCTTCGGAAGCTTCACGTCAGGGCGTTCAAGCCCCGAGTCCCCTCACGCCGACAGGAGGACCAGAAGATCTACTGTGGTGCCGCCCAGGTCGGACGCCAGGCGGCCCGCCGCAACCCCTCAGGGCTCGTCGGCGGTATAGGAACGAGCCTAGCACCCCTGTCAACCCTGCGCTACCCCAGGCATGGGCTAACTTGCAGGTCTTCGGCCTCGCGCGACGGCGGCATCTGCGCTTCGCTCGGCCGAGGGCACGCTGCGGGCCCGCCCTCTCCAGTCGAGAGATCCTCCCCATCAGGAGGGACCCCACTCATTCAGTAGACGAGGCGGTCAGCAGGGGTGGTCGATGGGGTGTGCAGGAGACCCTGGAGGCAAGATGCCCTCTGACCAGGGGTTGTGAAGTTTGTGCAGTTTCCCCCTGTACTTCCTCCCGGGCGCGCGGGAAAGTAGTGCAGCAAACTGCACAAACTTCACACACAACAGTGCACACGACTCGCAGCCGGTGTTACAGCAAAGCCGGCGGCCCGCGCCACCGCACCGGTAACGAGCGCCATCGACCACCCGGCCTGACCGATTGCCCTGCCCGAGCGAGCAGGCCTGCTGTCTTCCCGGAGGGGGTCCTGCCCTGAGAAGAGAACCGCGCTATGTGCCGCAGGCCGCTCTACCGGGTTGCAACGACCTGGACGTCCTCGACCGCCAGTCGCGCACCGGTCGCCCCTCACGCCGCCAGGAGCCAGCCCGTCATCACCAGGTGATTCCTGAAGGCGCGGAGTTCGACACGTGCCCCCTGAGCTCCACGTACACACCTGCTGAGTCTGCTGCCCCGGATCCCCACGGATCCGGGGCAGCGTCGTTCCCGCCGACGAGGGCCGCTCCAGCCGTCGACCTTGCCGGGACGTGGAAGGATGGGAACGTGACGATGCCAGCCGGACCCAGCGCAGGAGAGCTGCTGGTGGCCACCGCCGCGCACGGGGGTGGCTACTTCAAGCAGACCGTGATCTATTTGCTCGATGCGGACGAGAGCGGCGCACTCGGAGTGGTCCTGAACCGGTTGGCCCCCGCAGACCTGGACGAGGTGCTGCCGCAGTGGGCGGGCCTGGTGAGTCCGCCGCAGGTGCTGTTCGCCGGTGGCCCCGTCTCGCCGAACGGCGCGGTGTGCGTGGCGCGGCTGTCCAACCCCCATGAGGACCCCCCGGGATGGCGCCGGGTGCGCAAGGACATCGGCCTGCTGCACCTCGACACCCCGGTGGAGATCGCTGAGGGTGCCTACTCCGACCTGCGCATCTTCGCCGGCTATGCCGGCTGGGAGGCGGGCCAGTTGGAGGGGGAGATGCTGCAGGGTTCGTGGCACCGGTTCCCGTCCACCGAGGCTGACGTCTTCGGCGCCGACCAGGAAAACCTGTGGCGTCGGGTGCTGCGTCGCCAAGGCGGCGAGACGGCCTGGTTCTCGACCTACACCGAGGACCCCGAGCTCAACTGAGCCCAGCAGATTCTTCGGAACTTCTGGGGAACCGGACGAGGGTCCGACACGTCCCAGCACGTGGAAACGATGACCCCGGCATCTGGTTGCATGGGGTCAGGTACTCAGACGAAAGGTGTCGAGTGACGACATGGCGGGAGGTGGAGGGCGTGGGATTCGACGACTTCGTGGATGATCTCGACCCCATGGCAGCACCGGTGGGAACCTTCGGTGCCCAACCCGAAGAGGTCGACGAGGACATCGACGTCCTGAGCCGTGCCGACGAGACCTGGCACCCCGGTCTGGGGTTCCCGGACGGCTACGGCGTGTGCCGCGTGTGGACTGATGAGACCGGGCTGATCACCAAGGTGCGCGTGAGCGCCTCGTGGCGTGAGAAGCTGGGCAAGAAGGTGCACCTGTCGATGCCCTTCGCCCAGGCGTTCGCGCTGGTCAACAGCTACTTCCCGGTCGAGGCGAAGTCGGCGCTGGAGCAGGACAACAACCACCAGGCCAAGTACCCGCTGTCCTGGGAACGGCTGGACACCCTGACCCGTGAGATGGCCAACCTCACCCAGCGGCTCGAAGCCATGGGTGACGGCGGCGCCGGCCACTGGGAGGGCAAGTGCGCGCTGGGGGAGTCCCCGGACAAGCTGGCGGCCATCGAACTGACCGAACACGGCCAGCTGGGGCGGATCATCTTCAACACGCCCAAGCTGGAGGAGTCGCGGATCCGGCAGATCACCGACGCTGTCGTCCGCGCCCACGCCGATGCCCGGGCCAACTTCGTGCCCTCCACCTACGTGGAAGGTGAACGGGACCGGGTGCAGGCCGAACTGAGAGAACTTCGCAACGAGACCCTGGCGATGATGAGACGAGGATTCAAGTGATGGAGGGTTCACCAATGAATAACCGGAACGAGGAAGACAAGCTCAAGCGCGCCCAGGAGAGCGGCGTCGACGGCTACCGTGCCGAGTCCGACGACGAGTTGGGTGACCTGGACATCTACGAAGGCCTGATTGACCCCAGCGGCGGTGCCGGTGGCAAGGGCAAGGGTGGCGGCGGCGGTTCGCCCATGATGATGCCCCCGATGGGCATGGGTGCCGGTGGTGCGGGCGCCGGTGGCGCCGGGCGCATGGGCATGATGCCCGGTGGTGTCGCTCCCGGTGGCATGGGCGCCGGTGGTGCCGGTGCCGGTCTGGGCGGTGGCGCAGGTATAGGTGCCGGCGGTGGCCTGGGTGCCGGTGGCGGTCTGGGTGGCGGCGCCGGGATCGGTGCGGCCGGTGGTCTCGGTGCCGGTGGCCTGGGCGGTGGCCTGCCTGCGGGTGGCCTGGGTGGCGGTACCTTCGCTGCCGGCTCCGGTGGCGGCTACGGCGGCATCGACACCGACGGTGACGGCATCCCCGACACCTTCGCCAACGGCGGTATCGACACCGATGGTGACGGCATCCCTGACTCCTGGCCCAACGGTGGCATCGACACCGATGGTGACGGCATCCCTGACTCCTGGCCCAACGGCACCAACAACGGTGACAACACCTGGCCCGATGGCAACAACAACTGGGGCAACGACGGCAACAACACCTGGCCGAACAGCGATGTCGACTCTGACGGTGACGGCATTCCCGACCACCTCGACTCCACCCCGAACGGGCCGAACTACCCCGATCTCGGCAACGACATCAAGACGCCGAACACGGTCAACCCGAACGGCCTCCCCACGGGCGTCCCCCCGACCTCGCCGGACCTGTCGTCCCCCGACACCAGCGGCGTGACCGGGAACTTCCCGACCCCGACCACCCCGAGCCCGGACACCTCGGGCCTCGGCGGCGGTGGTGGCTTCGGCGGTGGTGGTGCCGGCGACTACGGCACCACGGCGGTCGACACCGATGCGCTGGGGGCCACGGCCACCGGTTGGAACGGCCTGTCTCAGGACCTGACCACCACCACGTCCACCATCGCGCAGCTGGCGAGCCAGGGCACCGAACTGGGCTTCGCCCAGGACATCATCGGCCCGAACTACAACGGGCTGCAGTCCACCATGAACGACTGGGGCACCAACGGCAGCGCGGCCTTCGCCGAGATCGCCGAGAAGCTGACCGCTGACGCGGCGGGGTACATCGACCACGCTTCCGCCGCCATCGACGAGACCCGCACGATCAACTCCTGAGGAGCAGACGCATGACTGAAACGCTGCAGACCATCACCGTCACCCTCCCCGAAGGCGGATCGAGCACCGTCAGCTACTACGGCACCTCCGCAATCCACGCGGTGCTCACCCGGATCCGGGGCTACGTGACCACCTGCAAGCAGAAGGACGACCAGGAGGCAGCGCAGGGTGCGGACACCGCCCAGTGCCCCGACCGGGGTGCCTTCGAGGAGCAGGCCAACGCCATCAAGAACGGCGCCGACACTGCCCTGTCGAACATCTGGAACACCTTCGACACCCAGTTCCAGCCCAAGTCGCAGGTGATCCAGACCCTGGTCAACGACCTGTCGGCGCAGTGGTCCCAGTCGGGCATCGAACTCGACACCATCCAGGGCCATGTGCAGAAGCACATCAACGAGGACAGCTGGCAGTCCCAGGGCGCCCAGGAGTACAAGGCCGCCCTGCCGACCCAGAGCAAGGCCCTCTACGAGTTCGAGGAACTGTGCTACCGGGCCACCAACGTGCTGACCAGCGCCGCGGCCATCAATGCCGCGATCTTCTACTCGCTGTACCAGTCGCTGATCAACATCGAGGAGCCGATCAGGGTGAAGGCCAACACGCCGGTCAAGAACTTGGAGTACTGGTCGGACCACGGCTCGTCCGTCGAGTCGAACGGTTGTGTCTCGTATGAGTACTACACCCGTTCGGCCACTGCGAAGGCGAACCTGGAGGGTCTCGAGTCGTGGTTGAACACCTTTCTGACCACCCAGGGCGAGTGGAGCACGGGTGCCTATCAGGTGGCCGATGACATCCCGCAGACCCAGGGGTCGGTGGCGAACCTGAAGCCCGCCGGCCAGTGGCCCGAGCCGCGGTCGGTGGTCACCGCTGACGCCAACGTTGACGACCAGACCAGCCACACTGGCACGCGGGGCTCCACGAGTGGCCAGACGGTCGATGAGGGGGTCGACCTCAACAACCGCGGCGGCATCTTCGGCTGAGGCTGATCTCGCACCATCGCTGAGCCACACCAGGGCCGGTCCCGCACCCGCGGGGCCGGCCCTGCTGCGTCCCCACGATCGTCCACTCTCGTCTTCGTCCCACGTCTGCAACCCCCATCCGCCGCGGCCTGCAGATGCGGATCGGCACCCGGCCTGCAGACGCGGATGGGGTGTGCGAGGCGCGCAGGTGAACCGCGGCGGTGGCAGGATTGCACCCGACCAACAGCGAGACGACGGGGGACACATGAGGCATCTGCGAACGGTGGCTGCGGCAGCACTGGCACTGGTGGTGATGGCCGGGTGCACCGGCGCCCTCGGCGCCCCCGGCGAACGGGTCAGTGCGGCCGCCGAGCAGGGTGGCATCAGCGAGGTGGGTCGGGTCAGCATCACCAGCAACCAGCTGTGGTTGGACTACAGCCAGGGCAACCAGTACTTCACCGCCACCCGGGTCAAGAACGATGACGTGCAGACCCAGCCTGACTCGATGGGCGAGGGCTGGATCCCGCAGCGCCCCGTCGGCGAGCTCCAGCTGGACGCCTTCACCTCACGGCTGGCAGCCGTCGAGGACTCGTGCAACGAGGGTCGCTACGGCGGCAGGATCATGCCCACGATCGGTGGCGCGGTGGTGCAGCAGATCGGCTGCGGCGACTGGTCGTTCAAGTCGGTCTGGATCGACGACCAGGAGGTCACCGGCATCACCGAGTGGGACGAGGCGACCATCGACCGGGTGCTGGCCGAAGTGCGCGCCGTGCACGGGCAGACCTCCTCCGACCTGGTCTTCCTCACCCCCCGCACGGCCAGCGTGAACCCGGCCTACACGCTGCGGTTCACCTCGCCGCAGCAGACCTCAGCAACCGGCGAGCCCTGCTGGATCACCAGCTCGCGTCATGCCGAGTCGACCCCCGATCGGCCGATCCTGAACTACTCCTCCTGCACCAGTTCCTCGGGGGCATTCTCGGACGAGGACTTCGACCTCGAGCAGGTGAGCGGGGCGAAGATCCTGGCGGCGCTGGCCTCGGGTGCCGAGAAGCTGGGGATCACGCTCAACGACATCGGCGACTTCACCGTGCTGCTCACCGACGGCGAGTTGAAGGTGCAGATGACCGTGGCCTCCGGGGTGTCGGCGAAGGCCCCGATCTGGTCGGAAGTCCTCTGAGCGCAGCCCTGGTCGTCCGGGTTTGGTGACTGTGTTGCCGAACCCGCTGAAGATGACCCGCTGATCATTGAGAATGGACCCGTGAACAGCAGCGGTCGAGGCGCCTGGGATGCCGATGATGTCGGTGAGGAGGACGACGGCCTCGAACGGGTCGGTCACTACCCTGACGCGGCCGAGGAGCCCGACCCGGGGGTCGACAGGTACGGTTCCCCCGGTTCGGACGAGGGTGTCGACAGTCTTCGCGATGGCGATGACCCTGCCGACGACTACCTGGCCGACGACGACCCGGGGCTGTCCAGCGACGAGGACGACGAGGTCGACGAGTCGCAGGCCTGGGTCAAGGAGATGGGTTTCCCCGACCAACTCGGGGTCGTCCGGGTCTGGGTCGACGATGACGCCCTGATCGAACGCGTCCGGCTGTCGATCCACTGGCGTACCCGGCTGGGGGAGCAGACCCTGCAGCAGTCCTTCGGCGTGGTGTTCATGCTGATCAACAACTACCACCGCCTGCAGCAGCGCCGGACCCTGAACTACTACGAACCGGAGCGCGAGGCCGCCGAGCCGCTGTCCTTCGAAGCACTGGACCGGATCCGCGAGCGCAGCGACGAGGTGCGCCGGCAGCTGGAGGCCCTCGGTGACGGCGGACACCCGCAGCTGCAGGGCGAGGAGACGATCGGGGTCGCCCTGCACGGCCGGGTGCAGCTGAAGTTGAACCTGGTCGGCCAACTGGACGGGGTGCAGTTCGACCCGACCTGGCTGCGGACCGCCCGCATCAAGGAGATCAGCGACGCCGTCGTCGAGGCCCACGCGGACGCCCGCCGACGGTTCGTGCCCGCCGAGGTCATCGTCGGTGAGCGGGAGAAGCTGGTCAACGAACTGGCCGGGTTGCGCAACGAGACGCTGGCGATGATGCGCCGCGGCTTCTACTGACATTCATCCACCACACGCACACGACGCTGAGGAGAACACGGTGACTGACCGGGGTCCGGAAGAGGACATGAACAAGCGCGCCACCAGGTCGGGCGTACAGGGCTACTCAGCCGACACCGACGACTGGCTGCACGACATCGACCACGACGAGCAGCGCATCGACCCCAACCGTGAAGTCGGCGGACGAGGACGATCCGGCGGTGGCAGCCCGATGATGATGCCCCCGATGGGCATGGGTGGCGCCGGTGGCGCTGCCGGGGCCGGTGCCGCCGGTGGACTCGGCGGTGGGCTCGGGGCCGGCGGGATGGGTGGCTTCGGTGCCGGTGCACGGGCCGGGACCTTCGCCGGCGGTGGGATGCCGGGCACGACCCCGGCCGGTGCCGGCATCAGCGGCGGTGGGCCCGGTGGTATCGGCGCCCCCGGTGGCGGTGGTATCGGTGGCGCCGGCCTCGGTGGTGGTGGCCTCGGCGCCGGCGGTATCGGCGGTGGCACCTTCGCGGCAGGGTCCGGTGGCGGGCTCGACGGCGTCGACACCGATGGCGACGGCATCCCCGACACCTTCTCCAACGGTGGGATCGACACCGACGGTGATGGCATCCCCGACAAGTGGCCCGGTGGGGGCATCGACACCGACGGAGACGGGATTCCAGACACGTGGCCCGGATCCACCACCAACCCCGGCACCGGTGGCTCTGGGCCCAAGGACCCGTTCGGTGGGGCCCAGACCGGGGGCCCCGGCGACATTGACGTGGACACCACCGAGCTGGACACCGGTGCCAAGGAGTGGGCCACCATGTCCGACCGGATGTCGGCGGTGCTCGCCCGCGCGAACGCCCGGGCGACCACGACCGAGGAGTTCGGCTTCGTCACCGGGCCGAACGGCCAGTACAACGAGATGACCTCGGCCATCACGGCATGGTCGACCAGTGCCAGCGCCGAGTTCGGGGTGATCAGCGACAACCTCGTCGCCGATGCCAGGGCCTACCGCCAGACCGAGCAGCTGAACGCTTCCCAGACCTTCGCGATCACCCAGGAGATGCAGTGATGAACAGTTGGACGACCGTCGAAGAGGTCTACGCGTCCGTGCTGGGCCTGGAGGCCCAACTGCAGAACACCTGGTGGACCGAGAAGGCCCCCGCCGACAGGGCGCTGAGCAAGCTCGACTGGCGCCACTGCGCCGACAAGAAGCGGTTCCGCCGCGAGGTCGGCCAGTTGGAGCAGAACCTGAGGGCCGCCATGTCGGCGCTGAAGGACATCTACTTCACCCACTACGACCCGAAGAAGCGCGTCGTGGACAACCTGATGGACAACCACCACCAGGAGTGGTTCGCCATCATGACCGAGGTCGAGAGCCTGCGCCAGGACATCGGGGACCGGCTCACCACCCTGAACTGGGAGTCGGTGGGCGGCAAGACCTACCACCAGGTGCTGCCGGCGCAGCTGGCGGCGCTGCAGGAACTGCATGGGGTGGCCCTGGCCAACTACGAGGCCACCCAGCAGGTCGCCACCCTCAACACCGCCATCTACGCGGTGACCCGCGACAGCATCGATGCGGTCGCGGCCACCATCAAGGACGAGACCAACCCCGGGGAGTACGAGGGGCGATCGACCAGCTGGTTGGGCTTCGGTTCCGGCTCGTTGAAGGGCTACTACTACACGGCCTCCTACAACGCGCTGGACCACATCCGCCAGCTCAACACCTGGATCCAGACCATCGTGGACGGCGCGGAATGGGGGCAGACCGCGGTCGGCCTCGGCGACTCCATCAAGACGGTGGAGGAGTCACCGGCGATGCTGAAGCCGCACGGGGGCTGGCCGCGGGCCATCGCCCAGGAGGCCGCCGAGTCCACGCTGGAGTCGCTGGGTAGCCACGAGGGTCATGTGGCCACCGCCACCACCCAGGCCTACCAGCGCGGCGTCAAGCTGCGCTGACCCCTCGTGTCGTCCCACCCGGTTACCATGGTCGTCATCCGGACTGCGGTCGTCCGGTAGTCCGGTGGTCCGACGAAAGGTGGAGCATGGTGGAGGCTCGGCACCACGTCCTGGTGGTGGACGACGATGCTGCCCTGGCAGAGATGCTGCAGATCGTCCTGGTCCAGGAGGGATTCGAGGCGAGTTGGTGCAACACGGGCCTGCAGGCACTGCAGGTGTTCCGCGAGACCAAACCCGACCTGGTGCTGCTCGACCTGATGCTGCCGGGCCGCGACGGGGTGCAGATCTGTCGTGACATCCGTCTGGAATCGGGTGTGCCGATCATCATGCTCACCGCACGCACGGACACCCGTGACGTGGTCACCGGGCTCGAGGCCGGCGCCGACGACTACGTCTCCAAGCCGTTCAAGCCCAAGGAGCTGCTGGCCAGGATCCGCACGCGGCTGCGCCGCCTCGAGTCCGAGGGCGCGGTGCAGGACAGCTACGACATCGGCGACCTCACCATCAGCACCCGCAGCCACACCGTCAAGCGGGGCAACCAGGAAATCTCGCTGACCCCGCTGGAGTTCGACCTGCTGCTGGCCCTGGCTCGCCGACCCCAGCAGGTCTTCAGCCGCGACGTGCTGCTCGAGGAGGTCTGGGGCTACCGCCACGCCGCCGACACCCGACTGGTCAACGTCCACGTGCAGCGGCTGCGCTCCAAGATCGAGAAGGACCCGGAACGACCCGAGATCGTGGTGACCGTGCGCGGCATCGGCTACAAGGCGGGTGAGCCGGCCACCGCCGGCTGACCGCAGGACTGACGCCGATCATGAAGCGCCTGCTGGCCGGACCACTGCGGTGGTGGTGGTCGTCGCTGCCGCTGCGCATCGTTGGGTCGACCCTGGTCGGCTCGGTGCTGGTGCTGCTGGTCGGTGGCGCCTTCCTGATGCGGCAGGCCAGCGACGGCATCCAGCAGGGCAAACGCGAAACCGCGGTCGCCGAGGCCAGTGTGGCCCTGGAACGCATGCAGCAGCAGTTGCGTGACGCCGACCTGCAGAACGCCTCCCTCTACGACCGGTTCGGCCAGCTCGCCGACGAGATCGGCTCCCAGCCGAACCAGTACTACCTGGTCATCCAGGGCCCCGTCTCGGGCTTCGTCGCGCCCGGCATCCGCGCCGAGTCCGTCCCCGCCGCGATGTCGGCCACCGTCCTGCGTGAGGGGCAGGGCATGTTCGTGACGCCCACCGAGGTGGTCTTCAGCGACCCCGAGCGTGAACCGGTGCCCGGGCTGGTGGTCGGCGGGCTGCTGCTGAGCCCCAACAGCGTCGACGTCTACCCGGTCTACTTCGTCTTCCCCATGGAACGTGAGCAGGCCACCGTCGAACTGCTGCAGCGCGCCGTGCTGACTACCGGTGGTCTGCTGCTGATGCTGCTCACCGGCATCTCTGTGCTGGTCTCCCGGCAGGTCGTGCGACCGATCCGGCAGGCCAGTGTGACGGCCGGCCAGCTCGCCGAGGGCAACCTGGACCAGCGCATGGAGGTGCGCGGCTCCGACGACCTGGCCAGCCTGGCGAAGTCGATGAACCACATGGCCACCGAGTTGCAGACCCAGATCGGCCAGTTGGAGGACCTCTCCCGGGTGCAGCAACAGTTCGTCGCCGACGTGAGCCACGAACTGCGCACCCCGCTGACCACGGTCCGGATGGCCGCCGAGATGATCTACGAGGCCCGCCACGAACTCGACCCGTCCCTGCGCCGGGCCAGTGAACTGCTGCACAACGAACTCGACCGCTTCGAGGACCTGCTGGGCGACCTGCTCGAGATCTCACGGTTCGACGCCGGTGCCGCCGTCCTCAGCGTCGACGAGGTGGACCTGGTCAGCCTGGTCCGTGACGAGGTGGACGCCCAGGCTGCCTTCGCCGCCTCGGTGGGCTCCGACCTCGTCGTCGAGGCACGCGGCCAGGCCAGTGCCGAAGTCGACTCCCGCCGCATCCGCCGGATCCTGCGCAACCTGATCACCAATGCCATCGAGCACGGTGAGGGCAGGCCGATCACCGTCACCGTCGCCACCGACGAGCATGCCGTCGCCATCACGGTGCGCGACCACGGCGTGGGGCTGCACGCCAGCCAGGTGCGTGATGTCTTCCACCGCTTCTGGCGCGGCGACCCCAGCCGGGCACGGCTGGTGGGCGGCACCGGGCTGGGCCTGTCCATCGCCATGGAGGACGCCCACCTGCACCGCGGCTGGCTCGCGGCCTGGGGCCGGCCCGGCCGCGGCGCCCAGTTCCGGCTCACGCTACCGCGCCGCGCCGGAGGGGTGCTGCATTCGTCCCCGCTGTCGCTGGCGCCACACGACTACACCGCCCTGCCCGACCCGCCGCCGGGCCCCCACGCCCTGCCCGCCCCCGGGCACACCGACGATGGTCCCGCTGCCCCGGATCGTCCCGCTGACCAGGACCGTCCCGACGAGCGCGCCGACGAGGACGGGCCCGGGCGTGACCAGCCCGCCGTGGCCACCCGCGCCCCGGAGGTGCTGCCATGACCCGTCGACCCCCTTGGACGGCCCTGCTCGCCCTGCTGCTGGGCATGGTGCTGGCCGGTTGCGCCAACATCGCCACCCAGGGACCCGTGCAGCAGGTCGGTCCCTCGCCGACCGCGACCGCCACCGGTGGGGTCGAGATCGACCCGCAGCCGCCCGAGCCGGGTGCCGACCCGGAGCGGATCCTGGCGGGCTTCCTGGCGGCCATGAGCACCGGTGAGGCGAACTTCGCCTCGGCCCGGCTCTACCTCACCCCCTCGGCGCAGAAGGTGTGGAACCCCGACAGCGGCACCACCATCTACCAGTCCGAGAACAGCAAACCGGTCACCACCGACACCTCAGCCTCCCTCAACGTGCCCGTGGTCGGACGGCTGGACGCCGAGGGTCGTTACAGCGCCTCCCAGGACCAGCTCGTCCACGATTTCGCGATGGCCGAGGTCGAGGGGGAGTGGCGCATCGCCAACCCCCCGGACGGGCTGCTGATCGCGCGCTACGTCTTCGACCGCTACTACTACCCCCTGCAGGTCACCTTCCTGACCGCCGACGGGGGTCGCTACGTCCAGGAGCCGGTCTACCTGCACGTCGGGGAACTCACCCCCACGGCGGCGGTCAAGGCACTGCTGGCCGGCCCCTCACCCTGGTTGGCGCCGGCGGTGACCTCCGCCATTCCCGGTGACACCCGGTTGAGTGTCAACGCCGTGACCGTCACCGACGGCATCGCCGAGGTCTCCCTGACCGACCAGATCCTGCCGCTGGCCGACGTGCAGCGCATCCAGCTGGCGGCCCAGATCGCCGCCACCCTGGCCAGGTTCGACCAGGTCGACGGCATCCGGGTGCGCATGAACGGGCAGCCCTGGCAGATCCCGGGCCAGGACCCCGACGGCGTGGTCACAGTCGCCTCCTTCCCCCAGTTCCGGCTGCTGGACGACCAGACCGATTCCGCAGTGTATGCCGTCCAGGACGGCCTGATGGGGGTCATCGAGTCGGACGACGAGCGGCGCTTCCGTCCGCTGGGCGGGGCCTTCGGCGCGGGGGGCTGGGGCGACGAACCGGGCCAGTTCGCGCTGCACCGATCGGCTGACTGGATCGGGATGGTCAACCGGCAACGCACAGCGCTCTACCTGGGCGCACCGGAGGGGGCCGCGGTGACCCAGGTGCACACGGGGGTCGACCTGGTGCGCCCGCAGGTGATGCCCGACCGGTCGACGTGGACGATCGACCACGCCAGCGGTCAGCCCACCCTGGTCGTGGTCTCGGCCGGCGGCACGGTGACCCAGGTCGGCCTGCCCGACCTGGCCGGTCGCACGGTGCTGTCGTTCCGGGTCTCACCCGACCGGACGCGCATCGCGCTGGTGGTCAGGCAGGGCGAGAACATCCAACTGGGCATGATGCGGGTGCGGGGGACCGACTCGCTGGTGGTCGACGGTTGGCGTGTGCTGCAGGTGACCTCCTCGTCCGGGCCGCTGACGGCCACCCGTGACGTGGCCTGGTCGGACACCGAATCGCTGCTGCTGGTGGCCGCCACCGACTCGACCAGCGCCTTCAACGTCTACCGCGTCCGCGGCGACGGGGCCTCGGTGGAGAATCTCGGCCCCGCCGGTGGCGGTGGCCAGCCCACCATGATCACCGCCTTCCCACGCAGGGTCGGCACCTCGGCCGGGTTCCTGAGTGATGCCGGTGAGGTCTACCGGCTCGAGGGCGTCTACCGGTGGCAACGGTTGGCCGGTGAGCTGACCGCGTTGAGCCTGGCTGGTTGAGGTGCGCACGATCGATGCGCTGGCCGACCTGCTGCTGGGTGCCAGTTGCCCCGGGTGCGGTCGGGCCCGGTGGGGGACCTGCTCCAGCTGCCGCCGCGAGGTCAGCAGTCCGCAGCTGCAGCTCAGCCCTGAAGGGCTGCACGTGGTGGGGCTGTGCGCCTACGAAGGCGTGGGCGGGGCGATGGTCAGGGCATTGAAGGACGGCGGGGCCTGGTCGGTGGCGAAGGTCTGCGGGCCAGGCCTGGGTCGGGCGCTCGACCTGGTCGCGCCGGCGGGGGTGGCGCTGGTGCCAGCACCCTCGCTGCCCGCCTCGGTGCGCCGCCGCGGCTTCGACCACTCGGCGGCCCTGGCCAGGGCTGCTGCCCGCCCGGGTGACCGGGTGGTGGCGGCCCTGCACCGCTCGCGCCGGGTCGCCGACCAGGCCGGGCTCGACCACGAGGACCGCCTGGTCAACCAGCACGCCAGCATGCTGGCCGACCCGCCCGGGTCGGGGCCCGCAACGGCGGTGGTCGTCGACGACATCTGCACCACTGCCGCCACCGTGCTCGAGGCCAGGCGGGCCCTGCGGCGGGCCGGCTGGAAGGTCGCCGGGGCGGTCGTGGTGGCCATCACCGAGAAACGCATCCCCGTCCGCGGGTCGACTCGTGGGCCCGGCGCGAAATAGAGGGTGAATGAGTGAATTCCCTATGACAGGGCGGTAACGTTGGGTCATGGTACGACCCATCAATCACCAGGGCTCAGGTCGAGGTGTGGGGTGCGTACCTTTTGTGTGCCCGCGGGTTCCCACGCCGACAGGGCAGGCCCGCCGGCCCCGCCGAGCAGCGGCATCGATGCTGCTGCCATATTCCAGGAGGTCGCCATGGACATCATCGTGAGTGGACGCCACTGCCACATCAGTGACGCCATTCGTGAACAGGTCACCGAGCGCATCGCCACCGTTGAGCGGTTCAAGGACCGCGTCCAGCGAGTGGAGGTCGAGTTCACCGTGAACGAGACCAAGGGCTCACCCGATGACGCAGTCGAGGCCGAGATCACCCTTCGCAGCAAGGGACCGGTCGTCAGGGCAGAAGCCACTGCCGAGGACAAGATGGTTGCCTTCGAGAAGGCCATGGAACGGCTCAAGTCACAGTTGCGCCGGGCCAGCGACCGGCGCAAGCACCGCAAGGGCCTGCGCCACCACCACGGCGGCCCGGCCCAGCCCGGCGCACCTCTCGACACCCTGCTGCTGCCCTCCGACGAGGACGAAGGGGTCAGCGAGAACGGCGTCGACCGCCACGTCGTGGCCGGCATCGAGGTCACCGGCGACGGCCCGCTGGTCGTGCGCGAGAAGGAGTTCCCAGCCACCCCGCTCACCCTTGACCAGGCCCTCGACGAGATGGAACTGGTCGGCCACGACTTCTTCCTCTACCAGGACGCCGCCTCGGGGCGCCCCAGTGTCGTCTACCGCCGCAAGGCCTACGACTACGGAGTGATCCACCTCAACGTGAGCTGACCAGCCACGAGCACCCACCCAGCGGTGG
>NZ_JBNJRW010000015.1:0-53717 GCF_050113895.1 Aestuariimicrobium sp. Y1814 | reverse complement strand
TGTTGGTGGCGGACAGGTTCATGACACTCGGGTGATGGGAGGTTTCCCGTTGAGGGCGCTGTGGCCTCGTTCAGTGTTGTAGAAGGTGAGCCAGTCGGCAAGGGCATCGCGGCGGGCCTGGTTGCTGGTGAAGGGCTGCCGGTAGGCCCACTCGAGCGCGAGGGTCCGGTTGAGGCGCTCTACCTTGCCGTTCTGCCAGGGGCAGTGGGGCTTGATGAACTTCTGCTTCGCGTCCATGGCCTTGACTGCTGCTTTGAAGTCACGGCTGTTGCGGTAGGCGAACGCGTTGTCGGTGATGATGCGCTCGATGCGGGTGATGCCCTGGCTGGCGAAGAACGCTGCGGCGCGGGTGAGGAAGCCTGCGCAGGTCGTGCCCTTCTCGTCGTCGTGGATCTCGACATAGGCCAGCCGGGAACAGTCGTCGACGGCGGCGTGGACATAGTCATAGCCGATCCGTTCCCGCTTGTTCTTGGCGGCGCTGGTGGCGGCACGTCCGTGCAGGCGCCAGCCCCCGCCGTCGGGGATCTTGCCGATCTTCTTCACATCGATGTGGATGAGCTCACCGGGGCGTTGGCGTTCGTAGCGGCGCCTGCTGGCCTGACTGCCGCGGATCACCGCGCCGGTGATCGGGTCAAGGTGCGCCAGGGGCGGCATGTGGTGGCGGCGCAGGATCGCGGTCACGGTCCGGGCGGGAACGTTGGTGGCAGCAGCGATCCGGGCAGGGCCTCGGCGATACTGTGCGCGGTGGGCCAGGACCCGGGCCTCGACGGCTGGGCTGGTGCGCCGTGGCATGGTGTGGGGCCGGCTGGAACGGTCGTGAAGACCTGACTCGCCGTACTGGTCGTAGCGCTTGAGCCAGTGGTGGGCGCATTGGCGTGAGATGCCCATCGCTTTCGCGGCGTGAGCGACAGGCCAACCCTGCACGCGCACACGCTGGACCAGCAACAGTCGCCCGTTGACGTTCAACCGGGCCTTAGGGTGGGACATGAGGACCTCCGTTGTTGAGATGTGACCTTCGACAAGCCACAGCCCAGCGGGGGTCCTCCCTTCACGTCAACCGCACAACTGTCATGAACGTCCCTGCCACCAACACCTAGGCTGCGGGTCATCCGACACTGCCGTCGGGGCGTGCTGCCCCCACGGCGCTGACGCGGCTCGTCCGCAACGAAGGAGTTGCCCATGACTGTCTACGCCCGCCCCGGGGAACCCGGCTCGAAGGTCACCTTCAAGCCCCGCTACGAGAACTGGATCGGGGGCGAGTGGGTGCCGCCGGTCAAGGGCCAGTACTTCGAGAACCCCACCCCGGTCACCGGCCAGGTCTTCACCGAGGTCGCCCGCGGCACCGCTGAGGACATCGAGCTGGCCCTGGATGCCGCCCACGCCGCGGCACCGGCCTGGGGCAAGACCTCGGTCGCCGAGCGCGCAGTGATCCTGAACAAGATCGCCGCCCGCATCGAGGAGAACCTCGAGATGATCGCGCTGGCCGACTCCTGGGACAACGGCAAGCCGATCCGCGAGACCCTGGCCGCCGACATCCCGCTGGCCATCGACCACTTCCGCTACTTCGCCGGGGTCATTCGCGCCCAGGAGGGCTCCCTGTCGCAGCTGGACGACGACACCGTGGCCTACCACTTCCACGAGCCGCTGGGGGTGGTCGGGCAGATCATCCCCTGGAACTTCCCGATCCTGATGGCTACCTGGAAGCTTGCCCCCGCGCTGGCGGCTGGCAACGCCGTCGTGCTGAAGCCAGCCGAGCAGACCCCCGCCTCGATCCTGGTGCTGGCCGAACTGATCGCCGACCTGCTGCCGCCCGGTGTGCTGAACATCGTCAACGGCTTCGGGCTCGAGGCGGGCAAGCCGCTGGCCTCGAACAAGCGGATCCGCAAGATCGCCTTCACCGGCGAGACCACCACCGGACGACTGATCGCCCAGTACGCCTCCGAGAACCTGATCCCGGTGACCCTGGAGCTGGGCGGCAAGAGCCCCAACATCTTCTTCGAGGACGTGCTGGCCGCCGACGACGCCTACTGGGACAAGGCCCAGGAGGGCTTCACCCTGTTCGCGTTCAACCAGGGCGAGGTCTGCACCTGCCCCTCGCGGGCGCTGGTGCAGGAGTCGATCGCCGACGAGTTCTACGAGGCCGTGATCGCCCGCACCGCCAAGATCAAGCAGGGCAACCCGCTCGACACCGAGACCCAGGTGGGTGCCCAGGCCTCCAACGACCAGTTCGAGAAGATCCTCAGCTACCTCGACATCGGTCGCCAGGAGGGTGCCGAGGTGCTGATCGGCGGCCAGAAGGCCGAGCTCGACGGTGACCTGGCCGGTGGCTTCTACATCCAGCCGACCATCTTCCGCGGGAACAACAAGATGCGCATCTTCCAGGAGGAGATCTTCGGCCCCGTGGTCGCGACCACGACCTTCAGCGACTACGCCGATGCCATCGCCCAGGCCAACGACACCCTCTACGGGTTGGGGGCGGGCCTGTGGAGCCGCAACGGCAACGTCGCCTACCGCGCCGGTCGCGACATCCAGGCCGGCCGGGTGTGGGTGAACAACTACCACGCCTACCCCGCGCATGCCGCCTTCGGTGGCTACAAGTCCTCGGGCATCGGGCGTGAGAACCACCTGATGATGCTCAACCACTACCAGCAGACCAAGAACCTGCTGGTCAGCTACTCGGAGAACAAGCTCGGCTTCTTCTGAGCCGACCCCTGCCCATGGCGGGCCCGGCACCGACGCAGTTGTCCCACCACTACGGTGCCGGGCTCGCCACCTTCTCGTTCTCCACCTTCGCCACCTGCGCCTTCGCCACCTGCACGTTCGGCACCTGCACTGGGGCTGCGTTGTCGGGTTCACATTCCTCGGGGGCGTGGCTGCCGACCTGGCGGTGGATGGATTCCTCACCGCCCACCAGCGACCCGCCCGGGGCACCACTGCGGGCAGCGATCACCTGGGCCATGATCGAAACGGCCGTCTCCTCGGGGGTCTCGGCGCTGATGTCGAGCCCGACGGGGGCGTGCAGCCGGGCCAGTTCGTCCTCGGTCATGCCCGCCTCGCGCAGCGCGGCGGCCCGGTCGCGGGTGGCCTTGCGTGAGCCCAGCGCACCGACGAAGGCCGCACCGGCACGCAGGGCGACCTGCAGGGCGGGCACGTCGAACTTCGGGTCGTGGGTGAGCACCAGGATGACCGTCGTCGGGGTGATCCGGCCGGCCTCGACCTCGGCAGCCAGCCAGCGGTGCGGCCACTTGACCACCAGTTCGTCGGTCTCGGGGAACCGTTCCCGGGTGGCGAAGACCGGCCGGGCGTCGACCACGGTCAACCGGTAGCCCAGGAACTTGCCCAGCCGCACTACGGCGCGGGCGAAGTCGATCGCCCCGAAGACGACCAGCCTGGGCGGCGGGGCCCACGCACAGACCAGCAGTTCCGCCTCGGGCGCCGAGTCGTCGACCCACTGGCCGGTGGTGCCGAGGCTGCGGCCGGCCACCTCCAGCGCCCGCGCGTCCAGTTCGGACGACCCGAGCGAGCCGACCAGTGCGTCCCCGCCGGTGTAGCCGACAAAGCGCCCCAGCCCCTCACCCCCCGACTCCCCCGGGCGGGTCTCGACGCGCTGGATGAACACCGCCGCGCCGTGCTCGGCCAGGGTGCGCTCGACCACGCGCAGCGGCTCGGCCTGGGCCCGGTCGCGCGGGTCGACCCGGCTGATGGTCACGTCGATCTCTCCGCCGCAGGTCAACCCGACCCGCAGCGCGTCCTGGCCGGTGACGCCGTAGTGGGTCGCCACGGCGCGGCCCTCGGCGATCACCTGGGTCGCGGTCTCGTAGACCGCGCCCTCGATGCAGCCACCCGACAGGCTGCCGATGGCCGCCCCGGCGCCGGTGACGGCCATGAAGGTGCCGGCCGGGCGCGGTGAGGAGCGCCACGTCCGGGCGATGATGGCCAGCGCGAAGGGTTCCTCGCCGTCCAGCAGCAGCCTCAGTTCCTCGGCAATCTCACGCATTCGCGCACTCCTGTTCGTCCACCCGGGGCCCCGCCCCGGCACCCTCGTCCCCGACCCGGGCTCCTCCCACGGACCAGGCCGGGCCACCGCCGGCCGGGCGGGCGATCGCTCGTCCGGCCTCGGTCAGCGCGTCAACACTGTCACCGGCCACCAGTCCGTCGACCACCGGCAGCGCCGCGACCAGGGCGCGGGTGGCCGGCTGCCAGCCCTCGGCCCCGGCCCGCGGGTGGATCCACACGATCTTGTGCACCAGCCGCGCCAGCCGCCCCATCGCGGCGGCGAAGTCCTCGGGGTCGCCGGTGTCGAGCCCGTCCGACATCAGCACCAGCACCGCCCCTCGCAGCGGCCCGCGGCGACCCCAGTCGTCGACCAGGTGGTTCAGCCCGTCGGCCAGTCGGGTGCCGCCGGTCCAGTCGGGGACGGTGCGCCCGGCGGCCAGCACCGCTGCCTCGACGTCGCGGTTCGACAGTTGCTCGCTGACCCGGGTCAGCCGGGTGGCCAGGGTGAACACCTCGGCGCCGTGGCTGTGGCGCAGGGCGTGGGCGAAGCGCAGGTTGGGCTCGGCCCAGGCCCGCATTGACCCGGACACGTCAACCAGCAGCACCACCCGGCGGGGCCGCAGCGCATGCTCGCGGTAGCGCAGGGTGGGCAGGTGGCCACCGGTGCGCACCAGTGCGCGGGTGGTGGCGGCCGGGTCGAGCCGGTGGCCGCCCTTGGTGCGCCGACGCACCCGGCGCAGCGGGCGTTCAACCTGCAGGGACGCGAGCAGCCGCAGCGCCTCCTCGCGTTCCTCGGGGGCCAGACCCCGCAGGGGACGCGAGCGCAGCCGTTCGGTGGGGTGCGGCGACTCCTGCGGCGGGCCGGGTTCACCCAGCCCGTCAGCGCCGGGGTCCTGGCCGGGCAGCGGGATCTCGAGGGGGTTGGTCTGCTCGATCGGCAGCCGGTACCAGCTGAAGTACTGGCCGAACTGGGCGTCATGCACGGCCACCTCATCGGGGCTGCTGCACAGGGTGGTGCGGGTGGCGGCGGCCACCTCGGCGCGGTCGAGCAGGTCGACCAGCCCCACCGCCTGCAGCATGGTGGCCACCCGGTCGGGCGGCAGCACCACGCCGTGCCCGCGCAGGTGCTCGACGAACCCGAGCATCACCTGCACCAGGCCGACGTGCCCACGGGACGCCGCGGTCACCGCGGGCCCACCGGACGCCGTGGTCACGGCGCGACCCCCGAGCCGACCAGGTCGGCCAACACCGCCCGGTCGAGGTCCTCGGCGTGCTTGACCACCGCCGGCAGGGTCAGCTCGGCCAGCGGGTCGGCCAGGTCGTCCACCCCGAGCAGGGTCAGGGCCCTGACCCAGTCGATGGTCTCGGCCAGGCCGGGGGGCTTGACCAGGCCGAGGGCCCGCAGCCGGGTCACCGCCCCCAGCACCTGGTCGAGCATGCCGTCGCGGGCCTCGGGCACGTGGTGGCGCACGATGGCCAGTTCACGGTCACGGTCGGGCAGGTCGATCCAGTGGTACAGGCAGCGCCGCTTGAGCGCATCGTGCACGTCGCGGGTGCGGTTCGAGGTGACCACCACGAACGGCGGCGCCTCGGCCACGACCCGGCCCAGTTCAGGGATGCTGATCGCCCAGTCCGACAGCACCTCGAGCAGCAGCGCGTCGAACTCGTCGTCGGCCCGGTCAACCTCGTCGATGAGCAGCACGGCCCGGTGCTCCGGCGTCGAGGAACGCAGGGCGGCCAGCACGGGGCGCTCGAGCAGGTACTTCTCGTCCCACAGGCCGGAGTCGGCCTCGTCGGTGCCGTCGACTGCCTGGCTGCGGGCGTGCAGCAGTTGGCGGGGGAAGTCCCATTCGTAGAGGGCCTGTTCGGGTTCGATGCCGTCGTAGCACTGCAGCCGGAACAACTGCCCGCCCAGGGCACCTGCCATGGCTGCGGCCAGGGCCGTCTTGCCGACCCCGGGCACCCCTTCGCAGAACAGGGGGCGCTGCATCTGCAGCGCCAGCCACGCCGAGGTGGCCAGGTGGTCATCGGCCAGGTACCCGTGGGCCTCGAGCCGTCGGGCCAGTTCAGCGCGGTCCATCGTCGTGCTTCCCCCTCGCGTTGCGGTCGGCCAGGGTGGCGGGGTCGTCGACATCCTCGCCCCCGGCAAGATCAGAGCATTCCACCAGGTCGACGGGGCGCCCGGCGAGCCAGTCACCTGCCCCCCGGTCACCCCCCAGCCCGGCAGCCAGGTCGGCCCAGTGGTCCCGCCCGATCACCACCGGGTGCCCTGGATTGCCACCATACGCCGCCCTGACAAGGGCTGCAGCGCCTCGGGAGCGGGCCTCGGCGAGCACCCGCGCGATCACCTCGGCACCGACATCGGGCAGGTCGACCAGCATCAGGACGAGCAACTCGGCGTGGGGGTCGTCGGCGCTGACCGCCGCCAGTCCCGCCGACAGGGAGGCCCCCATGCCCTGCGCCCAGTCCTCGGCCAGTACAGGACGGGCGCCGGAGCCGCTGACCAGGGGTTCCACCCGGTCGGCCCCGGCGCCCACCACCACGCTCACACGATCACAGCCGCCCCCGTCCAGGGCGCTGATCGCACGCACCACCCAGGGTTGCCCGTCGGCGCCGGTGACCAGCGCCTTCGGGGTGCCCATCCGGCGGCCGGCCCCGGCCGCCAGCAGCAGTGCGTGGCTTCGCATGGCATGGACCCTATGGCGAGGTGTGCCTAGGCGGACACCGCGCGCTCGGCGAGTGCCTCGATCGCCTGGCTGAAGCACTGCGCCGGCGGGGTCACCAGCCCGGCGCCGACCTGGCCGGTGCCGGCCACCGCCCCGGCCATGCCGGTGTTGATCTGCGGCAGGATGCCGGTGCGGGCCACCCGGGTGACGTCGATGCCGTGCGGCACCCCACGGAACTCCAGGATCGGCAGCTGCCACATCGGGTGCTCCGAGGAGGTGATCTCGTACATGGTGCGGCTGGCGGTCAGTGCGAAGGGCACGTCACCGCCGACGAGCTTGACGATCGCCGGCGCCGCGGCCATCGCGAAGCCACCGATGCCGGCGGTCTCGGTGATGGCCGAGTCACCGATGTCGGGGTTGGCGTCCTCTTCGGTGTAGGAGCCCAGGAACAGCCCCACGGGCTTGTTCGCCGGCCCGGTGAACCACTCGTCGCCGGTGCCGGCGGTCTGGATGCCGAAGTCGGTGCCGTTGCGGGCCATGGTGACCACGATGGTCGATCCGGGCACGTTCTTCCCGGCGGCCATCGCCAGCTTGCAGGTGGGCATGACCAGGTTCAGGGCGAAGTGGTCGTTGGCGCCGACAAACTTCGCCACGTCCGCGACGTCCTGCGGGTCGAGGCCGCAGTTGGCCAGGTCGGGCAGCAGGTCGCGCAGGAACATCAGCGTGCCCGACCGGTTGCGGTTGTGGCCCTCGTCGCCCATCTGCAGCATCTGGGCGACCATGGCCAGGGTGTCAATGGGGCCGTGGCGCTCCACCGCCTTCGCCAGCGACGGGCCGAGCACCCGGGCCATCCACTGCAGGCGGTCCTGCACCTCCTGCCCGTAGGCGCCGTAGCGCAGCACCTTGCCGAGGCCCTCGTTGAGGGAGCAGTAGGCGGTGTTGCCGTGCACCGGGTCACGCAGTTCGAACATCCACATCGACGGGGAGACCACCCCGGCCATCGGGCCGACCGCATCGTGGTGGTGACAGGGCTCGAAGCTGGCCTGGCCGGCGGCCAGCGCCGCCTCGGCCTGCTCGGGGGTTTCGGCCAGGCCCTCGAAGATCATCGCGCCGATCAGGGCGCCCTTCATGGGGCCCGAGGCCCGTTCCCATTCCAGCGGGGGGCCGGCGTGCAGGAACTGGCCCTTCTCGAGGCCGAAGACCTCACTGGCGGGGCGCAGCGCCACCAGTTCGGCGCCGGCCGACTGCATCCGGCTGATCGCGGTGGCATTGGCCTCGACGCGGCGCGGGTCGGCCATCACCTTGGCCAGGGCCTCGGGGTTGACGCCATCCATCGGCGGGCGCCAGTCCACCTCGCGCACGGAGACGCCCTGGTCGCGCAGGGAGTCGGCGAACAGCCCGGCGCCGGCGGTGACGGCTGCGGCGGGGGCGTTCAGGAGCGTGGTCAGGGTCTGGTCACTCATGCGTGGGTCCCTTCGGAGAGCTGGGCGATGGCGTGGCGGGTGGCCTGGGCGTTGGACACGAAGACCGAGGCGCCGGCGGCGCTGAGGGTCTCGGCGATGCCGACCAGCCCCTGCGGGTCGGACTCGGTACCGATCAGCGAGACCACCACCGGCAGTTCTCGTCCGTCGGCCTCGGCCGCAGCCCGGGCGTCCTTGATGGCCTGGGCGTGGTCGCTGGCCGGGTCGGCGTGGGCGCCGTAACCGATCAGCAGGTCGAGCAGCAGCACCCCGCAGCCGGGGTCGCGGCCCTCGGCGCGGATGCGGTCGAGCCGCAGCGACGGGTCGATCATCGGGTGCGGACGACCCTGGGTCATCTCGTCGGCACCGAAGTCGAGGATCACGTGGCCCTCGGCCCTGGCGTCGGGGGCGATGCTGAGCTCGGGGTCATCGGTGAGGTTGGAGCGGATGGCACCCAGGGACTCCTCGGCGATGAACATGGCCTCGTCGGCCAGCGTGCCGCCGCAGAACAGGCCGCGCAGGGAACCGGCGACCGGCGCTGCGGGGTCAGCCCCGGGCCAGGAACGCCAGGTCGGCACGGGGTGCCCGCCGGCGGCCAGGGCGGCCTCGACACCGGCGGTGAGGTCGGGCAGGCCGGGGCCGAGGGTGGCCCAGGTGATCTGCTTGCCGAGGCCGGCGGCCTGCTGCTCGAGGTCGGCGACCACCTCAGGGGCGGCCGGCTTGGAGACCAGCACGATCTGCTGGGTCTCGGCGTCGGCACCCAGGGCCGCCAGCGCCTGGCGGGCCGAACGCCCACCGACGGCAGCACCCAGGTCACGCCCACCCAGGCCGAGGCAATGGGTGATGCCGGCACCGGCCTGGTCGAGCAGGCACATCACCTGCTGGGCGCCGGTGCCGGAGGCGGCGATCATGCCGATCGGGCCGCGGCGCACCACGTTGGCGAAGCCCAGGGCGATGCCGTTGACCACGGCAGTGCCGCAGTCAGGGCCCATCACCAGGACGCCCTGGCGGGCGGCGGCGTCCTTGAGGACGATCTCTTCGGCGACCGGCACGTTGTCGCTGAACAGCATCACCGACAGCCCGGAGTTGACCGCGTCCATGGCCTCGGTGAAGGCGTGCGCACCGGGCACGGAGATGACGCTGATCGCCGCTTGGCTTTCGCGCTGGGCGGCGCTGGCCGAGGTGCGCGAAGCCACGTCGTCGGTGCCCGTGCCGGCATTGCGGGCGCTGTCACGCAGCGCGGCCAGGTGGGTGTCCAGGCTGGCCAGGCCCCGCTCGACGGCCTCCTGCGAGTCGGCGCGCAGCGCCACCACGACGTCGTTCGGGGTGACCGAGTCGGGAATCTGGTAGCCCGACTGTTCCAGCAGGCCGACGTTGAGTTCGGTGGCCATGCCGATCTGGGCGTCTTCGACGCCCTCGGTCAGTTTCACCTTCTGCGAGATCTGCATCAGGGTGACCGAGTCGTAATAGGTGCCGGTTCGCACCTCGACGTGGGCTGTGGTCATGCTGTCTTCCCTTCGGTGAAGTGGGGTGTCACATGGGGATTCGTGGGGGGTGCCGGGTCGGCGCCCAGGACGTGGTCAAGGGCCCCGGCCAGGCCGGCGCACAGGTCGCGGCCCGAGCTGTGCCCGATGGCGTGGACGGCCCTCACCTGGGCGGTGGTCACCCGGCGCCCCGGAGCGAGCAGGGTGTCGACCAGGTCGACCACCTGCGGTACGGCCAGGCCGCGGGCCGCGCAGCCGAGCAGGCGGGCCGACAGGCTGGTGGTGCGCAGGCCGTGACCACCGAGCAGGTCGAGGGCGTGGGCCGGTTCGAGGTGTTCGGTGGCGACCAGCGCGAGCAGCACCCCGCAGGTCAGGTCGTCCCCGGTGGGGGTCAGCCCCCGACCCCAACCGATGAGGTCGGCGAGCTGGGCGGGGTCGTCGGCCTCCAGCCCGGCGGCCAGTCGGGCGGCCCGGGAGCGCAGCGAGGGCGCGGCCCCCAGGGCGTCGAGGTCGTCGGCGTCGAGGTGGTGGTCGGGTTGCACCCGCACGCGGGTGGGCTGGTGGCTGCCGATCAGGGAGATCCTGAGCGCACCGACCCGCAGCAGCCGCACGCCCAGTTCGTCGGCGGCGACCCGGACCTGGTCGCCGACATCCAGCACGGTACGCAGGTCGGGGGTGTCGGCACCCATGAGCCGGACGCCATTGGGCAGTTGCAGGGCCTGGCGGCGCAGCAGCGCCACCACGGCGTCGTGGCTGTGGTCGAACAGCAGGTAGGCGGCGTCCGGGAAGGCGGCGAGCACGCGGGCCGAGCTCCCCTGCCCTGAACTCCCGTGCGCCGGAACCCCGTGCCCCGGAACCCCGTGCACGAGGTCGGCCGCGCTCTCGGCAGACACCGAGCCCTGCAGGCGCAGGGCGGTGGTCGGCGCGAGGGAGCTCATTTCGAAAGGCTAAGTCGTCCCGCTACCCTTCGTTCATGGCCAAAGGTGACAACAACAACGGCGATATCCGGCAAGTGATGCCAACGCTGTCGCGCGTCGACCAGGGGCAGGGGCCCTGGCCCACCCAGACACCGGCGGCCGGGCTGAGCGTCAGCGAGGTGCTCGAGGTGGCCGCGCTGGCCGGCACCGAGGTGGTCGCCGGGCACCAGGGCCTCGACCGCCGGGTCACCAGGGTCAATGTGATGGAAGTCCCCGACGTGCTGCCGTGGACCAATCCCGACCAGCTGCTGCTCACCACCGGCTACCCGTTGCAGCAGGCCGGCGACCTCTCGGAGTTCATCACCAGCCTGGCCGAGCGGGGCCTGGCCGCACTCGGCATCAAGCTGAACCGCTACCTCGACGAGCTGCCCGAGCAGGCGCTGGCCACCGCCGACGCGCTCGACTTCCCGCTGCTCACCCTGCCCGACAACATCGGCTTCGACGAGATCATCAACCAGGTGCTGTCGCTGGTGCTGAACCGGCGCGCCGGTGACCTGGCCCGCAACGAGCAGGTGGTCGGCGACCTGGTCGACATCGTCATCTCCGGCGGCGACCTGACCACCGTCTGCGCCGGGTTGGTCACCGCCATGGCCGACGCGGCGGTGGTCACCACGATGGACGGTCGGGTGCTGGCCTCGGCGGTGGCCGAGGGGGTCGACCTCGACGACGTGCTGGGCCTGGCCGCCTTCGACCGCACCGGCCGCCTGCGGGTGGAGACCGAACCCACCGGGGTGGTGACCGATGACGACCAGGGCCGCAGCCGGCTGCTGGTGCCGGTGATGGTGCGTGGCCGCCACGAGGGCCGCCTGCTGGTGCTCAGCCACACCACCATCGCCACCGCCCAGGCCCCCATGGTCGAGTGGGCCGCCGCGGCGGCAGCGCTGGTGATGACCAAGCAGCAGGCCGTCGCCGCCGTCGAGAACAAGTACCGGGCCGACTTCCTGCGCGACGCCCTGGTCGGGCGGGCCGGGCCACCGGAACGCGTCGTCGGCCATGCCCACTCGCTGGGCTGGCAGCTTGATCGTCCGGTGGTCGTGGTGGTCGCCGACGTCGACCCCACCGCGACCCCGCTCGAGGCGCAGGACGAACGCTCACTGCAGGAGCGCTTCTCGCGCGCCTGGGCGCAGGCGGTGCACGAGTCCGACCCGGAGGCGCCGGTCGCGGGCTACGCCCAGGAGGTGGTCGCGGTCATCGGGGTGGCCCGGGACACCTCCACCGAGGCCCTGGAGCGGGCCGTCGCCCGCTTCGCCCGCAGCGTGCGCGGCGACGGTGGCGGTGGGCGGCGTTCGTTCACCACCGGGGTCTCGCGCCCGATCACCGACATCGCCGACCTGCCGCGGGCCTATGCGGAAGCCACCGAGTCGGTGGTGGTGGGCCGGCGCCTGCACGGCAACGGGTCGGTCACCCCTTTCGGCTCGCTGGGCGTGTTCCGCCTGCTGTCCCAGGTCGACCCGGACGAGCTGCGCACCTTCGCGATGGAAACCCTGGGGCCACTGGCGACCTCGGAACTGCCCGACGCCGAGGACCTGCGGATGACCCTGTCGGTGCTGCTGGACAACAACCTGAACGTGGCCGAGACCTCGCGCGCACTGCATTTCCACTACAACACCCTGCGCTACCGGATCACCAAGCTCGAGCAGTTGCTGGGCCCCTTCACCACCGACCCGCACCGGCGCTTCTCTCTGGCCCTGGCGCTGCACGTGATCCAGATGCGCGGCCTGTAACAAAGCGTTACACGGCCGAAACACCCCTTGTCAGCACAGCTTTCGGCGCAACTGACCTAGTCAGGGGCAGGTTCAGCGCGAAACTGTCAACTAGTGCCAACGAAAACCCGGTCTCCTCGGCCATACTTGCCGGTACACAGGCCCGGGCAGGCAATCTAGGGTTCACAAAAATCATCCGTTGCGCGTCACACGCAACGAGGTCCAAGGAGGACTTCACATGGCAATTTGGAAACTGCACGGGGATGGCAAAATCGCAGGCCCCGATGATGTGGTTCCGCCGCATGAGCGCCTGAGCTGGGGCCGCACCATCGGGCTCGGTGCCCAGCACGTGGTTGCCATGTTCGGCGCCACCTTCGTCTTCCCGATCATCATGGGGCTGAACCCGCAGCTCGCGATCATGATGAGCGGTGTCGCCACCATCCTGTTCCTGCTGATCGTGCGCGGCAAGGTCCCGTCCTACCTCGGCACCTCGGCCGCCTTCGTGGGTGGCGTGGTCGCCATCTACGCCGGCGGCGGCACCCCGCAGCAGGTCACGGGCGCGATCTTCGTCTCCGCCCTGGTGCTGACCCTGGTCGGTGTGTTCATCCACTTCGTCGGCGCCGCGGTGCTCACCAAGGTGCTGCCGCCGGTCGTCACCGGCGCAGTGGTCATGCTCATCGGTTTCAACCTGGCCCCCGTGGTCGCCTCGGTCTACTGGCCGCAGGACCAGTGGGTCGGCTTCGCCGTCATGTTCGTGGTGATTTTGCTCAGTGTCGGCCTTCGTGGCTTCCTGGGTCGCATCTCGATCTTCATCGGCCTGATCTTCGGTTACGTGCTGTCGTGGGTGCTCGACCTGACCATGGGTCAGATCACCAGCTACAACGCCGGCACCGGTGAGGTCGACACCCACTGGCGTGTCGACTGGAGCGGTGTGATGACCGCCGACTGGTTCGGCCTGCCGCCGGCCACCGACAACGCGGCCGGCATCGTCGGTTGGCACCTGCCCGAGTTCTCGTTCAACTTCACCCTGCTGGTGCTGCCGGCCGTCATCGCCCTGGTCGCCGAGAACGTCGGTCACGTCAAGGCTGTGGCCGAGATGACCGGTGAGAACCTCGACAACAAGATGGGCGCCGCGGTTGCCGCGGACGGCGTCGGCTCGGCCGTGGCCACCTTCTTCGGCGGCTCGCCGACCACCACCTACGCCGAGAACATCGGCGTGATGGCCTCCACCCGCGTCTACTCCACCGCGGCGTACACCGTGGCAGCACTGGTGGCGATCCTGTTCGGCTTCTCGCCCAAGTTCGGCGCGGTCATCTCGGCGACCCCGGGCGGTGTCCTCGGCGGCATCACCGTGGTGCTCTACGGCATGATCGGCCTGCTCGGCGCGAAGATCTGGAAGGAGAACAAGGTCGACTTCGCCAACCCGCTGAACCTGGTGCCGATCTCGGCGGGCATCATCATCGCCATCGGTGACGTGTCCCTGCGCTTCACCGACGACTTCGTGCTCTCCGGCATCTCGCTGGGCACCATCGTCACGGTCGGCATGTACCACCTGGCCCGCCTGGTTGCCCCGCAGCACCTGAAGGACCGCGCCGATTCCGAGCTGACGGTCGAGGACAACGTCCTGATCGCCGACCCGACCGGCCACCAGGCCCTTGAGAACCTCGGCCTCGAGGACGACCATGGAGCTGCAGCCCGACGTCGTGCCGCCCAGGACGACCCGACCCAGTAAGTCAGCCGAATGCCGGCCGGGTTGGTGCCCGGCCGGCCCGACGAAAGCAGGACCGTGAAGCCCGCTCCGTTCACCCTCCACTCCCCCACCACCATCGACGAGGCCGTCGCACTGCTCGCCGAGCTTGACGACGCGAAGGTGCTGGCCGGCGGCCAGAGCCTGGTGCCCGTGCTCAACATGCGCCTGGCCACGCCGGCCCACCTGGTCGACATCAACCGGATCAGTGAGCTGTCGAGCGTCGAGGTGCTGGCGGACCGGGTGCGGGTCGGCGCCACCGTGCGCCACTCGGAACTGGAACACCACGACGCCGCCCACCAGGCCCTGCCGCTGCTGCGGCAGGCCCTGGCCTGGGTGGCCCACCCCGCCATCCGCAACCGCGGCACCACCGTCGGCTCCATCGCGCACGCCGACCCGTCCGGTGAGATGCCCGCCGTGCTCGCCATCACCGACGGCACCGTCCGGGCCCGGTCGACCCGCGGTGAGCGCACGATCAGCGCCGAGGAGTTCTTCGTCGGCCCCATGGAATCAGTGCTCGAACCCGACGAACTCGTGCTCGGGGTCGACTTCGGGCGATTCCCGGCCGGCACCATCACCGGCTACCACGAACTTGCCCGGCGCAGCGGCGACTACGCCCTGTCCGGGGTGGCGGTCGCACTGACCACCGAGGCCGGCCGCGTCACCGCCGCCAAGGCCTCGTTCGTCTCGGTCACCGACCGCCCCGACGTCCTCGACCTGGGTGGCGTCCTGGCCGGCTGCACCCCGGACGAGGTCGGCGCCGAGGAGCTGGCCGCCGTGGCGCAGGCCGCCCGCGACCACGTCGAACCGGTCGACGACATCCACGCCAGCGCGGACTACCGCCGCCACCTCAGCGGCACGCTGTGCCGCCGCGTGGTCAGCGGACTGCTGGCAGAACTGCAGTCCCCACCCGCCCGGGGCACACAATTGCAGCCCGAACCCCAGCCCACTGCGGAGGTGCAGCGATGACCCAGAGCCCGATCAGCAACGCCACGACCCCCACCCGGAGCGCCCTCTTCGAGGCCTCGGAATCCGAGACCCTGCAGCAGGTGACCCTGACCGTCAACGGCGACAGTCACACCATCACCGTGCCCGCCCGCCGCCTGCTCTCGGACGCCCTGCGCCACGACATCGGCCTGACCGGCACCCACGTCGGCTGTGAGCACGGCGTGTGCGGCGCCTGCACCGTGCTGGCCGACGGCCTGCCGATCCGCTCCTGCCTGATCTTCGCCGCCAGCGCCGAGGGCATGGACCTGACCACCGTCGAGGGCTGCGGCAACGGCCCCGACGACCTCGGCCCGGTGCAGCAGGCCTTCGTCGAGTGCCACGGCCTGCAGTGCGGCTTCTGCACCCCCGGCTTCGTGACCACCGTCACCGCCTTCCTGGACGAGAACCCCGACCCCACCGAGGAAGAGGCGCGCGAGGCCATCTCCGGCAACCTGTGCCGCTGCACCGGCTACCAGAACATCGTCAAGAGCGTGTGTCGCGCCGCCGAGATCAAGCGCGAACGCGCCCCCCAGCGCAGCAGTGAGGTGCAGGCATGAGCGGCAAGATGATGGGCGCAGCCGTCCAGCGCAAGGAGGACCCGCGCCTGGTCAGCGGCTACGGCAAGTACACCGACGACCTCAGCCACACCGCCCTCGAGGCCGCCTTCGTCCGTTCACCCCACGCGCACGCCCGCATCATCGACATCGACGTCGACGAGGCCGTCGAGGTCGAGGGTGTCATCGCGGTGTGGACCCATGAGGACCTCGAGGGTGCCGCCGGTGAACCCCTGCCGATGCTGCTGCCCCACCCCAGCATCCAGCACCCGGTCACCGGCTACGCCCTGGCCAAGGAGCAGGTCAACCACGTCGGTGAGGCGATCGTGATGGTGGTGGCCACCAACCGCTACATCGCCGAGGACGCCTGCCAGAAGGTCGTCATCACCTACGACGTGCTGCCCCCGGTGGTCGGGATCGCCAACGCCCGCGACGGCAAGCACCTCGTCCACGAGCAGGCCCCCGGCAACGTCGGCGCCCACTACGTGCAGAACGTCGGCGACGCGCCAGCCGCCATCGAGGCCGCCCCCCACGTGCTGGAACTCGACTTCGACTTCGAACGCAGCGCCTGCATCCCGATGGAGGGCAAGGCCGTCCAGGCCACCTGGAACCCCACCGCCGAAGAACTGGTCGTCCAGTCCTCCACCCAGACCTCCACCGGCCTGCGCGCCGCGCTGGCCGCCAAGCTCGAGATGCCGCTGGCCAAGCTGCACGTCATCGTCCCCGACGTCGGTGGCGGCTTCGGGGTGAAGATCAACCACCCCTGGCCCGAAGAGGTGTGCGTCGCCTCGGCCGCCAAGCGGCTGCAGACCCAGGTGAAGTGGACCGAGGACCGCCGCGAGCACTTCATCTCCTCGGCCCACGAACGCGGCCAGCTGCAGCAGGCGCGGGTCGGTTTCGACGACCAGGGCGTCGTGCTGGGCCTCGATGTCACCTTCTGGCACGACCACGGTGCCTACCTGCCCTACGGCGTGATCGTCCCGCTGAACACCTCGGTGCAACTGGTCGGGCCCTACCGGCTGCCGAACTACCGGGTGGAGTACACCTCGCTGTACACCAACACCGTGATCGTGACCCCCTACCGCGGCGCCGGGCGCCCCCAGGGCGTCTTCATCATGGAACGCACCATGGACGCGATCGCCGACTACCTGGGGCTCGACCGGGCCGAGGTGCGGCTGCGCAACTTCATCCTGCCCGACCAGATGCCCTGGGAGGTCGGCCTGATGTTCCAGGACGGCCGACCCACCGTCTACGACTCCGGCGACTTCCCCGCCTCCCTGCAGAAGCTGAAGGACCTCGTCGGCTGGGACGACTTCGCCGAGTACCGCGCCCAGGCCGCCGCCGAGGGCCGCAAGGTCGGGCTTGGCATCGGCTGCTACGTCGAGGGCACCGGCATCGGCCCCTACGAGGGCGGCCACATCCAGGTCGAGACCAACGGACGGGTCAACGTCGCCACCGGCGTCACCACCCAGGGCCAGGGGCACGCCACCTCGTTCGCGCAGATCGTGGCCGAGGAACTCGGTGTCCCCCTCGAGGACGTGCACGTCACCACCGGCGACACCCGCCGCTTCGGCTACTCGGTGGGCACCTTCGCCTCCCGCGCCGCGGTGACCAGCGGGTCGGCGGTGCACCTGGCCGCCAAGCAGGTCAAAGAGAAGGCGCTCGCGATCGCCGGCAACGCGCTGGAGGCCGACCCCGAAGACCTGGAAATCGTCGACGGCTTCATCCGCATCAAGGGTGACCCCGAGAACCAGATGAGCCTGGGCATGGTCTCGGTGCTGTCGAACCCGCTGCGCTACGCCTTCGACGAGACCGCCAAGGCGGCCACCCAGTTCTCGACCTCGGTCGACCTGTCGAAGCCGCCGATCTCACCCGGTGAGGAACCCGGCCTGGAGGGCAAGGACTTCTACTCCCCCAAGGGCGCGACCTTCGCCAACGGCATGCACGCCGCCGTCGTCGAGACCGACCCCGAGACCGCTGACATCAAGATCCTGCGCTACTGCGTCATCCACGACTGCGGCAACATGATCAACCCGATGATCGTCGAGGGGCAGGTGCACGGCGGTGTCGCCCAGGGAGTCGGTGGCGCGCTCTACGAGAGGATGGCATACGACGATTCCGGGCAGCTGCTGAACGCCTCGTTCATGGACTTCCTGATGCCCTTCGCCAGCGAGGTGCCGCACATCGAGACCGACCACCTCGAGACCCCGACCCCGCTGAACCCACTGGGCATCAAGGGCGCCGGTGAGGCCGGCACCATCCCCGCCTCGGCGGTGCTCGCCAGCGCCATCGAGGACGCCGAGGGCTTCCCGATCACCAAGATGCCGATCTCGCCCCACGACCTGTGGGAGCTGCGGCGCGCGCACGAGGCCGGCGAATGGCCCTCGCTGCGCCACCCCCACTCGCAGACTGACCCTGCACCAACCACCGTTCCCGACCAGAAGGGCTGATCACCCATGCAGATCACCGGTACCGCCCACATGAACGCCCCCGGCCCCGTCGCCTGGGCCGCCTTCCACGACCCCGGCGTGCTGACCCGGACGATCCCCGGCCTGCAGTCGCTGGAGGAGACCGGCAAGGACGCCTACAAGGCCACCATCAAGGCCGGCGTCGCCTCCATCAAGGGCACCTACTCGGGCAACGTCGCGCTCACCGAACACGTCGAGCACGAATCCTTCCTGCTCAAGGCCGCCGGCCAGGGGGGGCCGGGCACCATCTCCGCCGATGTGCGGGTCCACCTGGCGCCGGCCGCCGACGGTGGCACCGACATCAACTGGACCGCTGACGCGTCGGTCGGCGGGGCCATCGGCGGGGTCGGCCAGCGGATGCTGCAGGGAGTGGCCCGCAAGATGGCCACCCAGTTCTTCGCCGCCATCGACGCCGACATCGCCAACGGTGGCGCTGCCGCGACCGAGGCTGCCCCGCTCGAGGCCGGGACCGCGGACGATGCCGCTGGTCCTGCCGCCAGTCCTGCTGCCGCCCCCGCGGCGGGTGCAGCCGCCCCCGGTCCCCAGCCGGCTCGCGCCGTGCACCAGGCCCCCGCCGCCGCGGCTGCGGCGTCGTCCACCACCCTGCTCGGGGCTGCCGTCGTCGGGGCGCTGATCGCCCTGGTGGGAGTCCTGGTCGGGATCCTGGCAGGGAGGCGCTGAACGATGCGAGCCTTCAACGCTGCCGCCCTGCAGCTGAACCCCGCCCCCGGGCCGCTGACCACCGAGTCGATCCAGGTCAATGCCGAGCGTGCGGTCGCGATGATCCGTGAGTGCGTGGCGGTCACCCGCGCCGAACTGCTCGTGCTGCCCGAATCGGTGACCACCGGGTTCACCCCCGGGGTCAGCGTCGAGGAACTGTGGGACCTGGTCACCGAGGTGCCCGGACCCATCCTGACCCCCTACCAGGAGGTCGCCGCCGAGTTGGGCGTCCACCTGTGCGTCGGCACCTACCGCCGCGGCGAACAGCGCGGCGTCGTCTACAACTCCGCGGCGCTGGTCGGGCCGGACGGGTCGGTGCTCGGCACCTACGACAAGACCCACCCGTTCTTCTCCGAGTCAGCCGAACGCGGCGGGTGGGTGACCGCCGGCAACGACGTGTGCGTGGTCGAGACCGAGCTGGGCACCATCGGCATGATCATCTGCTTCGACGGTGACTACCCCGAACTGTCCCGCATCCAGGCGGTGAAGGGGGCCGAGGTGATCCTGCGCCCCTCGGCGCTGCTGCGCAGCGCCGACCTGTGGGAACTCACCTCCCGGGCCCGGGCCTACGACAACCACGTCTTCGTCGTCGGCGCGAATGCCACCGGCATCGACCCGTCCGGGGTGATCTACTTCGGCAACAGCCACATCGTCACCCCCACGGCCAACATCATCGCCCGCGCCGCCTCCCACGAGGGCTGGGTGGCAGCCCGCCTCGACCCCGAGCAGGCGCTCGGCAGCCTCACCCAGGGCAGCAACATCGGCCAGGGCTTCGACCACCTGCGTGACCGCAACCTCGAACTGATCCGCACCCACCGGGCCGAGCTCGAGGGCGAAGCAAGGACCGCCTTCCCCCACAGCCGCAACGCCGTGCCCAGCTGCTAGCGCCCCCGACCCCGCCACAACCCCACAGTTCTACCCGCAAGGGATCGGCCATCCGGGCCGACCCCCTACCCCACCACACCCAGATGAGGTCAACGATGAAAGTTCCGCGACTGTTTGGTGTGCGCCTACGGGTGTTCGCCGCTGTATTCGCCCTCCTCCTGCTGCAGGCCTGCTCGGCCACAGCACCGTCCGGGAACCCGGACTCGCCCATCCGCATCGCAGGAGTCTTCTCCGGTGCGGTGACCGACGCCGACTACAACGCCCTGGGCTGGGTCGCGCTCGACGAGGCGGCCAAGAAGTACGACGCCCACACCTCGTTCAGTGAGAACGTCGAAGTGCCCGACGTCGAACGCGTCATGCGCGAGTACGTCGCCGACGGCTACACCATCGTGTGGTCGCACGGCAGCCAGTACTACCAGCAGACCCTCAAGCTGGCCCTCGAGTTCCCCGAAGTCTCGTTCATCGGTGAGTTCGACGCCGAGCCGGAAGACCTGCCCGACAACCTGTGGGTGATCGACCGCAACTTCCACAACGCCTTCTACCCCATCGGGGTGCTCGCCGGCGCCCTCACCAAGCAGGGCAAGATCGGCTACGTGGGCGGCCTGTCACTGCCGTTCTCCTACTCCGAGGTGCACGCGGTGCAGCAGGCGCTGACCGACACCGGCTCGTCCGCCCAGCTCACCTCGGTGTGGACCGGCAACTTCAACGACCCCACCAAGGCGCAGCAGATCACCCGGCAGATGTCCGACCAGGGCAATGACGTGATCATCGGCTCGATGAACATGGGCATGGTCGGGGTCTTCCAGGCCGCCAAGCAGGACGACCGGGAGCAGTGGATCGTCGGCAAGTACACCGACAAGTCCCAGTTCAGCCCCGAGGACGCCGGCGCGTCGGTGGTCTACGACTTCGTCGGGCCGCTGGACGACATCGTCGGCGACATCCTGGCCGGGCAGCGCACCGGCTACCTGCCGCTGGGCTTCGACACCGGTGTGGAGATCGTCATGCCCGACCGGGTGCCCGCCGAGGTGCGGGCCAAGGTCGACCAGGCCGTGGCCGACATCATTTCCGGCAAGATCGTGGTGGTCAAGGACACCACCCCCGTCAAGTGAGGGCAGGACCCATGACCACGCAGACAAAAACGACCCCGCAGGCACAAGCAGCCCGGCTGGTGATGTCCGACATCACCAAGCGATTCGGCGACGTGCTGGCCCTGGACGACATCGACCTCACGCTCAACGCGCGGGAGGTGCACGGCCTGCTCGGCGGCAACGGGGCAGGCAAGACCACCCTGATGAACATCCTCTACGGCCTCTACAAGCCCGACGAGGGCACCGTGACCGTCGACGGTGAACGCCTCACCCTGACCGGCCCGAAGGACGCCATCAAGCACGGCATCGGCATGGTGCACCAGAACTTCCTGCAGGTCGACACCTACACGGTGCTCGAGAACATCGTGCTGGGCACCGACCAGCCGACGTTCCCGAAGCTCGACCTGCGCGAGGCCGAGAAGGAGGTCGAACGGCTCTCCCAGCAGTTCGGCCTGGCGGTCAAGCCACGCGCCGTCGTCGGTGACCTGCCGGTCGGCATCCGCCAGCGCGTCGAGATCCTCAAGGCCCTCTACCGGGGCGCGAAGATCTTGGCGCTGGACGAGCCCACCACCAACCTCACCCCGCAGGAGGTCGACGACTTGTTCGCCTCGCTGCGCAAGATCGTCGACGAGGACATGTCGGTGGTGTTCATCACCCACAAGATCAAGGAGACGATGGCGGTCTGCGACCGGCTCACGGTCATGCGTGAGGGCCGCCGCATCGGCACCGTCAACCGGGCCGACACCGACCCCACCGAACTGGCGGCCATGATGGTCGGCGACACCGAGACCGACCGGGTCGCGGCCGTCGTGCAGGAGGGGATGGTCACCCGCGAGTTCGCGCTCAGCGAGTTCGAGGTCAAGCAGTTCGAGCCGCGGGTCACGATCAAGGGGGTGAGCACCACCAACGATGCCGGGGTCGGCGCCATCAATGACGTCACCCTCGACATCGGCAAGGGTGAGGTCGTCGGCATCGCCGGTGTGGCCGGCAACGGCCAGGTCGAACTGGCCGAGGCCATCGCCGGGGTCCGCCCGCTCACCTCCGGGGTCATCACCGTCGACAGCGACGACCTGACCGGTCGTCCGACCCGTGACTGGCTCGCCGGCGGCGTGGCCTACGTCGCCGAGGACCGTCACCGCGACGGCATCCTGCCCAGCCGCTCCCTCACCGAGAACGTGCTGCTCGGCCACCAGCGCCGCAAGAAGTTCCGCAAGCACGGGCTGGTCGACTGGTCGCTGGCCGAGCAGGAGACCCAGGAGATCATCACCAAGTACAAGGTGAAGGCGTCGGGGCCCAGCGCGCCGGCGGCCACCCTGTCCGGTGGCAACATCCAGCGCGTGATCCTGGCCCGGGCCTTCGGCCACGACCCCCGGCTGCTGATCCTGCACAACCCCACCCGCGGGCTCGACATCGCCTCGACCCAGTTCGTCTACGACCAGGTGCGGGCCGCCACCGCCGCCGGCACCTCGGTGCTGCTGATCTCCGAAGACCTGGACGAGCTGACCGTGCTCGCCGACCGCATCAACGTCCTCTTCGACGGGGCCCTGGTCGGGGAACGCTCCCGCGGAAACTACGACCCATACGAACTCGGCCGCCTGATGGCTGGTCTGGAGGTGTCAGCATGACAGCCGTTGCACTGGCCGCCCCGCGCGGCAATGGCATCGCCGCCCGCGTGGTGCCCTACATCATCTCGATCCTCGGTGCCTTCCTGGTGGCCGGCATCATCATCGCCATCATGGGCCACAACCCGTTCCTCGCCTTCGAGTCGGTGTTGACCACCTCGTTCCAGTCACGCTGGGGCCTGGTCGAAACCCTGCACAAGTGGGTCCCCCTGGTGCTGATTGCCATGGGCTTCGTCATCCCGCTGGCCGCCGGCCGCAACAACATGGGTGGTGAGGGCCAGCTGCTGATCGGTGCCACCGCCAGCGCCGTGGTCGGCATCTGGTTGAAGTCGGCCCCCAGCTTCGTGCTGCTGCCGGTAGTGCTGCTCGCCGGTGTCATCGCCGGTGCGCTCTACATCTCGATCGCCGCCTGGCTGCGTGAACGCTTCGGCGTCAACGAGATCCTCTCGACGGTGCTGCTGAACTTCGTCTCGTTCTACATCGTCGACTACATCGCTGCTGAGGTCTACAGTGACCCGGCCGCCGGCCACCCGACCACCTGGCCGATCGGTGAGGGCGGCCTGCTGCCCTCCATCGGCGGGATGCACACCGGTGTCCTGCTGGCCGTGATCGTGCTGTTCTTCTGCGTCCATGGGGTCATGCGCTCCCTGCCCGGCTACGAGCTGCGCGCCGTCGGCGCCAACCCCCGGGCCGCGCAGGTGCACGGCGTGCGCAACTCGCGCGTCGCCTTCGGCGCCATGGTCGTCGGTGGCGCCATCGGCGGCCTGGCCGGTGCCATCGAGGTGGCCGGCGTCCACGGCAAACTCATCGAGGGCATGCAGGCCAACTACCTGCTGCTGGGCATCATCATCGGCCTGATCTCACGGGGCAAGGTCGCCGTCGTCCCGTTCGTGGCCTTCGGCATCGCCGTGCTCGAGGTCGGCGCCAGCGCCATGCAGCGCAGCGCCGGCGTGCCGGCGGAAATGGTGCTGATCGTCGAGGCCCTCATCCTGCTGTTCCTGCTGTTCTCCGACATCGTGGCCGCACGTCTGAAGGGACGGAACAATGGCTGAAGTAGTTTCCTTCCTGCAACTCATGCTCACCTCCATGGCGGTCTTCGTGCTCGCCGCGCAGGGCACCGCCCTGGCCGGACGGTCGGGCGTGTTCATCGTCTCCCAGGAGGGCTACATGACCCTGGGCGCCTCCCTGGGCTTCGTGGTCGGCTGGGCCACGGGCTCGAACTTCGTCGGCATCATCGCCGCCGGCCTGATCGGTATCGTCCTGGGCCTGGTGATGGGGGTCATGACCACCCGCTACAAGCTCGACCAGTTTGTGGTCGGCCTGGCGCTGCTGTTCCTGTCGATGGGCCTGGCCACCCTGGTCTACAAGGTCTCGGTCGGTGTCACCCTGACCCCGCCGCTGATCAACACCCTGGAACGTATCCACATCCCGCTGCTGTCCGACATCCCCTTCCTGGGGCCGGTCATCACCCAGGATGCAATGGTCTGGTTCGCGCTGTTCATCGGCCTGGTGATCTGGTGGGTGCTCTACAAGACCAACCTCGGCCTGAAGGTGCGCTCGGTCGGTGAGAACCCGAAGGCGTCCGACTCGCTGGGCGTCAACGTCACCCGCGTGCGTCTGGTCTGCACCGCGCTCGGCTCGGCCCTGATCTGCATGGCCGGCGCCTACCTGCCGATGGCCTTCACCGGCACCTACACCGAGGGCATCGTCGGCGGACGCGGCTGGCTCGTGATCGCCCTGGCGTTCTTCGGTGGCTGGCGCCCGACCCTGATCATGGGCGGTGCGGCCTTCTTCGCCGGGCTGGAGGTGCTCGCCCTGCGCGCCCAGGTCGGTGGCCTGGGGATTCCGCACCAGTTCATCTCGATGCTGCCGTTCGTCGCCACACTGTTGGTGATGGTCTTTGCCCTGCGCTGGGTCCGCCAGCCGGCCTACCTCGGCAAGAACCACGACCGCGAAGCAAGGCACTGATTTGCTTGCGGGGGATGACCCCCTGCACCCCCACGCCACACCCTGCGGGGCGCGACCCCCTGCACACCCACAGACATCCGACACAATCCACACAGATTCACCCCATGAAAGGAAGCACCCATGCCAGAAGCCATTGAGGTCCGCAAGGTTCCTCTGCACTCCGTCTCGGACGCCTCCGAGCTCGGCAAGCTCATCGACGAGGGCGTCTTCGAGGCCGACCGAGTCATCGCCATCATCGGCAAGACCGAGGGCAACGGCGGTGTGAACGACTACACCCGCATCATCGCCGACCGCGCCTTCCGCGAGATGCTCACCTCCAAGGGCGCCGACCCCGAGAAGGTCAAGGGCGTCCCGATCGTCTGGTCGGGCGGCACCGACGGCGTGATCAGCCCCCACGCCACCATCTTCGCCACCGTCGCCCCAGAGAAGGTCGAGCCGTCCGACGAGCCGCGCCTGACCGTCGGCTTCGCCATGAGCGAGCCCATCGCCCCCGAAGAGATCGGCTACGTCGGCATGGTCGACAAGGTCGCCGAGGCCGTCAAGGTCGCCATGGAGCGCGCCGGCATCACCGACCCCGCCGACGTGCACTACGTGCAGACCAAGACCCCGCTGCTGACCATCCACACCATCCGCGACGCCAAGGCCCGCGGCAAGCAGGTCTGGACCGAGCACACCCACGAGTCGATGGACCTCTCCAACGGCTGCACCGCGCTCGGCATCGCCAAGGCGCTGGGTGAGGTCACCGACATCGCCGACGAGGACGTCATGCACTCCCGTGACAAGTACTCCTCGGTCGCCTCGTGCTCGTCCGGTGTCGAACTCGACCAGGCCCAGGTGGTCGTGGTCGGCAACGCCAAGGGCATCGGCGGGCGCTACAAGATCGGCCACTCCGTGATGAACGACGCCCTCGACGCCGACGGCATCTGGAACGCCATCAAGGACGCCGGCCTCGAGCTGCCCGACCGGCCGCACTCCAGCGACCTGCAGGGACGACTGGTCAACGTCTTCCTCAAGTGCGAGGCCAGCCAGGACGGCACCGTCCGCGGGCGCCGCAACGCCATGCTCGACGACTCCGACGTGCACTGGCACCGCCAGATCAAGTCGTGCGTCGGCGGCGTGACCGCCTCGGTCACCGGCGACCCGGCCGTCTTCGTGTCGGTCTCGGCCGCCCACCAGGGCCCCGAGGGTGGTGGCCCCGTCGCCGCCATCATCGACCTCGGTGAGCAGCCCACCGGCTACCAGTACCAGGGCTGAGCCCGGGGGGCCAGGTCCCCTGTACTGAGCAGGTCAACACCGGACGACGCCGTCGACCCCACCCCGGGGTCGGCGGCGTCCGTCCACCCGGGCCACCCACCAGCCCGGCGACGCTGCCCAGCGCAGCAAACAAGTAGCCAGCGGCCTCCATCGGTGGCCAAAACGCCGAAATCGGGCCGCTGGTTACTTGTTTCCTGCGACTGGCGACCCACGGCACGGCCTTCGGGCGCTTCTTTGGCGCTTCATGCCCAGCTTTGTCACACATACTCACCAAACTGCCCACTGAATCGTCCCTGCTTTGGCAGATGTTGACGACGATTCACCCCCCACCCGGCAAGTTGAATCTTCCCCAAGCAACAGCCGATGGAAGGACGCACATGACGCAGGAAGCGCGACGCATTCGCATCGGCATCGACACCGGAGGCACCTTCACCGACGTGGTGGCCTTCGACGAGGATGCCGGCACCCTGACCACCACCAAGACCCCCTCGACGCCATCGAACCCCGCCGACGGGTTCATCAACGGTGTCCAGAAGGTGCTCGACCTGCTCGGAGCGACCGGCGACGACATCACCGCCGTCTCGCACGGCACCACGGTGGCCACCAACCAGCTGCTCGAGGGCAAGGTCGACACCCTCGGCTTCATCACCACCACCGGCTACGAGTTCGTCCTCGAGATCGCCCGCCAGGCCGTGCCCGACGGCTACGGCAACTCCTACTTCTGGGTCAAGCCCGAGCGCATCGTGCCGGCCGACCTGGTCAAGACCGTCGAGGGCCGGATGGACTTCGAGGGCAACGAGGTGCGCCCCTTCGACGAGGAGGGTGCCCGCGCCACCGCCCGCTGGTTCCGCGACAAGGGCATCAACACCCTGGGCGTGAACTTCCTGCACGCCTACGCCAACCCCAGCCACGAGCTGCGCATGCGCGAGATCCTGCGTGAGGAGCACCCCGAGGCGATCGTCTCGCTCAGCAGCGAGGTGCTGCGTGAGTACCGCGAGTACGAGCGCTCGATGACCACCCTGGTCGATGCCGCCGTCAAGCCGAAGGTCTCGCGCTACGTCACCAACATCCACGACCGGCTCGACCAGTTCACCGGCGCAAACGACGCCGGCCGCGAGCGCATCCCCTTCTACATCATGAAGTCCAACGGCGGCGTGCTCTCGGCCACCGAGGTCGTCCACCAGCCCATCACCACCGTGCTGTCCGGTCCCGCCGCCGGTGCGCTGGGTGCCGGGCTGATCGCGCGGCGCGCCGGCTTCGACAAGGTGCTCACCTGTGACGGTGGCGGTACCTCCACCGACGTGACCGTGGTCATCGACGGCGAACCGGCCCTGACCACCGAGGGTTCGGTGGGCGCGTTCCCGTCCAAGATCCCGATGATCGACGTGGTCACCGTGGGTGCGGGCGGCGGCTCGATCGCCTGGACCACCCCCGAGGGCCAGCTCAAGGTCGGCCCCCACTCGGCCGGCGCCGACCCGGGCCCGCTGTGCTACGCCAAGGGCGGCACCGAGCCCACGATCACCGACGCCCACGTCTTCCTGGGCCGCATCCCCCCGCACCTGCTGGGCGGTGAGATCCCGCTGGACGAGGCGGCTGCCGCCAACGGCATCGCCGAGCTCGCCGCTCGCCTGGGCCTGAGCCCCGAGAAGGCTGCCACCGGCATCCTCGAGATCTCGGCCTGGAACCAGGCCAACGCGCTGCGCCAGATCTCGGTCAAGCGTGGCCTCGACGTGCGTGACTTCATGCTGGCCACCTTCGGTGGGTCCGGCTCGCTGCTCGCCTGCAGCCTGGTCGACATCCTCGACCTGGCCGGTGTGGTCGTCCCGCTCAACCCGGGCAACGTCTCCGCCTTCGGCCTGCTGACTGTCGACGTCAAGAACGACTACGTGCAGACCCAGGTCGCCAAGGACCGCAACCTCGACCTCGAGGCCATCGCCAAGACCTTGGACGAGCTGCACGAGCGTGCCGCCGAGGCCCTGTCCCAGGAGGGCTTCGCCGCCGAGGACCACGTCTTCGCCCGCAGCGTCGACCTGCGCTACTTCGGCCAGGCCTTCGAGGTGCGCGTCGATGCCCCCGCCGGTGAGATCACCCGCGAATGGGCCGACCAGGTCACCGAAGCCTTCCACGACGCCCACCAGGCGCTGTACAACTACAACTTCCGCGGCGACGACTCCCAGCAAGTCGAGTGGGTGAACCTGCGTGTCTCGGGCATCGGGCCGATCAAGCGTCCCGAGGTGGTCACCATCGCCTCGAACGAGGGTGCCGCCGATGTCGAGTCCCGTGCCCGCCGCAGCACCCGTGAGGTCGTCTTCGACGCTGACCAGGGTCGCGTGTCGACCGGGGTCTACTGGCGTCCGGAGCTGCTGGCCGGCGACCAGATCACCGGCCCGGCGATCATCGAGGAGTTCGGCTCCACCATTCCTGTCCACCCCGGCTTCCACGTCCGCGTCGACGAACACGCCAACCTGATCATCACCAAGGAGGCCGCACGATGACCGCCACCACTGAACCCACCCGCACCGATTCGGGCTCGATGCTGGGCCTGACCCCGCTGACCGGCGAGGCGCTGGAGGCCTACATCGCCGCCGAGCCGATCAACCCGGCGGGCCTGCCCACCAGCTACGAGCACGGCAACCGGCTGCAGCCCGAGGGCACCCCGGTCGACCCGATCGTGGTCGAGATCGTCCAGGGCACCCTGGCCAGCGTCGAGATGGAGGTCGAGACCGCCATCGCGCGCACCTCCCGCTCGCCGATGATCCGCGACGCCCACGACTTCCGCGCCGGCATCCACGACCGCCAGCTGCGCAAGCTGACCGGGCGTTCCTACTCGGCGCTGGTGCACCCGATCGTGCGTGACTTCCCGCTCGAGACGATGCGCGAGGGCGACGTCTTCTTCCACAACGACGTCTACGAGTCCGAGGGTGGCATCGGCCACCTGCCCGACCTGTGCGTCACCGTGCCGGTCTTCCACGAGGGTGAGGTGGTCTGCTTCGTGCAGGCCTTCGGCCACCACGACGACATCGGTGGGGCGCGCCCCGGCTCGATGCCCTCGGGGGCGACCAGCGTCCACGAAGAGGGCCTGTCGGTGCCCCCGATCAAGCTGTGGGACGCCGGCGTGCCGAACAAGGCCGCGCTGCGGATCATGACCCGCAACTCGCGCATGCCCGACTCGCTGGCCGCCGACCTCGACGCCGAATGCTCGGCGTGCCTGATGGGCGCCGGACGACTCAGTGAGCTGTTCGCCCGCTACGGCCGGGACACCGTCGAGACCGCCTTCGACACCATCCTGGACAACACCACCGAGATCTACCGCCGCGAAATCCTGGCGAAGATCCCCGACGGCCAGTACGTGTGGGAGGACTACGCCGAGCACGACGGCGTCGCCGAGCCGATGCTGCACACCCAGCGCATCACCCTCACCAAGACCGCCACCGGCGGCCCCGGTGACGGCCCGCGGCTGATCATCGACTTCACCGGCACCGCCGCCCAGGCGGCCGGCCCGATCAACCACTGCGGTGACTACGTCGGCGGCAACTTCCTCAAGAAGTGGCTGGCACCGATCCTGCGCAACCTGGCCGACACCCCCGAGCGGATGGGTGAGCTCGACGTCAACGAGGGCATCGTCCCCCTGATCGAGATGCGCTTCCCCGAAAAGGGCACCCTGCTCACCCCGATCTACCCCGGCCCCACCAACGCGCGCACCTTCGTCATCCTGCGCCTGCTCGGTGTGCTCGCCGGTGTGGTCGCCAAGGCCGTCGACGGGCGCATGCCGGCCGACCAGGAGACCATCCGCTACACCGGTGTCTACGGCAAGGACCGCGACGGCAACGACTACCTCATGCGTGAGGTGCTCGGCGGCGGCTCGGGTGGGCGGTTCTACTCCGACGGTGAAGACACCATCCACGTGGTGCCCGACTCGCGCAACCTGCCCACCGAGTTCACCGAGAGCCGCTTCCCGTTCCTGGTCGAGCGCCTGGGCCTGGCCGTCGACTCCGGTGGCGCCGGTCGCTACCGCGGTGGCCTGGGCTACGAGAAGCACATCCGCATGCTCAAGGACGCCCACTTCATGTCGATCGCCGACCGCTCGATCCTGGCCTGCTGGGGTGTGAAGGGCGGCAAGGCCGGCAAGCCGTTCCAGGTCACCATCGACCCGGGTGGCCCCAACGAGCGTGAGCTCGAGGCACTGGTCGACACCGAACCGGTCAAGGCCGGTGAGGTGATCCGCATCCGCACCACCGGTGGTGGCGGCTGGGGTGACCCGCTGGAGCGTCCGATCGACGAGGTGCGCCGCGACCTGTCGTGGGGCAAGGTCTCCTTCGCGGGAGCCCGCGCCGACTACGGCGTGGTCGCCTCGGGTGACAAGGACAACCCGGTGATCGACGAGGCCGCCACCGAGCAGCTGCGCGCTGAACTGCGCGACGCCCGCACCGGTGAGGAGCCGTTCTTCGACCGCGGCCCGGGCTTCGCCCAGCTCGACTCCGAGGGCCGAGGCGCCCCGGTCGTCGACTGGCTGTGACCGGCTGAGACCGAGGGCCAGGAGGAGCAGGTGAGCACCGCAGCAGCAACGGCGCCGGTACTGGTGCTGGGCGTGACCGGGAAGACCGGTGCAGCGGTGGCCCATGCCCTCCTGGCCCTCGGCGTTCCGGTGCGCGGCACCTCCCGCTCGGGGGCCGCGGCCCTCGACCGGGTGCCCGCCGGTGTCGAGGTCGTCGACCTCGACCCGGTCACCGGTGCCGGGCTTGACGAAGCCCTCGCCGGGGTGCGGGCGATCCACCACAGTGCCCCGAACCTGTTCGCCGACGAGGTCGGCATGCTGGAACGCACGGTGGCGGCTGCGCGGCGGGCCGGGGTGAGCCGGGTGGTGTTCCACTCGGTGATGCACCCCTACGCGCCGAACATGCCGCACCACCTGCGCAAGGCCCAGGCCGAGCACCTGCTGCGCACCAGCGGGCTCGACTGGACGATCCTGCAGCCGGCCGCCTACCACCAGAACCTGCTGGGCGGCCTGCCGGAGGGCAGACTGGCCTGGCCCTACTCACTGGACCGCACCTTCAGCAATGTGGACCTGCGCGACGTGGCGCAGGCCAGCGCCGAGGTGCTCGTCCATGATGGGCATGTGCACGCCACCTACGAGTTGGCCGGCCCCGAGGAACTCGACGCGCACACCATGGCCGCGCAGGCCGGTGAGGTCCTGGGCATCGACGTGCGCGCCGAACGCAGCGAACCGCCGACGATCGCCGGTGACCTGCGGGCCAGCGCAGAACTGCTGGCCATGTTCGCCCACTACGACGCCCACGGTTTCGTGGGCTCACCCCGGGCGCTGACCCAGCTGCTGGGCCGGCGACCCACCACCTGGCAGCAGGCCGTGACCGACCTGGCCGAGACCACCAGCCCCGTCCGAGGGCGACACCCCCGCTAGACACTCCCCCGCGAAAGGACCCGAGATGAGAGTTCTGCTGGCACTGGGCGGCAACGCCATGACCGCTCCCGACGGCGCCGCCCGTCCCGACGACCAGAGGCGCGCCATCGAAGCCGCGATGGAGTCAGTCGCCGGGCTCATCGAGGCCGACCACGAGGTCGTCATCACCCACGGCAACGGCCCCCAGGTCGGCAACCTGCTGGTCAAGAACGAGCTGGCCGCCGGTGTCGTGCCGCCGGTGCCGCTGGACTGGTGCGGCGCCCAGACCCAGGGCACCATCGGTTTCACCATCATCAACGCCCTCGAGGCCGCCCTGGCGCGGCGCGGCATCAGCCGCCATGTCGCGGCACTGGTCTCGCGCACCCTGATCGACCGGGAGGACCCGGCCTTCACCACCCCGACCAAGCCGGTCGGGCGCTACCTGCCGCAGGCCGAGGCCGAGGCGATGATCGCGTTCGGCCAGCAGTGGGAGGACCGAGGCGAGAAGGGCTGGCGCCGGGTGGTGGCCTCGCCCAACCCGCAGGAGGTGCTGGACGCCCCGGCGATGCTGTCCCTGCTGGCCAGCGGTTTCATCGTGGTTGCCTCCGGTGGCGGCGGCATCCCCGTGGCCCGCAAGGACGACGGCTCGGTGCAGGGCGTCGAGGCGGTCATCGACAAGGACCTGACGGCCGCGCTGCTCGCCCAGCAGGTGCGCGCCGACGTGCTGGTGATCGCCACTGATGTGGCGCATGCCATCATCGGCTGGGGCACCCCCGAGGCCCGCGAGGTGGGTACCGTCCGGCTCGACGAGATGGAGCAGATCGCCGCCGAGGGCCACTTCGCCAGCGGGTCGATGGGCCCCAAGGTGGAGGCCGCGCTGCGCTTCATCCGCAACGGTGGGCCCCGTTCGGTGATCACCGCCCTGGACAACATCACCGAGGCGGTGACCTCGAACGCGGGCACGGTCATCCTGCCGAACTGATGGCTGGGGTGTCCCGGTTGCCTTGCAGGGTTAGAGTCGCTGCGTGAAGACCGTCACGATCGTCTACAACCCGACCAAGATCGACGACCTCGAGCAGCGTCGCACCATCGCTGCCGAACTGTGCAAGGAGACCGGCTACCGCGAACCCGACTGGGTCGAGACGACCGTTGAGGACCCCGGCATCGGGATGGGCCGGGCAGCCGTCGAGTCGGGCGCTGACCTGGTCTGCGCGATGGGTGGTGACGGCACGGTGCGCCATGTCGCCACCGCCCTGCGCGGCACCGGCGTGCCGCTGGGGATCATTCCCGAGGGCACCGGCAACCTGCTCGCCCGCAACCTCGACCTGCCGCTGAACAACTTCGCCAAGTCGTTCGCGGTGGCCCTGAGCGGGACTGACCGGGCGATCGATGTCGGGCTCGTCCGCTTCGACGAACGCGAGGAGGAGGTCTTGCTGGTGATCGCCGGTGTGGGCGTGGACGCCGACACGATGGCCAACACCAAGGAGAACCTCAAGAAGCTGGTCGGCTGGTGGGCCTATGTCGAGTCGGGCGCGAAGGCGCTGTTGAACCGGGGGTTCCGGGTGCGCGTCGAGAACGACCTGCCCGGCCCTGACCGGCGTGCGCACCGCGCGCGCTCGTACATGGTGTGCAACTGCGGCATCCTCACCGGCGGGGTGGTGCTGGTGCCCGAGGCCGAACCCGACGACGGCCACCTCGACACCCTGGTGCTCTCCCCCCGCGGGGCCCTGGGCTGGCTCGCCGTGGTCGCCGACATCGTCACCCGGCACCGCCGCGGCCACCGCCAGACGCGGCACTGGACGACCCATGAGGCCGATGCCGTCTTCAGCACCGAGGTGGAGGGCCAGATCGACGGTGACCCCATGGGCCCCGTCCGCCGGATGCGCACCCGCATGGACCAGGGCGCGCTCCTCGTCCGGGTGGAGGCCTGAGCCCCCGAACCTGTGGTCGGCCCGAGTTCGTCCCCGGAGCGACCCGCCCCCCCAATCCCGCGGATGCGCAGGTTCCGCCACGGATCCATCCCTGCCAGTGCGGATTCCATGCAGAAACCTGCGCATCCGCGGTAGGGAGTGGGCCCGACGAGGGGCTGGACGATCAGGGCCGCTGCCGCCAGGGTCACCGGACGAAGGTCACCGGACGAACGGCGCCCAGGAGTTATCCACAGATTTCTGGAACTGGCTGGGATGTGGCCCTCGAGTCGATGAGGATGGGACTTGTGTCCAGCCCACCTCCCCTCACTGGTCGACCACGCCATCGACTGATCGGCGTCGTGTCCGCGCTGACCGCACTCGTCCTGCTGGCGGCCTGCCAACCCGGCAGTGGGGCCACGACTCCCCCACCGTCGATCTCGCCGATCCTGCCGACAGCGGTCCCTTCCACCACCACGGCGACCACCACGAGCACGACGCCCACACCGAGCCCGAGCCCGACGGACAACCCCAGCCCGACCTCGACCCTGGTGGTGACCGCACGACCCACCACCCCCGAGGAAACCGCCGCCCTCACCGCCGAAGCCGAATGGGTCTACCGGGAACAGCAACGGCTCATTGACGAGTACGAGTCCCAAGGCGGAGCGGCGGAGCTCCCGGAACCGCTCAAAGCATTCGTCAGCGGAGAATACGCCAGCACCCTTGAAGCTGTCCTCAAGGCAAGCCACGAGCAGCCAGGCCACTTCGAGGGACGGACGATCATCACCCGCGTGGCGGTCGTCCACACGAACTTGGCTGACTCAGCACTCATCGGCATTCAATTCTGCGACGACCAGAGCGGGATCGTCCACGTTGATGAATCAGGCAAGCGCACGCCCTTGCAGTTCCGCATCATAAACCTTGCGGAGTTTGAACGCGGTCCGGACGGAAGGCTCCGCATGTTCACCAACGCAGCGACGGAAGTTGAGACATGCGCAAGCTAGTCCTGACCGTCCTGATGCTCTGTGTCATCTTGCCCCTCCCCAGCCAAGCGACGGCGGAGACTCGGACGTGCATCGGGTACGTCCGCATCCCCAATACGGATGGGAGCTACACACTGGTCTGCAAGCAGTGGAAGGTGGTCCCTCCCCCTCCCGTAATCACCACGCCGACGTTCCCCTCACAACCGGGACAACCCGACCAGCCACCACCGCCCTACAGCTGCCTGACACCCTTCGACAACCCCACCGCCTGCATCCCCACCGACGCCAGCGGCACCCCCATCGACGTCCCCGCCACCGCCCGCAGCGCAGCCCTCAGCCTCCACATCCCCGAACCCGCCATCCAGATCGGCCCCGACCCAGCCCGCAACAAGTGGAACATGATCCCCATCGGCTTCCCCCTCTGGATCTGGACCACCGAACCCAAATCCCTCCACGCCACCACCACCCAGCAGGGCATCACCATCACCATGACCGCCACCCAGGGCCCCACCACCATCACCTTCGGCGACGGCACCACCATCACCTGCCACACCATGACCCCACGAGCCCCGATCATCACCCCACCCCCACCCTCACCCGACTGCGGCCACACCTACCAGGACAAGGCCGACTACACCATCACCGCCACCACCACCTGGACCATCCACTGGGACGCCCTCGGCTTCACCGGCAGCATCCCCATCACCCGCACAGCCAGCACACCCCTCCACGTCGGCGAACTGTCCAGCGTCCTCGTCCAAGGCCCCTGACCCCACCCGGCCCCCCAAACCCCGCGGATGCGCAGGTTCCTGCACGGAATCCTCACTGGCAGGGATGGAACCAAGACGAAACCTGCGCATCCGCGGGTAGGAGGCAGGCCGGACGAAGGGCAGGGGGCCGGACCACCGGGCGGGGGCGACCGGACGACCACCGCCGCGACGGGTTCGGCCCCACCCCCTGGCCGCCATAAACTGACCCCGAACGCGCCCACGAACGGGGCGCATCCAGATGTCGGAAGGCTCACCACGGTGTCACTCTGGGCAGGTTTCCTCTCCCGCAACCCGCTGAAGGTCCTCATCGCCTGCCTGCTCATCGGCGTCGCCGCGCTGATGTGGGGCCTTGGCCTGTTCGACCGGCTCACCAACGGTGGCTTCGAGGACCCGAACTCCCAGTCCTCGCAGATCCTGGACGCCCGCCAGGAGCTGTTCGGCAACACCGGGGCCGACCTCGTCCTGCTGTACCACGCCGAGGACGGCACGGTCACCGACCCCGAGGTGGTCACCCGGGTCACCGACAAGCTGGCCGAACTGGACGACCAGGGCGTGCAGCAGGCCATCCCGTGGTTCGCCGACCCCTCGGGCACCCTGGTCTCCGAGGACCAACGCTCCGGGATGGTACTGATCTACCTTGACGGCACCAATGAGGACGAACGCCTCGAGTCCTTCGACAAGGTCCGCGAGGCCGTGGCGGTCGACGGGTTGGAGACCCACATCGCCGGCATCTACCCGATGTACGACGACATCAACGACCTGGCGACCACCTCGATCGTCCAGACCGAGATCGTTGCCCTGCCGATCGTGTTCCTGCTGTCCATCGTCATCTTCGGATCCCTGGTCGCGGCGCTGATGCCCACGATGATCGGCATCGCCGCCATCATCGGCTCGTTCGCGCTGCTGCGGACGATGGGTTACGTGTTGCACGTGAACGTCTTCGCCGTGAACGTGGTGACCATCCTGGGCATGGGCCTGGCGATCGACTACGCGCTGTTCGTGGTCACCCGGTTCCGTGAGGAACTGGCCGCACTGCCCGACACCAGCCGTGAGAACGCGATGAAGGCCGTGGTCATCGCCATGAAGACCGCCGGACGAACGGTGCTCTTCTCGGGCCTGACCGTGGCCGTCTCGATGGCCTCACTGATGTTCTTCCCGCAGGAGTTCCTGAAGTCGATGGGTGTCGGTGGCATGGCCGCGGTGCTGGTCGCCATGGTCTCGACCCTCACCCTGCTGCCGGCGGTGCTGGTGCTGCTGGGCGGCAACATCGACCTCGGACGACTGCCCTTCCTGAACCGTCCGCCCAAGCCGGCCGGCGAGGGTGCCTGGCACCGGCTGGCCACCGCCGTGATGAAGCGACCCTTCGCCTTCCTGGTGCCGATCGTCATCGCCCTGGTCATCCTGACGATCCCCTTCTTCGGCGTGAAGTGGGGCTCGATCGACGAGGCGATGCTGCCCCGCTCGTCGGCGGCCGTGATCGCCGTCGAGAAGCAGGAGGAATGGTTCGGCACCCGCGGCGCCTCGGCAGACGTGCTGCTGCGCGGCCCGCAAGCCACCGACCAGGCCACCCTCACCGAGTACATCGCCGACCTGCAGGCCGTCGACGGCGTGCAGACGGTGGCCGTGATGGACCAGACCCAGCCCGGGGAGGAGCCGGCCACCCTGCTGCAAGTGACCTGGGAGGGACTGCCGCAGTCCGACGACTCCCAGCAACTGGTCCGCGAACTGCGTGCCGTCGAGGCCCCCGAGCCGGTCCTGGTCGGCGGCGCCACCGCCGCCACCGTCGACCTGCTCGACTCGGTCGGTGAACGCCTGCCGCTGATGTTCGGCTGGATCGCGGTGACCATGTTCGTGCTGCTGTTCCTGGCCTTCGGGTCGGTGGTGCTGCCGATCAAGGCGCTGCTGATGAACGTCCTCAGCCTGGGCGCCGCCTTCGGTGTGACCACCTGGATCTTCGCCGACGGGCACCTCGAGGGCCTGCTGGGGTTCACCTCCCCGGGCTACCTCGACCCGACCGAACCGCTGCTGATGTTCGCGGTGTTGTTCGGCTTGTCGATGGACTACGAGGTCTTCCTGCTGAGCCGGGTCAAGGAGGAGTACGACAAGCACGGCGACAACACGAAGGCCGTCGCCGTCGGCATGGAGAACACCGGTCGCCTGATCACCAGCGCCGCCCTGCTGTTGTGCGTGGTGGTCATGGGCTTCGCGGTCAGCCCGCTGTTCTTCATGAAGATGATCGGGGTCGGCATGCTGGTCGCCATCGTGCTGGACGCCACCGTGGTGCGCGCCCTGCTGGTACCTGCCACCATGCGCCTGCTCGGCAAGTGGAACTGGTGGTCACCGCCCGGACTGCGCTGGGTGGCCCAGAAGTTCTCACTGAGCCACTGACCCCGTGCCCCGCAGCCACCAGCCCACCCGCCCACCAGAGGGAGAAACCATGAGCGACGACCCCATCCGGCTCGGCCAGTTCCTGAAGTACACCGGCCTGGCCGACACCGGCGGTGAGGCCCGCGAGTGGATCCAGGGCGGGCTGGTCAGCGTCGACGGCGAGGTTGAGACCCGCCGCGGCCGCCAACTCGCCGACGGCATGCGCATCAGCGTCGTCATGCCCGACGGGTCCACCCGCACCGCGGTCGTCGGCGAGGAGTTCGACCCCTTCGCCTGACGGCGGCCACGGCCGACCGGACGGCGACCCTCAGCGGGGATCGGCACCGATCTCGTCGCGGGTCGGGGCGTAGGCCCCCGGGCGCGCCACCGTGATCGAGGCTGTCGCCACCGCCCGCACCAGCGCCTCGGGAATGCCCTGGTGCTGCCCGTCGACGGCCAGCCGCCCGCGTCCGGCACCCAGCAGCCCGACATCGAGCAGCCCCGAGACCAGGCCCGCCATGAACGAGTCCCCGGCGCCGACGGTGTCGGCCACCTCGACCCGCAGCGGCGGCACCGGGACGATGTCGTCACCGTGCACGAAGACCGCCCCCTTCACGCCCTGGGTCATCACCACCAGGCCGGCCCCCAGCGCCTTCCAGCGCAGCAGCACCTGGCCGAGGGGTTCGTCCGGGTAGAGCCACGCCACGTCCTGGTCGGAGGCCTTGACCAGGTCACTGATCGCAATGATCGCTTCGACCCGGTCACGCACCAGCGCAGGTGATCCCATGAGGGCAGGTCGCATGTTGGGGTCGTAGCTGATGGTGGCCCCCAGCGCGGCGGCCCGCTGCAGCACCTCGAAGACCTTGTCGGCGCCCGGCGCCAGGACGGCCGCGATGCTGCCCGTGTGCACGTGGGTGGCGCCGGCGACGTCGACCGGCGGCAGGTCCCAGACCAGGTCGAACTCGTAGGTGGCCTGGCCCTGCTCGTCCACGGTGGCCTGCGCGACCGAGGTGCGCGGCGCGGCCTCCGAGCCGGGCGCCAGCGCCACCACATGGTCGGCCAGCCACTGCCGGATCAGGTCGCCGTGGTCGTCCTCGGCGATCCAGCAGGCCAGGGTGGTGGGGTGGTCGAGGCGGGTCAGTCCACCAGCCACGTTCAAGGGGCTGCCGCCGACATGTTCGACCACCGAACCGTCGGGTGAGTGGACAACGTCGATGAGGGCTTCACCCAGACACAGCATTGTGTTCATGCCACTGAGTCTATCGAGCACCACCGACACGTCGGTGATCGAGGCCACCCACAGCGGGCATGGCGGACCACCCGCCGCCTCAGCCCCCGACGCGCATCCAGGTGTCGGTGCGCACCCGCAGCCCCAGCACCACCGCGCGGCCCAGCATGAACACCCCGTAGACGACCCACAACTGCCACAGCACCGGCCCGGTGAAGTCGAGCGCGACCACCAGCGGCACGTGCACCAGCGCGACCAGCAGCCCGCCGATCGCCAGGTAGCGGGCGTCCCCGGCGCCGATCAGCACCCCGTCGAGCACGAACACGACCCCGGCCAGGGGCTGCAGCAGCCCGATCACCAGCAGCGCTGCGGCCAGCTGGGCCTGCACCGCCGGGTCGGGGGTGAAGATCGGCATCAGCAGCCCGCGCGCGGCAATGATGACCGCCCCCAGCACCGCCCCGCCGAGCACACCCCAGCCCAGGGCCGTGCGCATCACCGCCCGGGTGCGGGCCACGTCACCGGCACCGAGGTGTCGTCCGATGATGGCCTGGCAGGCAATCGCCAGCGCATCCAGGGCGAAGGCCAGGAAGCTCCACCAGGAGTTCGCGATCTGGTGGGCGGCCAGGCCCACCGCCCCGAGATGGGTCGCGACGATGGTGGTGGCGGTGATCGACGACTGCAGGCTCAGCGTCCGCAGCACCAGCCACACCCCGCTGCGGGCAGCCTTCAACACCCCAGCCGGACGAAACGCGAGCGGCGCCTGCTCACGCCGGGCGCCGCGCAGCACCACCCCGGCGAGGATGCCGGCCGCCGCGCACTGGCTGACCACCGTGCCGATGGCTGCACCCGTGATGCCCCAGCCGAAGCCGTAGACCAGCAGGAAGTTCAACCCGATGTTGGACAGGTTCACCCCGATTGCCACGTAGAGCGGGGTCCGGGTGTCCTGCAGCCCGCGCAGCACCCCGGTCGAGGAGAGCATCAGCAGCAGCGCCGGGAAGCCGAGCGCGGTGACCCGCAGGTAGCTGGTCGCCTCGGCGGCGACCTCGGGGCTGGGCTGGTAGAGACCGATCAGCCAGGGGCCGACGAACTGCATGGCGATGGCCAGCACCACGCCCAGGCCGAACCCGAGCACCATGCCGTCGAAACCCTCGGTGAGCGCCTCACGTCGTTGGCCGGCGCCCAACCGACGGGCCACCGACGAGGTCGTCCCGTAGGCGAGGAAGACGCACAGGCCGATGGTGACGCCAATGATGTTGCCGGCGATGCCGAGCCCAGCCAGGCTCGTGGTGGCCAGGTGGCCGATGATGGCCGAGTCGGCCAGCAGCATCAACGGCTCGCTGACCAGCGTCGCGAACGCCGGAATCGCCAGGGCCAGGATCTCGCGGCCCACCGATCGCTGGGGGGCACTCACCGGGCCCACCCTAGCCCTGTGCCGGGACCGCTCCACGGGTGCGCCGAGGGATGGGCCGGGTGACGGGCAGCTGGGACAGCTCAATCATCTCCTCGGCCGAGCGGGTGACGATGTTGAGCGCCGCCGCCCGGGCAGCCTGCGCGTCACCGGCGACGACCGCCTCGCCGAGCTCACGGTGCCAGACCAGCGCCAGCGGGTCGATCTCGTCCGGCATCAGCCCCTGCCGGTAACGGCTCTCGAGGGTGCCTTCGACGAAGTGGTGCAGGTGGGCGAACATGGCGTTGTGCCCCGAGGTCATCACCGCGGCATGGAAGCGCTTGTCGGCGCTGTGGAAGGCGGGGATGTCGCGGGCGGCACCGGCGGCGAGCAGTTCGTTTATCAGGGTGGTGATCTCGGCGCGCTCCCCGAGCGTGGCGCGCTCGGCGGCCAGGACGGCCGCGTCCGGTTCCACGGACGAGCGCAGTTCCGACAGTTCCCGGATCTGGCTCGCCCGGCCCGGGGAGTTGAGCCGCCAGCGGATCACCTCGCTGTTGAACAGCTCCCACTGGTCCTGGGGCTGGACGACGGTGCCTGCGCGGCGCCGTGAGACGACCAGGCCGAGGCTGCTGAGCACCCCACAGGCTTCCCGGACGACGGGGCGCGAGACCCCGAACCGCGTGGCGAGTTCGTCCATGTTGAGGACGTGGCCGGGCGGCATCTCGCCGCTGCAGATGCCCTGGCCCAGCACGTCGACCACGTCGTTCTTGAACGTGCTGGTGGCCTCGGGCTCCGGGATGAACCGGCGCAACGGGTGGTCGTGCGGCATCCGGACCACCTCCGGGGCCGCGGTGCCACCGGCGGGAAGGTCACGATTCTGCATCTCACCCCCTGAAAGGTCTTGAATAAGTCTGACTTAATCGAGAGTCTATCCCTGAGGCAACGATGCCCAACCCCTGCAGCGCAGGGCCACACGGAGGAATTTTTCTGTGAAGCGTAGAACTGTCCTGACCATCCCCGCCGGCGCTGCTGCAGTCGCCGGGCTCGCTGCCTGCGGGTCCGACTCGGGCGCCAGCTCCACCGAACTCCAGGTCACCCTCGCCAACCACCCCTGGACCGAAGCCATCAAGGCACTGATCCCCGAGTTCGAGTCCGAGTCCGGCCTGACCGTCAAGCTCACCCAGCTCGGCGAGGACCAGCTCTCCGACCAGTACAACGTGAAGCTCAACTCCGGCAGCAGCGACCTCGACGTCCTGATGTACCGCCCCCTGCAGGAGGGCAAGCTGTTCGCCCGCAACGGCTGGCTGATGGACCTGACCAGCAAGGTCAGCGAGGACTCCGAGTACGGCTGGGATGACTACCAGCCGGGCCCGGTCAGCGCCTCCTCCTACGAGGACAAGGTCGTCGGCGTGCCGCTGACCACCGAGCGCGAGTGCCTCTACTACCGCAAGGACATCCTTGAGCAGATCGGCGCCTCGGCCCCGCCGGACACCATCGACGAGCTGTTCGAGATGGCCCAGAAGGCCAAGCAGGCCACCGGCCAGGCCGGCTTCGTCGCCCGCACCGGCCGCAGCGCCGCGGTGACCCAGTTCTCGAGCTACCTGTACAGCTACGGTGGCGACTTCCACAACGAGGAGGGCACCACCGCCACGGTGAACACCCCCGAGGCCAAGCAGGCCTACGACATGTACGCCAAGCTGATCCGCGAGACCGGCCCCTCGAACGTGTCGACCGACATGAGCTGGCCCGAGGCGATGGCCATCTTCACGCAGGGCAACGCCGCCTTCTACACCGAGGCCGACGTGCTCTACACCAACGCCACCGACGCCTCGAAGTCGAAGGTCGCCGACACCGTCGGCTTCGCACCCTTCCCGTCGGGCCCGGCGGGCCGGCGCCCCTTCAACATCCCGTCGTGGGGCCTGGCCATCAATGCCAAGTCGGGCAACCAGGACAACGCCTGGAAGTTCATCGCCTGGGCCACCTCGAAGGCCAAGACCCTCGAGATGCAGAAGGGCGGCCTGATGTCGGCCCGCAACTCTGCCTGGGAGGACGCCGAGGGCACCTCGGGCTTCCCGGAGGACCTGGCTGCCTCGATCAACGAGAACGCCAAGGAGGGTGTCGGCCACGACCGCCCGCTGGTCATCCAGGTCGCCAAGGCCCGCGAGATCGTCGGCCAGCCCATCGTCGACGGCATCACCGGCAAGGACCAGGCTGCCTCGATCGAGAAGGCCCAGACCGACCTGCAGGCCTTCCTCGACGACGAGAACTGAGTTGTCTGCGGGGGATAACCCCCTGCATACAGGGCGTGGCCACGGGGCAACTTCTGCTCCGTGGCCCGGCCCTGTCCCCCCATCGCTAGATTGCTGGGTATCCCCCGCCCCGCCCCACGGATCCCACCCGAATACCGAGGCACCCAATGTCGAATGACCTCGCCACACGCGAACACACCTACTCGGTGCGCACCACCTCCAAGTGGGCGCAATGGGTCAACGACCACCGCAAGTGGGTCTTCGCGGCCCCCGCGATGCTGTTCGTGGCCATGATGATCATCTTCCCGCTGGTGTGGACCGGCTACCTGAGCTTCACCGACGCCAAGGGCTCGGTGCAGGCCGACCGCAACTTCATCGGCATCGAGAACTACACCGACATGCTCACCGACACCGACCGGTTCTGGCCGGCCGTCGGGCGCACCGTCCTGTTCACCACCGTGGTGCTGGTCGTCGAGGTCATCCTCGGCATGATCATCGCGCTGCTGCTGCGCCGACCCTTCCGCGGAGAACGCTGGGTGCGTGTCGCGGTGCTGCTGCCCCTGGTCGCCACCCCCGTCGCCGTCGGCATGATGTGGCGACTGATCTTCGACCCCAACATCGGCGTGGTCAATACCATGCTCGGCTGGGTCGGCATCCCACCCCAGCCCTGGCTGGCCGGTGAGTCCACCGCGCTGTGGACCACCATGTTCATCGACATCTGGCAGTGGACCCCGATGGTCGCCCTGATCCTGCTGGCCGGCCTGTCGTCCCTGTCGGACGAACCCGACGAAGCCGCCCAGATCGACGGTGCGAGCACCTGGAAGCGCTTCTGGTTCATCACGCTGCCGCTGATGCGCTCGACGGTGATCGTCGCCATCCTGCTGCGCGGCATCGACGCCCTGAAGACCTTCGACATCCTGTACGCCACCAAGGGACGCGGCGGTGGTTCGTTCAACGAGGTCGAGACCCTGAACGTCTACGCCTACGGCCTGAGCTTCGACTACAACGAGTACGGCCTGGCCTCGGCGGTGTTGATCTTCTTCTTCCTGCTGATCGTGATCCTGATGTTCGCGCTGACCCGCGGCAACAAGAAGGGGGCCTGACATGACGTCGACCGGCTACAAAGTCTTCCGCGTCATCGCGCTGATCGCCATCATCTTCTTCCTGCTGGCCCCACTGGTCTGGATGGTGATCGCCTCGTTCAAGACCACCGTCCAGATCTTCGACACCGAGAACATCTTCGCGTTCTCCCCCACCCTCGACAATTACCGCAACGTCTTCGAGCAGGCGAACTACGGCGACTTCATCTGGAACAGCTTCATCATCGCCTTCGCCTCGACGGCGCTGTCGCTGCTGATCGGTGTGCCCGCCGCCTACTCGATGAGCCGGTTCACCATGAACAAGTCGTCGATCGTGGTGCTGATGGCCCGCATCATCCCCGGCGTCTCGCTGCTGGTGCCCTGGTACTACGTGTTCAGCCTGATCGGCCTGGTCGGCGGCTACTCGGTGCTGATCCTGTCGCACATGTTCGTCTCGCTGCCGCTGATCGTCTACATCATGATGGGCTTCTTCGACGGCCTGCCGACCGAGATCGAGGAGTCCGGTGAGGTCGACGGGCTGACCCCGATCGGCGCCTTCTGGCACCTCACCCTGCCGCTGTCCAGCCCCGGCATGGCCACGGCCGCGATCCTGGCGTTCATCTTCAGCTGGAACAACTTCATGTTCGCGCTGGTGCTGTCCGACACCAACACCAAGACCCTGCCGGTGGCCATCTTCGACTTCATCGGGTACGCCAGCATCGACTGGGGCGGCCTGATGGCGGCCACCACCGTGGTCACCCTGCCGATCATGATCGGCTCGCTGTTCGTCCAGAAGTACATCGTCAGCGGCCTGACCGCCGGCGCCACGAAGGGTTGATCCCGTGACCGACACCATTTCGCGCGTGGAAACCTTCCTCGTCGCGCCGCGCTGGCTGTTCGTCCGCGTCGAAACCAGCGACGGGCTGGTCGGCTGGGGCGAGGCGACCTGCGAGGGACGATCGGAGACCGTGCAGACCGCGGTCGGCCAGCTGGCCGAGATCGCGAGCGGGCAGGACCCGGGCCGCATCGAACACCTGTGGCAGCTGATGACCAACGCCTCGTTCTACCGGGGCGGGCCGATCCTGGCCAGCGCGGTCTCGGGCATCGACCAGGCCCTGTGGGACATCCTCGGCAAGCGCCTCGGCGCCCCAGTGCACCAGCTGCTCGGCGGGGCGGTGCGCGACCGGGTGCGGGTCTACGGCTGGATCGGCGGGGACGAACCCGGCGGTGTCACCGAGGCCGCCACCGCGGCCACGGAGTCGGGGCTGACCGCGGTCAAGATGAACGCCACCCCCGCGCTGGGCAAGCTCGCCAGTGTCGCTGAACTGGACGCCGCCGTGGCCCGCGCCGAGGCGGCCCGTGAGGTGATGGGTCCGGACGGGGGCGTCGCGCTGGACTTCCACGGCCGCGTCTCGCTGCCGGCCGCCCGGCAGTTGATCAAGCGCCTCGAGGACGTCAACCCGATGTTCATCGAGGAGCCGGTCGTCCCGGAGAACAGCCACCTGTACGCCGACCTGGTCGCCCACACCCACCTGCCGATCGCCACCGGTGAGCGGCTCTACAGCCGCCAGGAGTTCCTGCCGGTGCTCGCATCCGGCGTCGCCGTGGTGCAGCCCGACCTGTCCCACGCCGGCGGCATCACCGAGACCCGCAAGATCGCCTCCCTGGCCGAGGCCCACGGTGCGCTGCTGGCCCCGCACTGCCCGCTCGGGCCGATCGCGCTGGCCGCCTGCCTGCAGGTGGCCTTCGCCACCAGCAACCACGTCATCCAGGAGCAGAGCCTGGGCATCCACTACAACCAGACCGGCGACCTGCTCGACCTGCTGCTCGACCAGGCACCGTTGACCTCGTCCGAGGGCCACATCGCCAAGTGGGACGCACCGGGGCTCGGCATCGAGCTGGACGAAGCCGCGATCCGCAAGGCAGCCGAGACCCCGCACGAGTGGCGGGGGCCCATCTGGTCGCACCCCGACGGCTCCTTCGCAGAATGGTGATCATGAACGACCACACCCCTGACCAGTTCCGCGACACCCTGTTCGAGACCGGGCTGGTGGCGATCATCCGCTGCAAGGACGCCGGCCTCGCGCTGCCGATCGGGCGCACCCTGGTCGCCAACGGGGTGCGACTGCTGGAGGTCACCCTGACTACCCCGGACGCCCTGGAGGCCATCACCACCCTGTCAGCCGAGGCCCCCGAGGGCATCTGGGTCGGGGCGGGCACCGTCATCACCGCTGACGACGTGGAGCGGGCCCGGGGGGCCGGGGCCAGGTTCGCGGTCACCCCCGGCGTCTGCCCCGCGGTCGCCGAGGCGAGCGCGGCCGGCCTCCCCACCCTGGCCGGCGCCTGGACCGCCTCGGAGGTCATCGCCGCGGTCGCCGACGGCGCCACCGCCGTGAAGATCTTCCCGGCCAGCTCGGGCGGGGTGAGCCACTTCAAGGCCCTGCGTGACCCCCTGCCGCATGTGCCCCTGACGGCGGTCGGCGGGGTCGGCCTGGCCGAGATCCCCGCCTTCCGTGAGGTCGGGGCCGTCGGCTTCGGCATCGGCGGGCCGCTGGTCGGCGACGCCGCCCGCGGCGGCTCGCTCGACGAGTTGGCCGTGCGGGCCCGTCAGTTCGTGGAGGCCTGTCGGGCATGAGCACTGCAACCGGCGCCCAGGTCTGGACGATGGGCGAGCCGATGATGAGCCTGAGGGCATCATCGGCCCTCGGCCCGACGACCACCTGGACCACCCATGTCGCCGGCGCCGAGTCCAATGTCGCCATCGGGTTGGCGCGCCTGGGCCACAGCGTGGCGTGGGCCAGCCGGGTCGGTGACGATGACTACGGACGACTGGTCGTGCGGCAGGTGCGCGGCGAGGGAGTCGACGTGTCAGGGGTGGCGGTCGACCCCGACCACCCGACCGGGTTCATGTTGCTGGCCCCCGGCGCCTTCGGAGCCGCAGTGGACTACCACCGGGCCGGTTCGGCAGCCTCGGTGATGGACGAGTCGATGGTCGCCGCGCTGGAGGCCACCACTCCCGAGGTGGCGGTGCTCTCGGGCATCACCCCCGCCCTGGGCCCCCGGCCCGCAGCCGCCACCCTGGCCTGCGCCCGCCGAGCCCGTGAACTGGGCGCCCTGGTTGTGCTGGACGTGAACCACCGGTCGAAGTTGTGGTCGGCCGAACAGGCCCGGCAGTGCCTGACCGAGGTGCTCGACCACGTCGACGTGCTGGTGGGTTCACCGGACGAGGTCGACCTGCTCGGCCTCAGCATCGACGGCCTGCTCGCCCGCGGGGTCGGCGAGGTCGTGGTGAAGCTCGGCGCCCACGGTGCCCGCACCCACCTGCCCGGGCGGGTCGTGGACGGACTGACCGAACCCCTGGCGGTGGTCGACCCCGTCGGCGCCGGGGACGCCTTCACCGCTGGCTACGTGTCGGGGCTGCTCGACGGCCTTGAGCCGGCCGACCGGCTGCGACGCGGCAACCTGATGGGCGGCGCGGCCGTGCGCCATTCCGGCGACTGGGAGGGCCTGCCCTTCCGCGCCGAACTGCTGGCCCGGGAGCAGTCCGCCGGCGCCGACGTCACTCGCTGAGTTCCCCGGGCGGCGCCCCCAGCGGGGTGCCAGGCTCCCCCATGGGGGGCACCCACCGCCCCATGATGGGCACCCCGCACCCGTTTGTCTGCGTTGTTCCTGTTGCACACAAACCCTTGTCCTAGCCTGCTAGCATGCGTGCATGACAGCAGACCGGGAACCCGAGACCTCCGCCCCCGACCCGGACCGCAAGGTCCAGTTCAACGTCTACCTGCCGGCCAGCCTCGTCCGCGAGGTCAAGCACGCCGCCGTCGATGCCGACACCTCGCTGTCGGCCTTCGTCGCCACGATCCTGACCGACTACCTCAACTCCCAGGAGCGATGATGCTGCGCACCACCCCGATCCGATTCACCGACAACTTCGAGGCCTGGGAGCGACTGCTCTCGCACCTCGGCATGACCAAGGCGGTCACCGAGGACGGCTGGTGGGAGTTCGACTCCCATTCCGGCGGCCTCCGCCTGCACTCCCCTGACCACGAACGCCCCGCGGGGACGACCCGGCTCTGCGTCGAAGTGGGTGACCTCGACGAGTTCGCCCGCCGCACCCGCGAGGCCGGCACCGAAACGGTCATCACCCAGGAGGGCCACGGGCCGACCGCCACGATCACCGGACCGGACGGGGTCACGCTCACCGCGACCGCAGCCACTCGTCCGCCCCTGACCGAGGGCGCTGACCCCCTGCTGCACGTGCTCGGGCTGTGGTACTCGCCGCAGACCGACGAGGTGGCCGCCACCCTGCGCCACATCGGGGCCCGCCCCGACATTTCCGCCGACCAGGGCGGCTGGCACCAGTTCACCGCGAAGAACGGCGGCCTGCTCGCCGCCCACGGCGGGACGACCTCCGGGGTGGTGCTCGGCTTCCAGTACGACGGTGATGCCGAAGACCTGCATGCCCGCCTGCGTGACGCGAGGCTGGATGCCTCGCTGGTCGATGAGTCCTACGGGCGAACAGTGCTGGTCGCCGACCCCGACGGCGGGGAGCCGATCTGGGTCAACGAGCGGCAGACCGACCTCTACGGGTACCACCGCCCCGCCTGATCGCTGCAGCACCACACAGCGGCGGCAAACCGTTGGTACTCGAACGGTTTGCCACCGCTGGAACGTCGGCCCGGCTCAGCGGGACTGCCGGCCCACCCCATGTCCTTGATGATGCGATCGCGCTTCTTGCCGGGCGCCCTGTCACGCAGCACCTGGATGACCTCCTCGTTGGACCACGGGGGCTGCTCGGGATGGCGGGCCCAGTTCTTGTACCAGCCAGGCGTCAGCACCAGTGGCCAGTGGAAGAAGCTGAGGATCACCCCGGCCATGGGCACCCAGAACAGGAACGACCAGATGAACTGGCGTCCCTGCTCCCACCCGGCGAGTTCGATCGGGTACACCAGGACCACGACCAGCGTGGCCAGGCTGAAGCAGAACACCATGAACGGCCAGGTCCGCAAGGGCAAGGTGAATTAGTTTGTCGGGTGGGTCTCATTCGCCATGGCCGACTGCAACGCACTGGCGCAGAAGAGCAAGGAGCTCCTTGACCAGGTGCATGCTGTGGCGGGAGGAATCGATGCCGGGCAACGGTTGGCCAGACAGTTGGAGGGGTGCCTCGCGGCCCTGAACCGTGCGGAGTCATTCATGGCCCAGGCGCTCGCCCAGGCCCACAGCGTGGACATCACCGTCGAAGTGCCCGACCCGGAGCCACTGCAGTGAGCGGCGGTGCTGATGTGCCCACCGTGCTGGCGCACACCCGTGCGATCATGCAGCAGGCGCAGCGCATGCGGGACAACCTCACTGTGAACGAGGACCGGCTCATGCAGGCCCGGACCAGCCTGACTGGGATCGACGACGCCGACGCGCGCCGCGCACTGGCCAGCATCGATCGAGCACAGGCAGATCTGGGCAATGCCAACTACGGCTCGCTGTTATCGCTCATGTCCGAAGCGGCGCACCTCATCACGGCCTTGTCCGACTGACCCGGGACTGCCCACAGTCTCGGTGCTGACGATCAGCTCACCGGCGATCTCAGCGTTGGGCAGGCCGCGGGGGAAGTTCCACGGCGGTTTCCCACCCGTCAGGGGGGATCCGCTCAGCTGCGGCCGGGCAGGGCCAGTTGGCGGCGGCGCACCCGGCCCAGGTGCACGGCACCCGAGGTCTCGGCGGTGAACACCCGCGCCTGGCTGGCCCGCGCCAGCGCCTCGTCACGCTGTTCGGTGACCCGCGCCAGTTGTCGGCGCAGACGTTCGTTCTCGGCGTCCATGTCCAGGATCCGCTGGATGCCGTTGAGGTTGATGCCCTCGTCCTGACTCAGCCGCTGGATGAGCCGCAGCTTGGCCACGTCACGTCGGGAATAGCGTCGTCCACGACCCTTCGCGCGACGCGGTTCAACCAGCCCGAGCCGGTCGTAGGTGCGCAGCGTCTGGGGGTGCATGCCGGCCAGGTTCGCCGCCACCGAAATGGTGAAGATGGCGGCGTCCTGGTCGATGATCGACACCTGGGAACTCATGATCAGCTCCGGAACAGGTCGGCGCGCGGGTTGCTCTCACCGACCGCGCGGGCGTAGTCGTCCAGCGCCTTCTTGGCCTCGTCGCTCAGGTTCTCCGGGACGGCGACCTGGACGGTGACCAGCAGGTCACCGCGGGCACCGTTGGCTTTGGGAGCCCCCTTGCCGCGCACACGCAGCGTTCGTCCGTTGGGCGTGCCGGGGGGCAGCTTCAGCTTCACGGCCGGTCCGTTGAGCGTGGGCACCTCGATGGTGGCACCCAGGGATGCCTCGGCGAAGGTGACCGGCACCTCGAGGGTGAGGTTGTTGTCCTTGCGGCCGAAGATCTTGTGCGGACGAACGTTCACCAGCACGTAGAGGTCGCCGGCAGCCCCACCGTTCTCACCGGGCCCGCCCTTGCCCTTGACGCGGATGCGCTGCCCATCGGTCACCCCGGCGGGGATGCGCACCTGCATGGTCTTCGACGAGCGCCCCCGGCCGGAGCCGTGGCAAACCTCGCAGGGGTCCTCGACGATCATGCCGCGACCCTTGCAGTCCTTGCAGGGCTCGGTGACCGAGAACACCCCACCGGCCTGGGAGGCCTGCATGCCGGAACCCTGGCAGGTGGTGCAGACCTTCGGCATCGTCCCGGCCTTGGCGCCGGTACCCCGGCAGGCGGCACAGGCCTCGTCAGAAACCATCTGCACACCGACGGTGACACCCTCGATCGCCTCGGTGAAATCGATCGTGACCTCACCCTCGACGTCGGAGCCGCGGCGGGGGCTGCGACCGCTGCGTCGAGGGGCGGGCCCGGTGTTGAACAGGTTGCCGAAGATGTCGCCGAAGTTGCCCTCGCCGGACGAGGCAGCGTGACGGAACAGGTCGTTCACGCTGGTCGACCCGGACGCCCCGGTGCCACCGGCCCCGGGGAAGCGGAATCCGCCGCCGCCCCCGAACAGGGTGCGCTGCTGGTCGTACTCCTTGCGCTTGGCCGGGTCGCTCAGAATCGTGTTCGCCTCCGAGATCTCCTTGAAGCGCTTCTCGGCCGCCTTGTCCCCGGGGTTCTGGTCCGGGTGGTTCTCGCGGGCGAGCTTGCGGAAGGCCTTCTTGATCTCTTCGGGCTTGGCGTCCTTGGAGACGCCCAGCACCTTGTAGTAGTCCTTCTCAAGCCAATCCTTGGTGCTCATGGTTCGCCTCCTTCAGTCGGACGAGTGGTGGTGGTGATGTCTCAGGCCGGGTTGGCGACGGCCACCCGGGCGGGACGAACCACCCGGTCGTTGAGACGGTAGCCGGTCTGGATGACCTGCGAAATCGTGGTTTCGTCGACCTCGCTGCCATCAGCCAGGGGGGCCTGCATCAGGGCCTCGTGGAAGTTGGGGTCGAACGCCTCGCCGACCTCACCGAACGAGACCAGCCCGTGCTTGCTGGTGACCCGGGACAGTTCGTCGGCGACCATCTGGAAGCCCTGGGTGATGTCGTCGTGCTGGCGGGCCAGGGCGATGCTGTCGAGCACCGGCAGCAGGTCCTGGACGACTGACTCGACGCCGGCCTGGCGGGCCTGGTCACGGTCACGGTCGACACGCTTCTTGTAGTTCACGTACTCAGCGCCGAGGCGCTGCAGGTCGGTGGTGCGTTCGGCGAGTTGCGACTCGAGTTCGGCGATGCGGTCCTCGGGGGACGACTCGGCCGGGGCCTCGGGGGCTTCCGCGTCGATGACGGGACCGGCTGCCGGTTCCTCGGTCGACACGTCGGCGTCGGGGGTGAGGTTCTCGGGGGCCGGGTTGTCGGTCGGGTTGTCGGGGGCCTGGCCCTCGGGGAAAGTCTGGTTGCTCATGGGGCTCCTTCGATCAGATGGGGCGTGGACGGGGGGGCCAGCCTCCGCTGGATGGCTGGCCCCCATTGAACTGGTGCCGCGGGCCATCGGCCCGGGTTCGATCAGTCCTGCTTGTCCTCGTCGACGATCTCGGCGTCAACCACGTCATCGTCGGACGACTCGGTCGAGGTGGCCTCCCCCTCGGCAGCGCCGGCCTCGGAGTCGTCCGAGCCGGAGGTCTGCTGCTGGGCAGCCTGGGCGGCGTAGATGGCCTGGCCCATGGCCGAGGCCTTGGTGTTCAGGTCGTCCATGGCGGCCTTGACCTCGTCGTCGTTGTCGGTGCCCTTCAGGGCCTCCTTCAGCGCGGCGAGGGCCTCGTCGACCGGGGTCTTGACGTCGGCCGGGATCGAATCGGCGTTCTCGGTGAGCAGCTTCTCGGTGCGGAACGCCAGGGCGTCGGCATCGTTGCGCATCTCGACGGCCTCGCGACGCTTGCGGTCCTCCTCGGCGTGCGACTCGGCCTCCTTGACCATGCGCTCGATGTCGTCCTTGTTCAGGGCCGAACCACCGGTGACGGTCATCGACTGCTCCTTGCCGGTGGCCATGTCCTTCGCCGAGACGTGGACGATGCCGTTGGCGTCGATGTCGAAGGTGACCTCGATCTGGGGCAGGCCGCGGGGGGCCGGCATCAGACCGGTGAGCTCGAAGTTGCCGAGCGACTTGTTGTCGCGGGCGAAGTCACGCTCACCCTGGTAGACCTGGATCATCACCGCGGGCTGGTTGTCCTCAGCGGTGGTGAACACCTCGGAACGCTTGGTCGGGATGGTGGTGTTGCGCTCGATGATCTTGGTCATCACGCCACCCTTGGTCTCGATGCCGAGGCTCAGCGGGGTCACGTCCAGCAGCAGGACGTCCTTGACCTCACCCTTCAGCACGCCGGCCTGCAGCGAGGCGCCCAGCGCGACGACCTCGTCCGGGTTGACGCCCTTGTGGGGCTCCTTGCCCGACAGCTCCTTCACCAGGTCGGTGACGGCGGGCATACGGGTCGAACCACCGACCATGATCACCTGGTCGACCTTGTCGACCGAGGTCTTGGCGTCGTCGAGCACCGAGTTGAACGGGGCGCGGCAGCGGTCGAGCAGGTCCTGGGTCATGCGCTGGAAGTCGGCGCGGGTCAGGTCCTCGTTGAGGTGCAGCGGGCCCTCGGCCGAAGCGGTGATGTAGGGGATGTTGATCGTGGTCTTCTGGGCGCTGGACAGCTCGATCTTGGCGGCCTCGGCAGCGTCGCGCAGACGCTGGCTGGCCATCTTGTCCTTGGACAGGTCGACACCGTTCTTGTTCTTGAACTGGGTCACCAGCCAGTCGACGACCTTGGCGTCCCAGTCGTCACCACCGAGGCGGTTGTCACCCTTGGTGGCCTTCACCTCGAAGACGCCGTCGCTGATCTCGAGCAGCGACACGTCGAAGGTGCCACCACCGAGGTCGAAGACGAGGATGGTCTGCTCGGTCTCCTTGTCGAGGCCGTAGGCCAGGGCAGCAGCGGTCGGCTCGTTGATGATGCGGTCGACGGTCAGGCCGGCGATCTCACCGGCCTCCTTGGTGGCCTGGCGCTCGGCGTCGGAGAAGTAGGCCGGGACGGTGATCACGGCGTTGGTGACCGACTCACCCAGGTATGCCTCGGCGTCGCGCTTCAGCTTCTGCAGGACGAAGGCGCTGATCTGCTGGGGCTTGTAGTCCTTCTCGTCGATCGAGATCGACCAGTCGGTGCCCATGTGGCGCTTGACCGAGCGGACGGTGCGGTCAACGTTGGTGACGGCCTGGCGCTTGGCGACCTCGCCGACCAGGACTTCGCCACCCTTGGCAAAAGCGACGACCGACGGCGTGGTGCGGGCGCCCTCGGCGTTGGGGATGACAGTGGGTTCGCCGCCCTCGAGGACGGCGACAACAGAGTTGGTGGTGCCGAGGTCAATGCCGACTGCACGTGCCATGGTGTTCCTCCAGATGGTTTGGGATGCGCGACCAGGATCTCCCACCCGGCCTGCTTGCGTCTGACGGACTCAACCGTAGTGCCTGCGCGGATCAGGCTCAAGTCAAAGTTGAGTACACCTGACTCAACCATGGTTGTTTCAGGGTTATTCCCGAGCAATTGCCCAGTCGTGCACCCGTGAGGGAAGGACCAGGCGCCGGGCGACCACCCTTAAGTGGCTCTTCACAGAAGAGAGTGGATGAGGGGTCTGAAGCCGCCGGCGTCGAGTAGGCAGCGGGCGATGTAGTTGGTGAGGTTGCGGAAGCCTCTGGCGGTGCCGCGGAGGTGTTCCATCAATCCGTTGAATCTCCTATGTCTGTCAAGCCCCGGTGAGCTCATTCTGAGCGGCGGTGTTGAGGCGGCGGTAGATGTCGCGGGCGAGGTAGCGCTTGAGGCAGCGACGGATCTCCCGGAGGGTGCGCCCTTCGGCGGTACGGCGCTCGACGTAGGCGCGGGTTCGCGGGTCCATTCGCATGCGGGTGACGACGGCCATGTGGAGTGCTCGGTTGAGGCGCCGGTCGCCACCCCGGTTGATCCGGTGCCGGACGGTGTTGCCCGATGACGCGGGGATGGGGCTGGTTCCAGCGAGGCTGGCGAACGCGGACTCGGATCGAATGCGGCCCAGGTGTGACCACGCGGTCAGCGCGACGGCGGCGGTGACTGGGCCGATGCCGGGCTGGTTGAGCAGGCCACCGGCGGGGCTCTGCCGGACCAGGTCCGTGATCCGCGTGGTGATCTCCTTGAGCTCGCCGTCGAGGACGGCGACGCGTTTGGCGAGCCGGATCGCTTCACCACGGGCGGTGGCCGTGGCGAGCTCTTCGTCGCGGGTGCGCCACGCCGCGGTCGTGGCGATCTGGGTCGCGGTGAGCGGGCGGCGGGCATCGATACCTAGGT